>NZ_JBIRZM010000001.1:0-352341 GCF_044390825.1 Streptomyces sp. NPDC018833 | reverse complement strand
CTGGGGCGCGGCGCGTCCGGGGGTGCCTCGGGCGGTGCGGGCCGCCGCCGTGCGGCGGGGCGGCGGCTGGGTGCCGCGGGGGGGGGGGCCCCCCCCCGCCCCCCCCCCCCTCGTCGTCGTGTCCCGGCACCTCCTCGGTCCCGGACGCAGCGCAGGCGGCGCGTGGAAGGATGGCCGCAAACATCGCAGACCGAGGAGATGACCGGGTGCCTGGCACAAACCTGACCCGTGAAGAGGCGCAAGCGCGTGCACGCCTGCTCACCGTTGACTCGTACGAGATCGACCTCGATCTCTCCGGAGCACAGGAGGGCGGGACCTACCGGTCCGAGACCACCGTGCGCTTCGCGTCGGCCGAGGACGGTGCGGAGACCTTCATCGATCTGGTCGCCCCCGCCGTGCACGAGGTCCTGCTGAACGGGAAGTCGCTGGACGTCGCCGCGGTCTTCCGGGACTCGCGGATCACACTGAAGCATCTGCACGCGGGCGACAACGAGCTGCGCGTCGTCGCCGACTGCTCGTACACGAACACGGGCGAGGGCCTGCACCGTTTCGTCGACCCGGTGGACGAGCAGGCGTACCTCTACACGCAGTTCGAGGTCCCGGACGCGCGCCGGGTCTTCGCGAGCTTCGAGCAGCCCGACCTCAAGGCGACCTTCCGGTTCACCGTGAAGGCGCCGGCGGGCTGGACGGTGATCTCGAACTCCCCGACGCCCGAGCCGGAGGACAACGTCTGGCGCTTCGAGCCGACGCCGCGCATCTCGACCTACATCACGGCCCTGATCGCCGGCCCGTACCACAGTGTCCACAGCTCGTACGAGAAGGACGGCCGGTCGGTCCCGCTCGGCATCTACTGCCGTCCGTCGCTGGCCGAGTTCCTGGACGCGGACGCGATCTTCGATGTCACGCGGCAGGGCTTCGACTGGTTCCAGGAGAAGTTCGACTACGCGTACCCGTTCGCCAAGTACGACCAGCTGTTCGTGCCGGAGTTCAACGCGGGCGCGATGGAGAACGCGGGCGCGGTGACCATCCGCGACCAGTACGTCTTCCGTTCGAAGGTGACGGACGCCGCGTACGAGGTGCGGGCGGAGACCATCCTGCACGAGCTCGCCCACATGTGGTTCGGCGACCTCGTGACCATGGAGTGGTGGAACGACCTCTGGCTGAACGAGTCGTTCGCCACCTACACCTCGATCGCCTGCCAGGCGTACGCACCCGGCTCGCGGTGGCCGCACTCGTGGACCACATTCGCGAATTCCATGAAGACGTGGGCCTACCGGCAGGACCAGCTGCCGTCGACGCACCCGATCATGGCCGAAATCCGCGACCTGGATGACGTTCTCGTCAATTTCGACGGAATCACGTATGCCAAGGGCGCGTCGGTTCTCAAGCAGCTCGTCGCCTATGTCGGCATGGACGAGTTCTTCCGCGGCGTACAGGCGTACTTCAAGGCGCACGCCTTCAAGAACACGCGCCTGTCGGACCTGCTGGGCGCGCTGGAGGAGACCAGCGGCCGGGATCTGAAGATGTGGTCCAGGGCCTGGCTGGAGACGGCCGGCATCAACATCCTGCGCCCGGAGATCACCACGGACGACTCCGGTGTGATCACCGCCTTCGCGGTGAAGCAGGAGGCCCCGGCGCTACCGGCGGGCGCCAAGGGCGAGCCCGTGCTGCGTCCGCACCGGATCGCGATCGGCCTCTACGACATCGACGGCACCGACGAGGCCGGCAGGCTGGTGCGCACCGACCGGATCGAGCTGGACGTCGACGGTGAACTGACCGACGTGCCGGCCCTGGTGGGCAGGGCCCGTCCGGCCGTCGTCCTGCTCAACGACGACGACCTGTCGTACGCGAAGGTCCGCCTCGACGAGGAGTCGCTGAAGAACGTCACCGGGCACCTGGGCGACTTCACCGAGTCCCTGCCGCGCGCGCTGTGCTGGGCCTCGGCCTGGGACATGACCCGCGACGGCGAGCTCGCCACCCGCGACTACCTCGCGCTGGTCCTGTCCGGGATCGGCAAGGAGTCCGACATCGGCGTGGTCCAGTCGCTGCACCGCCAGGTCAAGCTGGCCATCGACCTGTACGCGGCGCCGCAGTGGCGCGAGACGGGTCTGAGCCGGTGGACCGACGCGACGCTGGCGCACCTGCGGTCGGCGGAGCCGGGCAGCGACCACCAGCTGGCCTGGGCGCGGGCGTTCGCCGCGACCGCGCGCACGCCGCAGCAGCTGGACCTGCTCCAGGCGCTGCTGGACGGCTCCCAGACGATCGAGGGCCTGGCCGTCGACACCGAGCTGCGCTGGGCGTTCGTGGAGCGTCTCGCCGCGACCGGGGTCTTCGACGAGGAGGAGATCGCCGGGGAGTACGGGCGGGACAGGACCGCGGCCGGTGAGCGGCACGCGGCGACGGCGCGAGCCGCGCGGCCGACGCCGGAGGCCAAGGCACAGGCGTGGGCGTCGATCACTGTGTCCGATGCGAAAGCAGCGCTGCCGAACGCCGTGCAGGAGGCCGTGATCAGCGGCTTCGTCCAAACTGATCAGTGCGAACTGCTCGCCCCGTACACGGAGAAGTACTTCGCGGCTGTCAAGGGCGTGTGGGAGTCCCGCAGCCATGAGATGGCGCAGCAGATCGCCGTCGGCCTCTACCCCTCGCTCCAGATCTCGCAGGACACGCTGGACGCCACCGACGCCTGGCTGAAGTCGGCCGAGCCCAACGCCGCGCTGCGCAGGCTCGTCCTGGAGTCACGGGCCGGTGTCGAGCGTGCGCTGAAGGCGCAGGCGGCGGACGCGGCAGCGGAGTGACGCAAGAGGCATAGGAACCGGGTGGAAATTGAAGGCGCGTCGGGCCGCTGTCGGCCCGGCGCGCCTCCTTGCGTTTTCGGCCGTCGACAATTCGCCAGAGCGGAGCCCGCCGTCAACGCCCTTGCGCGGAGCGGGATATGCTCCCGCCGGTTGTTTCATGTGATCTTTTCCCGTTCGATTTCTGAGGATGCTGATGGTTCGACAGGGAACGTCGACCGGAAGTCCGCGGCCGAGGGCCAGCCTCGTCTGGCAGCTGCCCGTCGCCGCGACCGCCGCGGCCGCGATCGTGGCCGTGTTCCTGGTCTCCGCGTCGGCTCGCACCCCCGTGCTGATCGTCTCCGCCGTGGCCGTCGCCGCGGTCGCCGTCGCCTGTGCGGAGGCCATGCGCAGGGGCAGACTGGTGAGCGAACTGCGCAACCGGGTCGCGGCGCAGGACGCGCTGATCGCCCACCAGACGGCCCAGACCGGCCGGCTCGCCGGTGAACTGCTGCCCCAGGTGGTCCAGGCCCTGCGGTCCGGCGGCTTCCCCGAGGACGTCCTCGCCTCCGTCGACGCACCGCCCGAGCACCGCGCGGTGCTCCGCTCGGTGGTCGACGCGGTCAGCGCCGAGGAGGACCTGCGCGAGTCCGCACAGCGCGCCTTTGTGAACATCGCCCGGCGGGTGCAGGCCATCGTCCACCAGCAGGCCCAGGAGCTGCGCGAGATGGAGGACCGGCACGGCCGGACCCCCGAGGTCTTCGGCGACCTGCTGCGCATCGACCACGGCACCGCGCTGATCGGCCGGCTGGCCGACTCCATCGCCGTCCTCGGCGGCGCACGCCCGGGACGCCAGTGGAGCAAGGCCGTGCCGCTCTACAGCGTCATGCGCGGCGCCATGTCCCGGATCATCGACTACCAGCGCGTCGAACTGCACTCGGTCTCCGAGGTCGCCGTCGTAGGCACCGCCGTCGAACCGCTGATCCACGCCCTGTCGGAACTCCTGGACAACGCCACCCGCTACTCGCCGCCGCAGACCAAGGTCCATCTGACCGCCGTCGACGTGCAGTCGGGCATCGCCGTCGAGATCGAGGACGGCGGTGTCAGCATGAGCGAGGAGGCGCGCAGGCGCGCCGAGCGGATGCTGCGCCAGGCGCAGCAGGGCATCGATGTCAACGACCTCGGCGAGAGCCCGCGCCTCGGCCTCGCCGTGGTGGGCCGCCTCTCACAGGCGTACGGGTTCCAGGTGTCGCTGCGCGCCTCCGCGTACGGCGGCGTGCGCGCCGTTCTCGTCGTCCCTCAGGCCCTGATCACCACCTCTTCCTCGGCGACCGGCCTGGCGCACGGCATCGGCGCCGCCTCCGGTCCCCGTCCCGCCGGCTCCGACACCCACGAGCGGCTCCCGCGGCCGGTCACGGGCTTGACGGTGCCCCTTCCCGCCGAGGACGTCCCGCAGGTGAGCGAGCGGACCGCGAACGGACTCCCCCAGCGACGCCGCAAGGCCCGGGTGACCGCTCCCGCCGTCCCCGTGGACGGGACGCAAACACCTCCCGCGACCGTGCCCGACCCCGCGCAGGGCGCCGCACCGGCGGTGCAGCCCGGCATGTGGCTGGCCGCCTTCCAGAGCGGCCTGTCCGGCGACACTCCCCAGACGAACAACGGAAACGAGCAGCCATGATTCAGCGGCAGTCCCACCAGACCAACATGGACTGGATGCTCAAGGACCTGGCAGAGGGCGTACCGCAGACCCGAAACGTCGTCGTGCTGTCCGCCGACGGACTGCGTATGGCCCAGTACGGGTCGGACACCGACTCGGCCGACCGGCTGGCCGCCGCCTGCGCCGGACTGCAGAGCCTCGCGGCCGCGGTGGCCTCCGAACTCCCCCACGGCGACGGCCAGATGCGGCTCGTCGTCATCGAGATGAACGGCGGCTTCTTCTACCTCATGGCCGCGGGTGCGGGCGCCTATCTCGCGGTGCTGGCCGACGAGGGCGTGGACGCCGGTCTGATGGGACAGCGCATGCGGGACCTCGTGCTGCGGATCGGAGAGCACCTGAGCACGCCGCCGCGGCACGAGGGGCAGACCGCGTGAGCGACGCGGACGACGACTGGGAGCCGGGCAGTCCCGAGCGGCTGTACGTCATCACCGGCGGCCGCAGCGGCTCCTTCGCGCCCACCGCCTTAGACCTGGTCACACTGATCGTGGCCAGGTCGGGGCCGAGACCCGGAATGCAGCCGGAGCACGCGGCCATCATCCGGATCTGTCAGGCGCCGCTCTCGGTGGCCGAGATATCCGCCTATCTGAGCCTGCCGGTGAGCGTGATCACCGTGCTGCTCAGCGACCTGTTGGCCGAGGACAAGGTGCTGGCCCGCGCACCCGTCCGGGCCGCCCACCTCCCCGACCGCGCGTTGATTGAGGCAGTGATCGATGGACTTCAGAAGCTCTGAGCAGGCTCTCGGCCCGCGGAGCGAGGACGTGCTGCCGACGACCGCCACGGCCGCCGTCAAGGTGGTCATCGTGGGCGGCTTCGGTGTCGGCAAGACGACCCTGGTCGGCTCCGTCAGTGAGATCAGGCCACTGACGACCGAGGAGACGATGACCCAGGCCGGTGTCGGCGTGGACGACACCCAGGGGGTGGAACGCAAGACGTCGACGACGGTCGCGATGGACTTCGGCCGTATCAGCATCAACGAGGAGCTGGTGCTGTACCTGTTCGGCACTCCGGGCCAGGAGCGCTTCTGGTTCCTGTGGCGCGGGCTGTTCGAGGGCGCGCTCGGCGCGGTGGTGCTGGTCGACACCCGCCGGCTGGAGGTCAGCTTCGATGTCATCGGGAGGCTGGAGGAACGCGGCGTTCCGTTCGTCGTCGCGGTCAACTCCTTCCCCGACGCACCCGATTACCCGCTCGAGGAGCTGCGAGCCGCGCTGGATCTGCCGGAGGCCGTGCCCATCATGCTGTGCGACGCGCGGGAGCGCGCGTCCAGCCGGGACGTCCTGATGGCGCTGATGCGCTACCTGCAGTTCCTGGCCCAGGCGCAGGCGGCATCGTGACCCGGACATCGGCTCCGGCAACCGGAACCAGTGGCGCAGGTCGTGCCGCAACTTCCGGCCATCGTTGGCCCGTTGCGTACCGCTCTGGCCGGGATTTGTCCCATTGGATCAGCCAATCCGGCTGAGTACGATGCCGCGTAGTTGATCACTCTGAGGTGCAAGTTGCGCGTGTGACAACGAGGTTGACGCGCCGCACCCGCATCGAGAGGCAGGCCGCACGTGGAGTCCGAGCTGACCGTCCCCCCGCTCTTCTCGCCCATTCCACCCGCGATACACCCGCAGCACGCGGACATAGACGTCCAGACAGCGGCCTGGGCCGAGACGTACCGCATCGGCTCCGAGGCGCTGCGCGCCAAGCTGGTGGTGCAGGACATCGGCACGTTCTCGGCACGAATCCTGCCCGAGGGCCGCGAGGAGGTCGTCTCCCTTCTCGCGGACTTCGTACTGTGGCTCTTCGGCGTGGACGACGGCCACTGCGAGGAGGGCGAACTCGGGCACCGGCCCGGTGACCTGGCCGGCCTGCTGCACCGGCTGATCCGGGTGGCACAGAACCCCGAGGCGCCGATGATGCAGGATGACCCGCTGGCCGCGGGCCTGCGGGACCTGCGGATGCGCGTGGACCGCTACGGTACGGCGGGCCAGACGGCCCGCTGGGTGGATGCCCTGCGGGAGTACTTCTTCTCGGTGGTGTGGGAGGCCGCGCACCGCCGCGCCGGCACCGTGCCCGACCTCAACGACTACACGCTGATCCGGCTGTACGACGGGGCGACCTCGGTGGTGCTCCCCATGCTGGAGATGGGATACGGCTACGAGCTCCAGCCGCACGAGCGGGACCGCACCGCGGTGCGCGCCGCGGCCGAGATGGCGTCGTTCATCATCACCTGGGACAACGACATCTTCTCCCACCACAAGGAGCGCAGAACCCCCGGCTACTACCTCAACGCCCTGCGCGTGCTGGAGCGGCAGGGCATGAGCACCGAGCAGGCGCTGAAGACCGCGATAGCGCAGCGGGACAGGGTGATGTGCCTGTACATGCGCCTGTCCGAGCAGTTGTCCGAGCAGGGCAGCCCCCAGCTGCGGCAGTACCTGCGGAGCCTGTCCAGCTTCATCCGCGGGGCCCAGGACTGGGGCGTCAGCTCCGTGCGCTACACCACCCCCGACGACCCGGCGAACCTTCCGCCCGTCTTCAGCGACACTCCGACCGACGACCGCCACGAGCCGCTGGACATCCCCGCCGTCTCCTGGTGGTGGGACCTGGTGCCCGGCTCCCTCACCCCTTCCGTGCCTGGCCGGCAGGCTGCGCACTTCGCGTAGAGCCGGCATCACAGCCGTACCGAGGAAAGGATTCTTCGACCGGCTGCGCCCCCTCGCGGGCGACGGACTCGCGACGGCGGGCGGAGAGGTGCACCGACGGCACCGCCGGGTCATCCAGCCGATGTTCCACCCGCAGCGGATCACGATGTATGCGCAGGCGATGAGCACCAACGCCACCGCGCTCGCGGACTCCTGGACACCGGGCCAGGAGATCGAGGTGGAGCAGGCGATGGCCCAGTACGCCATCGAGACGCTGGCGACCACGCTTTTCTCCACGGACATCGGAGAGCCCGCGGTGGTCGCCATCCGCGAGAACCTGCCGGTCGTGCTGAAGAACCTGCTGATACGGGCGGCCTCGCCCAAGTTCCCGGACCGCTTCCCGATCAAACCCAACCGGGACTTCGACGCGGCGGCCGCAACCCTGCGCTCCGTCATCGACGACGTGGTCGCCAGGACCCGCCGGTCCGGCGACACCGGGCACAACGACCTGTTGTCGGTGCTGCTGGCCGCGCAGGACTCGGAGACCGGTGAGTCCCTGTCCGACACCGAGGTCAGGGACGAGCTGAGCACCATCCTCTTCGCCGGAGCGGAGACCACGGCGCCACGCTCTCGTGGACCTTCTACGAACTCTCCCAGCACCCCGAGGCCGAGGCGCGGCTGGTGGCGGAGATCAAGGACGTGGTGGGCGACCGGCCCGTGGCCGTCGAGGACGTGCCCAGGCTGGAGGCGGTCCGCCGCGTCCTCGACGAGGTGATACGTCTGCACGGCGTCACCATGCTCATGCGCCGGGCCACGGCGCCGGTGGAACTCGGCGGCTACACGCTGCCGGAGGGCACCGAGGTGGGCTTCAGCCTCTACGCGATGCACCGGGACCCGGACCTGTACGAGGACCCGGACGGGTTCGATCCCGACCGGTGGCTGCCCGAGCGCCGCGCCGCCGTCTCGCGCCAGTCGTACATCCCGTTCGGCGCGGGCAACCGCAAGTGCATCGGCGACGCGTTCGTGTGGATGGAGGCGACGATCGCGCTGGCGACGATCCTCGCCCGCTGGCAACTGCGCCCGGCCGGGGGCCACGTACCGAAGGAAGTCGCCTCGGCCGTGGCCCACCCGGACCGCATGCCGATGACGGTGACGCCCCGGGACGCTTGACGGACCGGCCTCGGGGCGAGCCGCCGCGGCTCACGGGTCAGACAGCGACGATCTCCACCGCCTGCTCCAGGCCCTTGAAGTCGTCGGGATTCCGCGTGTACAGAGGCAGCCCTTCGGCCGCGGCCGTGGCCGCGATCATCAAGTCGATCCGTCGCGGCCGGGGATCGCGCTTCGACCTGATGGTGAGCGCGACCAGCGTGCCGTAACACCGCGCCGCCTCACGGGTGAAGGGGACGGCGTCGAAGTCCGCCTCGGCGTCGGCGAGCCGCTGGGCACGCGCCAGCGTTTCGACCGGATCCTTGGCCATGGCCACGCCCTGGGCGAGTTCTGCCAGGACCACCGAGGGAATGGCGATCTCCAGCGGCAGCCTTTCCGGAGCGAGTGCGGGCAGGTCGATGACCACACATGTGTCGGCCAGCCCACGTTCGTGGCGCTCAGTCATGGTTGCGGTCCCAGGGGTCGGCGGCTTCACCGACACGGTCCTCGTCTCCGAAGAACTCGTCGGCCTCGGCACGCATCCGCGCGTGATCGACCGGCGGCGCGTTGCGCCACTTCCGTTGGATCTCCTCGACCGGGACGTATCGCCGTCGCGGGCTCAGCGGCCTGACTTCGGCGATCTTTATTCCGTTGCGAGTGACGTGATACGTCTCGCCCGCCTCGACATCATCCAGCACTGCCTTGGAGCGCGCGGCGAGTTCGCGTTGGGTGATGGTCTTCATGGGAAACAGCGTACTACGGTGCATTACGTCGCGACACGGCTAACCGCCGGCACCCTCGCGCAGCGCGGCCAAGCAGCCCTGACCCGTGGCGCGGGGGCGTCCTGCCGGTGCGGACGCAGTCCGGTCCGCCACGGTCATCCGGTGCCTTCCTGAGAGGTGGGCGGTGGCTCCACCGTCGCCCCGGAGGATCACTTGGGTCCATCGAACGCTTTCGACGGTTTTTTCCGGCAGATCTGAATCATCGCCCGGAGGGCGGCACAGCAAAGGCGCCCCGGACGCGGGAGCGTCCGGGGCGCCTCGAAGGCTGGGATCAGGGCAGGGTCAGCTCTGCTTCCTGGACTTGTCGAGCACCATCACCAGGCCGGCGATCACCACGAACAGGGCGATCGGCGCCACGACATACAGGCCGAGGGTCTCGGCCACGCTCAGGCCGGCACCCGGGTCGTCGCCGTCGTCCGGGGTGAGCGCGAGCGCGGGGGACGACATCAGCAGCATCATCAGCGTCGTACCGGCTGCGACGGCGCCGGCGCGCAAGGCGTTCTTCTTGTCCACGGTGCCAACGTAGCGAACGCCTGTCAGGGTCGCGCGCCCGGGGGTGCCATAGAGGAGCCGTCGCCGCCCCGCGCGGTTGCGAGGACCGTCATGAGCCGGTGCAGCCGGGACGATGCGGCAAGGTCCTCCAGGGCCGTGGGCCGGCCCTCGCCGTCCGCGACGGGCAGCCGCCAGTTCGGGTACTCGTCCCAGGTGCCCGGCAGGTTCTGCGGGCGGAGGTCGCCGACCGCGTCCGGCAGCCACACCCCGACCATGCGCGCCGGCGTGTGCAGCAGGAAGCGGTAGACCGCCCGGATCCCGGCCTCCTCGTCCCCGGCGCCCTCGGGGAGCAGGCCCAGGCGCTCCAGCAGGCCGAGCCACTCCTGCACATCGGCCGTGTCCTCCGTGCGCTCCTGCTCCAGGCCGCGGGTCAGCAGTCCGAGCCGGTGGCGCAGCTCCACATGGCCGCCGCTGAGCCGGGCCGCGGTGGACGGCAGATCATGCGTGGTGGCGGTGGCGACGCACCCCTCCCGCCACCTCTCCGGCGGCAGCGGCCGGCCGCTGCCCGCCCAGTCGCGCTCGAACCACAGCACGGAGGTGCCCAGCACGCCGCGATCCGCGAGCGCCTCCCGCACGCCCGGCTCGACCGTCCCGAGGTCCTCTCCTATGACGACGGCGCCCGCGCGGTGCGCCTCCAGGACGAGGACCGCCAGCATCGCCTCGGCGTCGTAGCGGACGTACGTGCCCTCGGTGGGCGGGGCGCCCTGCGGCACCCACCACAGCCGGAACAGGCCCATCACATGGTCGATGCGCAGCGCGCCCGCGTTGCGCAGGATGCCGCGCAGCAGGCCCCGGTACGAGGCGAACGCGGAGGCGGCCAGCGCGTCGGGGCGCCACGGCGGCAGCCCCCAGTCCTGGCCGCGGGCGTTGAACGCGTCGGGCGGCGCGCCGACCGACATTCCGGCCGCGAAGACGTCCTGCTGGGCCCACGCGTCGGCACCGCCGGGGTGCACACCGACGGCGAGGTCGTGCACGACGCCCACGCCCATGCCCGCCTCGCGGGCCGCCCGGCCCGCCGCTGCCAGCTGTTCGTCGGTCAGCCACACGAGACGGCTGTGGAAGTCGACCCGGTCCATCAGCTCGCTCTTCGCCCGTGCGGTCTCGGGCGAACGGGGGTCGCGCAGCGCGGCCGGCCAGCTGTGCCACTCGGAGCCGTGCACCTCGGCGAGCGCGCACCAGGCCGCGTGGTCCTCCAGGGCCGAGCCCTGCTCGGCCAGGAAGTCGCAGTAGGCGGCGTGGCGCCCGGGCCCGAGCCGGACCGTGTGCAGGATCTCGAGGGCCTCGCGCTTGAGCTCCCACACGGCGTCCCGGTCGATCAGCGCGCCCTTGCCGAGGACGGACTCACGCAGCTCGGCCGCCTTCTCGCGCAGTTCCTCAAGCCGTGCGCGCTGCGCCGGGTCCGCGTACGCGTACTCCGGGACGTCCTCCACGCGCAGATGGACCGGGTCGGGGAAGCGGCGCGACGAGGGGCGGTACGGAGACGGATCGGTGGGGGCGCCCGGCACCGCCGCGTGCAGCGGATTCACCTGGACGAAGGACGCGCCCAGCGCCCGGCCCGACCAGGCGGCGAGCTCGGCGAGGTCTCCCAGGTCGCCCATGCCCCAGGAGCGGGCGGACAGCAGGGAGTACAGCTGGACCAGAAAGCCGTAGGAGCGGCCCTGCGGCCGGGGGACCTCGCCGGGCGCGACGACGAGGGTCGCGTCGGCGGTGCGGCCGCCGGGTGCCTCCGCACGCAGCCGGTGCACTCCGGCCGGCAGCTCGCCCCAGCCGGCCTCCGCGGGGGCGGGAGCGTTTGCGGCCTCCGCGGGAGCGGGAGCACCTGTGGCCGTCACCGAGGCGGGAGCGCCTGCGGCCGCCACGGGGGCGATGGCACCTGCGGCCTCCACCGGGGCGGTAGCGCCTGCGGCCGCGGGGGCCGGAGTACCTGCGGCCTCCACCGGGGCCGGAGTACCTGCGGCCTCCGCGGGAGCGGGAACACCTGCGGCCTCCACGAGGGACGGAGCACCTGCGGCCGCCACCGAGGCCGCCGGACCCGGCGCGCTGCCGGGTGCCCGGAGCGAGGCGGGAGCGCTTGCGGGCGCGGGCGCCGTCCCTCGCGCGCCGGGTGGCGAAAGGCGCATCTCATGCCCCTGCTCCGTCGTCACGCGCAGCACGGTGCCTGCGGGCAGGGCACCGAGGGCGGCGGGGAGACGGGGTCCACCGGGCTCCTGCCAGACGACGGTCGTGGGCGGCAGCAGGCGCGAGGCCGCGGCACGGTCCGCGCGGTCCAGGGCGGCGCCGACCGCCTGCGGGGTGGACGCGTCGACGCCGAGCGAGGCGAGGACGGCGACGACGGTGGCCTCGGGGACCGCCACGGTGACGCCCTCCGAGGGCTCGAAGGTGGTGGCGACTCCATGCAGCGCGGCGAGCCGGGCAAGGCCCATGCGGACTCCTTCAGACCCCTGGTGACTCCGCGCCGCCCGCCGTGCCGTGGGCGGTCGGCTCGCTGGTCAGGGGCGCGATGTCGGCGAGCGGGGGCTCGCTGGTGAGAGGGGCGGCGTGAGCGAGCGGCGGCTCGCTCGTGAGCGGAACGTCGTGGGCGGGCCGCAGCTCGCCGGTGAACTGCGCCTCAGGGGCGAGCGGGCACTCTGACGAGGCATGCGCCGACTGCCCCGGGACCTGTTTGGACAGGGCGGAGAGCAGCAGATGAGCGGATGCGGCCACGGTAATCACTCCAAGCGGGTGTGAACGGGCGTGAGCGGGTCACAGCAGCCCTACCCCGTCGGCACAACCGCAGACGTACACGATCGGCCAACGTGTTCCGGGTCACATCATGTTTCGCGTCCGGCCGCCTGATCCGGCGACGCGCTGGCGATCGGTGCGGGCGGTCCGCGAATCCGTGCCGGCGGTCCGCGAACTCGCCCCGGTCGTCCACCACACCAGGCATAAGGCGCACAACGGCCATGCGCATTGACACTCCGGCGGTGGGGTGGTGGGCTCGAAACCGACCGAACGGCAGGGGAGACTCGAGGGGAGACCGGCGTGCGGCTCGCGGGCGGAAGACGTACAGCGGCGGCCGTCGCCGTCGCCGTCATCGGCGGTCTGCTCGGAGGTGCGCCGGGAGCCGTCGCCGCCCCCGCGGATCCCGGCACCCCGGCGGGTTCGGCGCAGGACCCCGAGGGCACGGCCGCGGCGCCTTCCGTGTGGCCGCGCCCGCAGTCGCTGCGCACCACCGGCGGCGCCGTCGCGCTGGGCGACGAGGCGACGCTCGTCGCGGACCCGACGGCCGACCCCTATGCGATCGGGCTGCTGGAGGACCTGCTGCGCGAGGCCGGCGTACGGACCGTGCACACCGAACTGCCCGGCCGCGGGCCGGTGTTCCGCATCGGCGGCACAGGCGCGCAGGACGCGCTGCGCGCCCTGCGCGCCGCGGAGCGCGCCGATCTGCCCGCGGGCGGCTACCGCCTGGCGGCGGGCCGCGTCGGCGGTCGCGACACGGTCGCGCTCGACGGCGTGGGCGGCGACGGCCTGTTCCACGGTGTGCAGACGCTGCGGCAGCTCATGACGGACGGCCGCATCACGGGCGTCGTCGTGCGCGACTGGCCCGCAACCGCCGTGCGCGGTCTGACGGAGGGCTTCTACGGCCAACCCTGGTCGCACGAGCAGCGGCTCGGGCAGCTCGACTTCATGGGACGCACCAAGCAGAACCGCTATCTGTACGCCCCCGGTGACGACCCCTACCGGCAGGCGATGTGGCGCGAGCCGTACCCGGCGGCGCAGCGCGCGGAGTTCCGCGCGCTGGCCGAGCGCGCCCGGCGCAACCACGTCACGCTCGCCTGGGCCGTGGCTCCCGCGCAGTCGATGTGCCTGGCCGACGACGGGGACGTACGGGCGCTGACCCGCAAGATCGACGCGATGTGGGCCCTCGGGGTGCGCGCGTTCCAGCTGCAGTTCCAGGACGTGAGCTACAGCGAGTGGCACTGCGAGAAGGACGTGGAGCGGTACGGCTCGGGCCCCGAGGCCGCGGCCGGGGCCCAGGCCCGGGTCGCGGGTGCCGTCGCACGGCACCTGGCAGACCGTCACCCCGGTGCCGAGGAGTTGTCGGTGATGCCGACCGAGTTCTACCAGGAGGGCGCCACGGAGTACCGCACGGCGCTCGCCAGGGAGCTCGACGGGGCCGTGCGGGTGGCGTGGACGGGCGTCGGAGTCGTACCGCGCACGATCACCGGGCGCGAACTGGCAGGCGCGCGCGAGGCGTTCGACCACCACCCGCTGGTCACGATGGACAACTACCCGGTCAACGACTACGCACAGGACCGGATATTCCTCGGCCCGTACACCGGCCGGGAGCCCGCGGTCGCTACGGGCTCGGCGGCTCTGCTGGCCAACGCGATGGAGCAGGCGTCCGCCTCCCGCATCCCGCTGTTCACCACCGCCGACTACGCCTGGAACCCCAAGGGGTACAGCCCCGAGCAGTCCTGGCAGGCCGCGCTGGACGACCTGGCGGGCGGCGACGTGCGGACACGCGAGGCGCTGGCCGCGCTGGCCGGGAACGACTCCTCGTCGATACTCAGCCCCGACGGCGAGTCGGCGTATCTGCGGCCGCTCATGGACGAGTTCTGGCGCTCGCGCACCACGACGGATGCCAGGACCCGGGAGCGGGCGGCGGCGGCGCTGCGCGCCGCGTTCACGGTGATGCGCCAGTCGCGCGAGCGGCTGCGGCACACGGCCGACGGGACTCTCGCCGCGGAGGTGCGGCCGTGGCTGGACCAGCTGGCCCGGTACGGCCGGGCCGGTGAGCTGGCGGTCGACATGCTCTCGGCGCAGGCACGCGGCGACGGGCAGGCGGCCTGGCAGGCGTCGCTGGATCTGGAGACGCAGCAGAAGTCGCTGCGGGCGAGCAGGGCCACCGTCGGCAAGGACGTACTCGGCCCGTTCGTGGAGCGCGCGGTGAAGGAGTCGCGGATGTGGACGGGCGCCGACCGCGCCCGGCCCGGCGAGGACACCGTGTGGCTGGGGCGGCCGCGTCCGATGATGGCGGTGACGACGATGACCGAGCCCACCAGCTCCCCGCGCGGGCGTCTGGAGGCGCATGTGCCGGGCGAGGGCTGGCGTGTGCTGGCGCCGCTGTCGGCCGGGGGCTGGACGCAGACGGACGCCAGGGGTCTGAAGGTGGACGCTCTGCGGGTGGCCCCGGACGGCGACGAGCCGGTTCCGGTCCGTTCGGTGGTGCCGTGGTTCGCGGACGAGCCGGCGGCCGGACTCGACCTCGTGCGCACCCAGACCAGTGCCGAGATCGGCGGCGCGCCGCAGCGCGCGGGGGTCCGGCTGACGGCGCAGCGGCCCGGCGAGGTGCGCGGCGCGCTCACCGCGAAGGCGCCGGCGGGCATCGAGGTGAAGGTGCCGAAGGAGACGACGGTCCCGCGCGGGGTGCGGACCACCGTGCCGGTGGAGGTCACCGTCCCTGAGGACACGCCTGCGGGCGAGTACCAGGTGCCGTTGTCCTTCGCCGGGCAGGAGAGCACGCTGACGGTACGCGCGTTCCCGAAGACGGGCACCACGGACCTCGCGCGCGCCGAGGGCGTCCGCGCCACCTCGTCCGGCGACGAGACCGCGGACTACCCGGCCGCGGCGGCCGTCGACGGCGACCCGCTGAGCCGCTGGTCCTCCACTCCGGGCCCGACGGCCTGGTGGCAGCTGGAGCTGCCGCGGCCGGAACGGGTGGGCCTGGTGGTGCTGCACTGGCAGGAGGCGTACGCGACGAGGTACCGCGTACAGGTCTCGTCCGACGGCCGGATCTGGCGCACGGCGGCGACGGTCACGGACGGCAGGGGCGGTCGCGAGTCGGTCCGCATGGACGCCGGGGACACCCGCTTCGTCCGCATCCAGGGCGACGAGCGCGTCACCGAGTTCGGATACTCGCTGTTCTCGGTGGAGACGTACCCGGTCGCCGAGTGAGCCGCCGGTCGGTGCCGGTACGCCGTGACCGCCGGTCGGCGGCCGGGCCGTACGCCGTCCCCGGTGAGGCGGCGGCCGACCGCAGGCCGTACGCCGTCGACGGCGATACGCCGTCGCCGAATGAAACACGGCCGACAGCCGGGGCAGAACACCGTCCCCCGTGAAGCAGCCGCCGGCCACGGAGCCGTACGCCATCACCGACGCCGGTCGGCGGCCCCGGCCGTACGCCGTCCCCGATGAGCCGGCGGCGACGGGGCATTACGACATCGCCAAGAGGAGACACCGGTCCGCAGCCGACGGCGTACACCTGCCCCCGTGAAGCAGCCGCCGGCCACGGAGCCGTACGCCATCACCGAGCGAGCCACCGGCCGACGGCGATACGCCGTCGCCGAATGAAACACGGCCGACAGCCGGTGGCAGTACCCGACACCCAGCAAGGCGCGGCCGACGGCGGGTCCATGAGTCAAGCGCGCGGGAGCGCGCGGGAGCGCGCGGCGCGCGCGATGCCCTCCCCGTTCGCACGAGGAGGGCCGGGGACGAAAAAGATGGCCTGCGGTTCTCAGGCGGAGATGCCGTCGATCCGGGCCATCGCGTCGTCCGCGCCGTACGGCTGCAGGTAGGGCAGCCAGCGCGGGTCCCTATGTCCGGTCCCGATGATGCGCCAGGCGAGCCCGCTCGGCGGCGCGGGCTGGTGGCGCAGGCGCCAGCCCAGTTCGCGCAGATGCCGGTCGGCCTTGACATGGTTGCAGCGGCGGCAGGCCGCCACCACGTTGTCCCAGGCGTGCTGTCCCCCGCGACTGCGCGGAACGACATGGTCGACGCTGGTTGCGACGCCACCGCAGTACATACAGCGCCCGCCATCGCGGGCGAAGAGCGCTTTGCGGGTGAGAGGAACGGGCCCCCGGTAAGGGACCCGAACGAACCGTTTGAGCCGCACCACGCTGGGTGCGGCGACGACACGGGTCGCACTGTGCATGAAGGCGCCGGATTCCTCGAGGCAGGTTGCCTTGTTCTCCAGGACGAGGACGAGCGCGCGGCGGAGCGGTACGACGCCGAGCGGCTCGTACGACGCATTGAGGACCAGGACATGCGGCACGGTGGATGCCTCCTTGTACGCCGGCGGCGCGTGGCTCGCGCCGGGACGATCTGTCTTCAGTTTGTCCTCATGGCCGGTCCCTGCGCCACCACGTGCACGTAACGGGCTGGAGGTGTTTTCCGCCACAGGCCTCCGGACGTTCCTTCCCTTTTGTTCCCTCGGGTGAGCCTTGTCTCTCCCGGGGGAAGTGCGCCGGTGCGGGCTCCGTACCCCGTTAGGGTGGTTGGTCTCATCGCACGCATGGAGGTTGTGTCCCCGTGACCGCGTTCTGGTCCGCCGTACGCGCTGACGCCGATCCGTCGCCCGCCCCCGTCATGCTCGACGAAGCCGCCGAGCGGGCGGGCAACGCCGCGGGCTGGGTCGAGCAGAACTGGTCGACCTGGCTGAACACCGGCCTGCGCATCGCGCTGATCGTGGTCGTGGCGCTGGTGCTGCGCATGCTCGTGCGGCGAGCGCTGTCGAAGTTGATAGAGCGCATGAACCGCTCCGCGCAGGCGGTGGCGGGCACGGCGCTGGGCGGTCTGCTGGTCAACGCGGAGCGGCGCAGGCAGCGCTCGGAGGCCATCGGGTCGGTGCTCCGCTCGATCGCGTCGTTCGTCATCCTCGGCACCGCGGGGCTGATGATCCTGGGGGCGTTCGAGATCGACCTCGCGCCGCTGCTCGCCTCCGCCGGTGTCGCCGGCGTCGCGATCGGTTTCGGTGCGCGCAATCTCGTCACCGACTTCCTCTCGGGCGTCTTCATGATCATGGAGGACCAGTACGGCGTCGGGGACTCGATCGACGCGGGAGTCGCCTCCGGCGAGGTGATCGAGGTGGGTCTGCGGGTGACGAAGCTGCGTGGCGACAACGGCGAGATCTGGTACGTCCGCAACGGCGAGATCAAGCGGATCGGCAACCTCAGCCAGGGCTGGGCGACCGCCACCGTCGACGTCACCGTCCGCTCCTCGGAGGATCTGGACCGCGTCAAGGCCGTGATCGGCGAGGTCGCGGACGACCTGGCCAAGGCGGAGCCGTGGAACGAGCAGCTGTGGAGCCCGGTCGAGGTACTGGGCCTGACCGAGGTGCTGCTCGACTCGATGACCTTCCGTGTCGCGGCGAAGACCATGCCGGGCAAGCCACTCGGCGTGGAGCGCGAGCTGCGCTGGCGGATCAAGCGGGCCTTCGACGCCGCGGGCATCCGGATCGTCGGCGGGCTGCCGCAGCAGGCGGAGGAGAACGCCCCCGACCCGGCCGCCGCTGTGGCGGCGCCCTCGGCCTACGCGTCCACGACGTCGCCGCAGTCGATCGCCGCTTCACCGATCCCGTCGCCCACGAACCTCTCGAAGTAGCCGCGCGCCCGGTCGCCGGACACCCGGCCACGACCGGACGCCACGCCCCCTCGGTAACTCTTTGGTTGCCCAGGGGGCGTTTGCCATTGACGACCCACTGACGTGCGGCCTACTTTTCTCCCACGGAATAGGAAACTTTCCTAACAGTGCTGCGAAAGGCAGGTGCAGTCGTGGCCGGAACGACCCCCGGTACCCCGCGTGTGCTGCGCGCCATGAACGACCGCGCCGCGCTCGATCTGCTGCTGGAGCACGGCCCCCTCTCCCGCACCCGGATCGGCAAGCTCACCGGTCTGTCCAAGCCCACCGCCTCCCAGCTGCTGGCCCGGCTGGAGTCCGCCGACCTCGTCGTTGCCACCGGCACCACCGAGGGGCGTCCCGGACCGAGCGCCCAGCTGTACGCGGTCAACCCCCGAGCCGCGTACGCCGCCGGCCTCGACGTCACTCCGCTGCGCATCCGCGCCGCCGTCGCCGACATCACCGGAGAGACCGTCGGCGCGTTCGAGCTCCCCACCCCCGGACGCCGGGCGGAGAGCGTCGTACGGCAGGTGACCGACACGCTCGACGGCGCCGTCAAGGACGCCGGCCTCACCCGCGCCGACGTCCACCGCATGGTCGTCGGCACACCCGGCGCCTTCGACCCCTCGACCGGCCGGCTGCGCTACGCCTCCCACCTGCCCGGCTGGCACTCCCCCACCCTCCTGGACGAACTCGCCGCGGTGCTGCCGATGCCCGTCGAGTACGAGAACGACGTCAATCTCGTCGCCGTCGCCGAGCAGCGCGCCGGCGCCGCCCACGGCCACGAGAACTTCGTGCTCCTGTGGAACGAGGAGGGCCTCGGCGCCGCCGTCGTCATCGGCGGCCGACTGCACCGCGGCTTCACCGGCGGTGCGGGCGAGGTCGGCTTCCTGCCCGTACCCGGCACCCCGCTGGTCCGCCAGGTCACCAAGGCGAACAGCGGCGGTTTCCAGGAGCTGGCCGGCGCCCAGGCACTGCCCCGGCTCGCGCGGGAGCTCGGCATCGAGGGCATCGGCAGCGGCCCGCACGCGGAGGTCGCCACCGCGCTGGTCGCCCGGGCCGCCGAGGCGGACTCGGGGCCGTACACGCAGCTGCTCGACGCCTACGCGACCGGGCTCGCGACCGGGCTCGCGTCCATGGTCGCCGTGCTCGACCCGGAGCTCGTCGTCCTGTCCGGCGAGGTGATCACCGCGGGCGGGGAGCCCCTGCGCGAGCGCGTCCAGGCCGAACTCACCGAACTCGCGGCGTCCCGGCCCCGGCTGGTGCTCGGCTCGGTGCGCCGCAGCCCGGTGCTGCGGGGCGCGCTGGAGAGTGCGCTGGCCACGACCCGCGACGAAGTCTTCGACACCTCCCGCTGAGCCCGCCCGTCCCCTCCCTTCCCCTCCTTCCCCTCCTTCCTCCTCCTTCCTCCTCCTTCCTCCTCCTTCCTCCTGCTGCTCCGCTCCCCCTCTGCTCCGCACCCCTCCGTTCCTCTCCCCTGCCCCGACCCCGTCCTCGTCACAGGGAGACACCGCCATGCCCAGAAACCGCCGGACCACGGCTGCCGCGCTCGCGGCGACGGCCGCGATATCCCTTCTCGCCTCGGCCTGTACCGGCTCGGCCGCGAACGACTCCTCCGACGACCCGAACGCGAAGACCACCCTGACCTTCTGGCACGGCTGGTCCGCGCCGAGCGAGGTCGCGGCCATCGAGGCCAACGTCAAGGCCTTCGAGGACAAGCACCCCGACATCACGGTCGAGGTCGTCAAGGGCATCACCGACGACAAGCTCAACCAGGGCCTGCGCGCGGGTGGTTCCAACGCCCCCGACGTGGTCTCGTCGTTCACCACCGACAACGTCGGGCGGTTCTGCTCCTCCAGGGCGCTCACGGATCTGAAGCCGTTCCTCGACACGTCGAAGATCGACCCGCGGAAGACGTTCCTGCCGCAGATGGCCAAGTACACCGAGCACGACGGCACCCGCTGCACCGTGCCGCTGCTGGGCGACGCGTACGGCCTGTACTACAACAAGAGGGCCTTCGAGGAGGCCGGCATCAAGGCCCCGCCGAAGACGCTGTCCGAGTTCGACGCGGCGGTGAAGAAGCTCACCAAGCCCAAGGGAGACGGCTTCGAGCGCCTTGGCTTCATGCCCCTGTACCTCGGCTACGAGACGACCGTCGAGCACTACGGCGGCCAGTTCGGCATCCAGTACCTCGACGCGGACGGGAAGTCGAACACGGCGAAGGATCCGGCCGTCAAGGCGATGTTCGCCTGGCAGAAGAAGCTCGTGGACGACCTCGGGGGCTTCGCGAAACTCAACCGGTTCCGCACGTCGCTCGGGGACGAGTGGGGCCCCAAGCACCCCTTCCACACCGGCCGGGTCGCCATGCAACTGGACGGCGAGTGGCGCGGCAAGATGGCCTCCGACGCCGAGCTGCCGTTCGAGGTCGGGGCTGCCCCCTTCCCCGTCCCGGACGACCAGGTCGCCGACTACGGCAAGGGCTACCTCTCCGGCACGGTCCTCGGCATCGCGAGCAACAGCGCGAAGAAGAACGCCGCCTGGGAGCTGGTGAAGTACCTGTCCACCGACACGGACGCCGTCGTCTCCTTCGCCAACGCCATCCACAACGTGCCCTCCACCGTCGCCGCGCTGAAGTCGCCGAAGCTGAGCAGGGACCCGCTGTACCGCACGTTCGTCGACATCGCGCAGCACCCCAAGAGCTCGCACGCGCCCTCGTCCGTCAACGGCGGCGCCTTCCTGCTCACCCTCCAGGACCACGCCCAGCGGTACGAGAAGGGCGCGGAGAAGGACCTCGACACACTTCTGAGGAAGAACGACACCCAGGTCGACAAGGACAACGAGCAGGCCCGCTGATGGCCACGGCCCGCCTCGCACCGGGGCTGAGGTCCAAGCGGCGCCGCTCCGCGCTGCGCACCCTCGGCTTCCTGTCCCCCTGGCTCGTCGGGTTCGGCGTCTTCTTCGCCTACCCGCTGGTCGCGACCGTCTACTTCTCCTTCATGGAGTACGACGGGTTCGCACCGCCCTCCTTCGTGGGGCTGAAGAACTGGGCGTACGTCTTCCGCGACAACCCGCAACTCTGGCCCGCCCTGGCCAACACCCTGTGGCTGGTGCTGGTGATGGTGACGCTGCGCGTCGCCTTCGGGCTCGGCATCGGCATGCTGATCACCAGGATCAGGACGGGCGCGGGGGTCTTCCGCACCCTGTTCTATCTGCCCTATCTGGCGCCCCCGGTCGCGGCGACGATGTCGTTCGTCTTCCTGCTCAACCCCGGCACGGGCCCGGCCAACAGCGTCCTGGGCGCGCTCGGCCTCGGGCAGCCCGAGTGGTTCAACAGCCCCGCTTGGTCCAAGCCCTCGCTGACGCTGCTCGCGCTGTGGGGCATCGGCGACCTGATGGTCATCTTCATGGCGTCGCTGCTCGACGTGCCCAAGGAGCAGTACGAGGCGGCCGAGCTGGACGGCGCGAGCCCATGGCAGCGCTTCCGTTTCGTGACGCTGCCCAACATCTCGCCCATCGTGTTGTTCGCGGTGGTCACCGGAGTGATCGCGACGATGCAGTACTACACCGAGCCGCTGGTCGCCGCGAAGGTGGCCAGCGGGGTGATCGGCGGCTCCGGGCAGCACTTCGAGCCCGGCTACCCCGACAAGTCCACGCTCACCGTCCCTCAGGTCGTCTACAACCTGGGCTTCCAGCGCTTCGACACCGGAGCGGCGTGCGTGGTCGCGCTGGTGCTGTTCGTACTCGCCACGGTGTTCACGGCGTTCCTGATGCGCCGGCGCAGCGGCTTCATGTCGCCGGAGGACTGACCGATGACCCGGACGACCTCTCCTGCCGTGCGGACCGTCCCGCCGGCCGCCGGCGCGGTGAGCACCGCCGCACGGCGCACCGCCCGACGCAGGGCCGCTCTGGAGTGGACCGCGGTCCACTCCCTGGGGATCGCGGCCGCGCTGTTCTTCGTGCTGCCGTTCGTCTTCGTGTTCCTGACCGCGGTGATGAGCGACGACCAGGCGCTGACCCGCGACCTGTGGCCGCACACCTGGGAGTGGGGCAACTTCGCCACCGTGTGGCACACCCCGGGATTTCTGACGTGGTGGCGCAACACCCTGCTGTACGCGGGAGTCGGCACCGTGCTCGCCGTGGCGAGCAGCCTGCCGGTGGCCTACGCGCTCGCCAGGTTCCGCTTCCGCGGGCGCAACGTGATGATGATGCTGGTCATCGCGGCGATGATGCTGCCGCCCCAGGTGATCATCGTGCCGATGTACCTGTTCTGGGCGCGGCAGATGGACCTCGCGGGCACGCTGTGGCCGCTGATCGTCCCGTTCGCCTTCGGCAACGCGTTCACCATCTTCCTGATGCGGCAGTTCCTGCTCACGATCCCCCGCGAGTACACCGAGGCGGCCCGCATCGACGGCTGCGGGGAGTTCCGGGCGATGGTCCGTGTCGTGCTGCCCATGGCGCGGCCCGCGATCGCCGCCGCCGCGCTGTTCCACTTCTTCTACTGCTGGAACGACTACTTCGGACCGCAGATCTACGCGTCCGAGAACCCGGCCGCCTGGACCCTGAGCTACGGCCTGGAGTCCTTCAAGGGCGCCCATCAGACGGACTGGAACCTGACCATGGCGGCCACGGTGCTGATCATGGCACCGGTGATCGTGGTCTTCTTCTTCGCACAAAAGGCATTCATCGAGGGCGTCACCCTGACCGGAGTGAAGGGCTAACCCATGAAACTCGCTGTTGTGGGGGGCGGTTCCACCTACACCCCCGAGCTGATCGACGGATTCGCGCGCATGCGCCAGACCCTGCCGATCTCCGAACTGGTGCTGATCGACCCCGCCGCCGACCGGCTCGACCTGGTCGGCGGCCTGGCCCGGCGGATCTTCGCCAAGCAGGGCCACGACGGGCGGATCGTCACCACCTCCGGCCTCGATGCGGGCGTCGCCGGTGCGGACGCGGTCCTGCTCCAGCTGCGCGTCGGCGGCCAGGCCGCCCGCGAGAAGGACGAGACCTGGCCGCTGGAGTGCGGTTGCGTCGGGCAGGAGACGACCGGCGCCGGCGGCCTCGCCAAGGCGCTGCGCACCGTTCCGGTGGTGCTCGACATCGCCGAGCGCGTCCGCCGGGCAGCCCCGGACGCCTGGATCATCGACTTCACCAATCCGGTGGGCATCGTGACGCGCGCACTGCTGCAGGCCGGGCACCGCGCCGTCGGCCTGTGCAACGTCGCCATCGGACTCCAGCGCAGGTTCGCGAAACTCCTGGACGTCGCCCCGGCCGACGTCCACCTCGACCATGTGGGGCTCAACCACCTCACGTGGGAGACCGGTGTACGCCTCGGCGGCCCGGACGGCGCCGACATGCTGCCCAAGCTGCTCGCCGAGCACGGTGACGCCATCGCCGACGAACTGCGGCTGCCCTGCCCGCTGCTGGACCGGCTGGGCGTCGTCCCCTCGTACTACCTGCGCTACTTCTACGCCCACGACGAGGTGGTGCGGGAGATGCGCACCAAGCCGTCGCGGGCCGCGGAGGTCGCGGAGATGGAGCGGCGGCTTCTTCGGATGTACGCCGACCCGGCGCTCGACGAGAAGCCGGACCTGCTCGCCGAGCGGGGCGGCGCGTTCTACTCCGAGGCCGCCGTCGACCTCGCGGCGTCGCTGCTGGGCGGCGCGGGCAGCCCGGTGCAGGTGGTGAACACGCTGAACAACGGCACGCTGCCGTTCCTGCCGGACGACGCGGTCGTCGAGGTGCAGGCCCGCGTCGGCACCGGCGGCGCCGCGCCGCTGGCCGTACCGGACCTCGACCCGCTGTACGCGGGGTTGATCGCCGCTGTGACGGCGTACGAGGACCTGGCGCTGGAGGCCGCCCTGCGCGGCGGTCGCGACCGGGTCTTCAAGGCCCTGCTCGCACACCCTCTGATCGGCCAGTACGCGTACGCGGAGAAGCTCACCGACCGGCTCGTCACGCACAACCGGGAGCACCTGGCGTGGGCGTGAGCGACATTTCCGGGAGCCGCCCCGGACCCGCCGGCGTGGTCCTCGCCATCGACGCGGGGAACAGCAAGACCGATGTCGCCTGCGTCGGCGCCGACGGGACCGTTCTGGCATCGGCCAGGGGGTCCGGCTTCCAGCCGCCGCGGGTCGGCGTCGCCACGGCCGTCGACGCGCTGGCGTCGACGGTCGGCCAGGTGCTCGCCGCCGCGCGCGCGGCCGGCACGCCGGTCGACGGCGCCGCGCACGTCTCCGCCTGTCTCGCCAACGCCGATCTGCCGGTGGAGGAGGCCGCGTTGACCGAGGCCCTGCACGCACGCGGATGGGGGCGCACCACACAGGTCCTCAACGACACCTTCGCCGTCCTGCGCGCCGGGGTGGACGAGCCGCGGGGCGTCGCGGTGGTGTGCGGGGCGGGCATCAACTGCGTGGGGATGCTGCCGGACGGCCGCACCGCGCGCTTCCCGGCGATCGGAAGGATCTCCGGTGACTGGGGCGGCGGAGCGGGACTCGCCGACGAGGCGCTGTGGTTCGCGGCGCGCGCGGAGGACGGCCGGGGCGAGCCGACGGCGCTGGCGCGGGCGCTGCCCGCGCACTTCGGACTCGACTCGATGTACGCCCTGATCGAGGCGCTGCATCTGGGCCGTGTCCCGGCCGCGCGCAAGCACGAGCTGACACCGGTGCTCTTCGCCGCCGGCTCGGACGGCGACCCGGTGGCCCGCGGCTTGGTGCGCCGGCTGGCGGAGGAAGTCGTCGCCATGGCGACAGTGGCACTGGAGCGACTGGACCTCCTCGACGAGCAGGCACCGCTCGTGCTCGGCGGCAGTGTGCTGGCGGCGCGCCATCCCCAACTGGACGCGGACATCGCCGAACTGCTGGCCGTCAGGGCCCCCAAGGCGGTGGTGCGCGTGGTGACGGCGGCACCGGTACTGGGCGCGGCGCTGCTCGGTCTCGACCACATCGCGGCGCCGAACGAGGCACG
The DNA here is from genome assembly GCF_044390825.1 of Streptomyces sp. NPDC018833. NCBI lineage: Bacteria > Bacillati > Actinomycetota > Actinomycetes > Kitasatosporales > Streptomycetaceae > Streptomyces > Streptomyces sp. NPDC018833. The sequence goes on along the minus strand of NZ_JBIRZM010000001.1, from coordinate 327,410 downwards.
GCAGCGGCTGCGGGCCCACTACGGGGGCTGATCCGGGGGCTGACGCCTTGTGCCGCGCGCCGCCGCCCCGGCCGGCGGCCCGGGCGTAGGCGCTCCCGGGGCGGGCGGCATGGGCGTGGGAGCTCCCGCACGGCCGCGCGCGTCGCACCCGGACCGTGCGGCCGTCGCACTCCGGCACGGCCGCCGCACGTTCACCCGTTCGGGGGGAACCGGTCGGGGCGGGGAGGCGTATTCACAGGGGGGACATGCGGGCCAGGCAGGACGTCGAGGGGGCCCGAGTCGCGGCGAGTGGCACAAGATCCAGGCTCATCTGGTGTGAAACAGTCCCCTGCGGCCATACTGCTGGCCGGGAGTTGTCCCAGGACCCGCCGGGGGGCGGGCCGTCGGCGACCGAGGGGGAGGTCACGTGACACACCCGCCGAATGTGCGCATCGCACCCCAGTCGGCCGCTGTGCCCGCACCCGTACGGCCGCCGGACGGACCGGCGCCGCACGGACCGGCGCCGCAGGACGGTGGCGCCTGGGCCGAGGGCAAGCGGCGGCTGCGTGCCGCGGCGACGACCGAGCCGGGGCGGTTGCAGATCATCGGGGCCGTTCTGGCAGGGCTGGTGGTGCTGTTCGGAGCGGTGACGGCGTTCGAGGTCGCCGACCGGGCGGCGGCCGCCGACGATGTGGTGAGCCGCAGTCAGCCGCTCAGCGCCGACGCCGCCTCGATCTACCGTTCCCTGGCAGACGCGGACACGGCGGCGTCGAGCGGCTTCCTGGCAGGCGCGGAGGAGCCCCGCGACGTCCACGAGAGGTATGAGAAGGACATCGCGCTCGCGTCCCGGCTGCTCGTCAAGGCGGCGACCAACACCGACAGTGCGAGCGAGTCGGGCCGTCAGATCGCCGATCTGAACGAACAGCTCCCCCGGTACACCGGCCTGATAGAGACCGCCCGCGCCAACAACCGGCTCGGCCGGCCGCTGGGCGGCGCGTATCTTCGGTTCGCCAACGAGCTGATGACCAAGCAGCTCCTACCCGCCGCCCAGAAGCTGTACGACGCGGAGACGGCACGGCTGGAGCAGGACGAGGAGGATGCCCGTTTCTGGCCGGTGCTCTCCCTCGGAGCCGGCGTGGCCGCCCTGGCCGTGCTCGTGTGGGCCCAGCGGCGCACCTACCGCCGCACGAACCGGGTCTTCAACCAGGGCCTGCTCGCCGCGACCGCGGCGTCCACCGTGATGCTGCTGTGGCTGGCGGTCGGGCACACGGTGGCCCGAGCCCAGCTCAACGACGCGCAGGCGCACGGCCAGCAGTCGCTCAAGGTCCTGGGAGACGCCCGCATCAACTCCCTGAAGGCCCGGGCCAACGAGAATCTGACGCTGGTCGCCCGGGGCGCGGTGCTCACCGACGACGGTCGGAGCGACAAGTACGAGACGGAGTACGACGCCGGCATGGCACGCCTGGGCGAACAGCTCGGCCGGGCGCAGCGGCTGGCCGACGACGCGGCGGGCCGGGGCCCGGTCGCGGACGCCGTCCGCGGCGTATCCGAGTGGCAGACCCGCCACAAGGACGTGGCCGCCACCGACCGGGCGGGCGACTACGACGGCGCGGTGCGGAAGGTCATCGGCGGCAAGGGCTCCACGGACGAGTCCTTCGACCGGGTGGACAAGGCGCTGGAGAAGGCGCTGGCGCACGAACAGCGGGAGTTCACCGAGGCGGCGAAGGACGGGCGCGGCGCGCTCGCCGGACTGCCGGTCGGTGCCGCGCTGCTGGCCGTGCTCGGAGCCGTGGCCGCGATTCTCGGCATCAACCGCAGGCTTTCGGAATACCGGTGAGAGGGGGAGAGATGACGGACACCAGGACGGTCTCGCGTCCGCTGCGCCTGTGGCGCGCGAGCGGCCTGCGCGGCTGGGGCGGCGTTGCGGGAATGGCCGCCGCGTGCGCCCTGACCGCGGCCGTCACACTGCTGCCGCTGGCCCACGGCGGCGCGGACGCCCTCAGTCCGCACCCCGCCGGTCAGGGCACGGCGGTCCCCCGCAAGGCGGACGACTGCAAGGATCCGGAGGCGTCGCTGCGGCCCTCCACGGCCGGCGGCCCCAACATCGACGCGATCAAGGCCCGCGGGAAGCTGATCGTCGGCGTCGACCAGAACAGCTACCGCTGGGGCTATCGCAACCCGGCGGGCGGCGATCAGGACCCGGCCGGTCCAGGCGGCGGAGAAGCGGGTGCCGCTCCTGCGACCGGCGGCGTCCTGGAGGGCTTCGACATCGATCTCGCCCGGGCCATCGCCGAGAACATCGTCGGCAGCAAGGACGACATCATCTTCCGTGCGATACCGACGAACCAGCGCATCGCCGCCCTCGACAGCGGCGCGGTGGACATCGTCGTGCGGACCATGACGATCAACTGCAGCCGCATCGAACAGGTGGCGTTCTCCACGGCGTACTTCCAGGCGGGGCAGCAGGTCCTCGCGCCGAAGAGCTCGCCGATCACCGGCTACGACACGTCCCTGGCGGGCAAGCGGGTGTGCTCCGCCGAGGGCTCCACGGCATACGAGGCGCTGGAGAAGAACAGCTTCGGCGCGACGTTCAGGGACGAGCACGACGGGCAGTCGGGCGACGAGGACCTCTACACCGTGCCGAACCAGCTGGACTGCCTCGTCAGGCTCCAGCAGGGGCTCGTCGACGCGATCGTCACGGACAACGCCCTCGCGGCCGGCCAGGCCGCCCAGGACCCGGCGGTGGAGCTCAAGGGTGACAAGCCGTTCACGACCGAGTTCTACGGCGTGGCCACCAAGCTCGGCAAGGACGACCTCGTGCGCCGGGTGAACCAGGTGCTCGTCGGCTATCGCAAGGGACCGTGGATGCAGGCGTACGACAAGTGGCTGGCCACCGACCTGCCCGGGATAACCGGGCCGCCGGAGCCGAAGTACCGGGCCGAGTAGGCCGGCAGCCGCCGAAGGACCCGCCGCACGGCGGGCCGGGGAGTGGCGGGGAACGGGCAGCACGCAGCACGCAGAGCAGACCGGGACGCGTCCCGGACAGGTACGGACACGAACGGAGACGTGATCGATGGGCGTCGCGGGACCTTTCCCCGGCTCGGCGGGGACACCGCACGGGCCGGTGATGGACCGGGACGAGGTGGACCGTGCGCTGGCGCGGCTCGGCGCGGAGCACGAGGCGGTCGAGACCTCGCTCCTCGCCCTCCAGGACCACGCCGGGCGACGGCTTCTCGAAGGGGCCGAGCTGACCGGGGTCACCAAGGAGCGCTGGGCCGCAGCCGAGCAGTCGATCACGCTGCTGTGGAGTTACTTCGACGCGTACACCGCCGCGCTGACGGATCTGCGTGAACTGCGTGCCCGCCGCCGCTGGTCCAGCCGCGAGGACCTGGTCGAGCTCACCGAGCGGCTGCGCGGTCGCAGCGTGACGGTGGCCGGACCGGCCGCGCACCTGGCACCCTCGCTCACCGGGCCGGCCAGGCTCGCCGAACAGTTCACGCTCGAAGAACTGGTCGCCCGGATGAACGAGCTGTATGCGGCGGCGCTCGACATGGTCGTCGCGGCGGACGCGGTGTGGTCGGCACTGCCCGCCCGGATCGATCTGCTCTCCGCCGAACTCCAGCGCACCCGTTCGCTCGCCCACTCGGTGGGCGTACGGCCCGGGGAGCACACCGCCGGTGACGACCTGGAGGGCATCACGCACGAGCTGTCCGCGCTGCGGGCCCAGGTCGTCTCCGACCCCCTCGCCTTCTGGCGTCCCACGCCCGGCAGTTCGGCGCCGGGCGGCGGCCGCCCGGACACCGACCGCTACGACCGTGCGGCGCGCGCCCTGGAGGACGTGCGCCGGGAGATCGAGGCGGTGCTCCGGGTCCGGCAGGACTCCGAGGAGCGGCTGCTGCGGCTGCGCGACCTGCTCTCGCGTGCCGACCGGACGCTGACCGAGGCCCGCTCGGCGCGGGGCGAGGTGCTCGCCAAGATCGCCGCATCCGAGGTCCCCGCGGTCAGCGGACCGCCCACGGCGCTGCAGGAGCGGCTGGCCACGGCCGCGGAGTACCGGCGGCACTCCCGGTGGCACCGCCTGTCGCCGCTGCTGGAGTCCCTGGAGCGCGAGGCGGAGGACGAACTGCACCGGGCCCGGGAGTCATTGACGGCGGTCACCGCACCGCTGGCCGTGCGCGCCGAGCTGCGCGGCCGGCTCGACGCCTACAAGGCCAAGGTCGCCCGGCACGGGATGGCGGAGGACCCACTGCTGATCGAGCGGTACGACGTGGCGCGGCGGATGCTGTGGAGCGCGCCGTGCGATCTGCGCGCGGCGGAGCAGGCGGTGCTGCGCTATCAGCAGGCCGCCGCCGAAGTGCTGGTGCCGAGGCAGGGCGGAGCGGTGCCCGAGGACCGCAGGGGGGAATCATGAGCGAGAAGACGAACTGCCAGCGCCCCGGCTGCGAGGGCTCGTACGAGGACATGGGCGGCGGCGAGCTGTACTGCGGCACGTGCGGTCTCGCACCGGTCGTGTCCCCGACCGGCATGGTCGGATCCCAGCCCACCGGGATCGCAGGCGGCGGCCGTGACTCCTCGTCGGCGCGCAGCAGTTCGCGTTCCTCACGGGCGTCGTCGCGTTCGTCGTCCTCGCGCCGTTCGGTCTCGGGCAGGCTGTCGCGGTCGCTGACCGGGAGCAGCGCGTCGTCGCGTTCGGTCTCGGTGCGCAGCTCGGGCTCGTCCACGGCCGCGTCGGGGCGCGGCAGGCTGGGCGCCGGGCTGGTCACCGTGCCGGAGGTGCCGCGGCCCGACCCGCGTACGGCCGTGATGGCGAACCCGGAGGTGCCCGAGCGGAAGCGGTTCTGCTCGCGTACGGACTGCGGCGCGCCGGTCGGGCGTGCGCGCGGCGACCGGCCGGGCCGCACGGAGGGCTTCTGCACCAAGTGCGGCCATCCGTACTCCTTCGTGCCCAAGCTCAAGGGCGGCGACATCGTGCACGGCCAGTACGAGGTCGTGGGATGCCTGGCGCACGGCGGTCTCGGCTGGGTGTACCTGGCGGTGGACCGCGCGGTGTCCGACCGCTGGGTGGTACTCAAGGGCCTGCTGGACACGGGCGACCAGGACGCGATGGCCGCGGCGATCTCGGAGCGCCGCTTCCTCGCCGAGATCGAGCACTCCAACATCGTCCGCATCTACAACTTCGTCGAGCACCTCGACCAGCGCACCGGCTCCCTCGACGGCTACATCGTCATGGAGTACGTGGGCGGCAAGTCGCTGAAGGAGATCGCCAACGGACGCCGCGGCCCGGACGGCCGGCGCGATCCGCTCCCGGTCGAGCAGGCGTGCGCGTACGGCATCGAGGCGCTGGAGGCTCTCGGCCATCTGCACAGCAGGAACCTGCTCTACTGCGACTTCAAGGTCGACAACGCCATCCAGCAGCAGGACCAGCTCAAGCTGATCGACATGGGCGCCGTCCGCAGGATGGACGACGACGAGTCCGCCATCTACGGGACCGTCGGCTACCAGGCCCCCGAGGTCGCCGAGGTCGGCCCCTCGGTGGCGTCCGACCTGTACACGGTCGCGCGGACGCTCGCGGTGCTGACCTTCGACTTCCAGGGCTACACGAACGTGTTCGTGGACTCCCTCCCCGACCCGGAGCACATCCACGTCTTCCGCACCTACGAGTCGTTCTACCGGCTGCTGGTGCGCGCCACCGACCCGGACCCGGGACGCCGGTTCGCCTCCGCGCAGGAGATGGCCGAGCAGCTGACCGGAGTGCTGCGGGAGGTCGTCGCACTGCAGACGGGCCGGCCGCGGCCGGCGCTATCGACGCTGTTCGGATCCGAACTGCGCGTGACGGACACCGAGTTGTTCGCCGAGCTCGACGAGGACGTGTCATCACTGGGCGCCCGTCCCGCCGCGGGCGCACGCCGTCCCAAGGCCGGCGCGAACGGCAGCGCGAACGGAGCCGCCACAGTGCCGCCGAGGGCGCCGTCCGCGCAGCCGATGCCGTCGCTGCCGGGGGCGCCGCCGCCGGCCGGTCCCCCTGCGATGGCCGGTGTCCCCGCGATGGCCGGCGCACCGGCAATGGGCGGTGTCCCGGCGGTAGGCGGCGCACCGGTCAACACCGGTCACGCCCCGGTGCCCGCGCAGCGCGCCCCGGGGGGCGCACTCGCGACCGCGCCCCTCGCGCCCGCCCCGCACCTCGCCGGTCTCGACACCCGCGGCGCGGCCCTGGCCCTCCCTGTCCCCCTGGTCGATCCGAACGATCCGAACGCGGGATTCCTCGCGGGCCTGATGGCCGCGGCCCCGGCCGAGTTGATCGCCGCGCTGCGGGCGGCGGCCATGAGTTCGCCGGAGACGCTGCTGCGCGAGCTGCGGGCCCTGTTGGAGATGGGCGATCTCCCCTCGGCGGCCCGGACGCTCGCCACGCTGGAGAGCGCACGGCCCGACGACTGGCGCGTCGTCTGGTACCAGGGCGTCACGGCGCTGGTGACCGGTGACCACGAGGCGGCGGCGCTGTCGTTCGACGCGGTGTACGACGCGTTCCCCGGCGAGAGCGCGCCCAAGCTGGCGCTCGGCCTGTGCGCCGAGGTCCTCGGTCAACTGGACAACGCGGCGGAGTACTACCGCCTGGTGTGGACGACCGATCCGGGCTTCGTCAGCGCCGCGTTCGGGCTCGCCCGCGTGCAGATCGCCTCGGGCGACCGCGCCGGAGCCGTAACGACGCTGGAGTCGGTGCCGGAGGCGTCGATCCACTACACGGCAGCGCGGGTGGCCGCCGTACGGGCGAGACTGCGCCGACGCGCCGCGCACGAACCTCTTCTCGACGACCTGTCTGCGGCCGCCGCGCAGGTGGACGCACTGGGGAGCTTCGGACTCGACGCGGTGCGACGCGAGAAGCTGGCCACCGAGGTGCTCGGGACGGCGCTCGACTGGGTACTCTCCGGTAGTCCCGGAGCCCTGCCGTCCGTTCCGACCGTACCCCCCTCGCCGAACGCGAGCACGCCCACCGTGCTCCTCGGCAGCGAACTGGACGAGCGCGGCCTGCGCTTCGGCCTGGAACGCTCCTACCGGGTCCTGGCCCGGCTCGCCCAGCGCGGTGAGGAGCGGATAGAGCTGGTGGAGCGGGCGAACCGCTACCGCCCCCGGACGTGGGTGTGATTGATGGCGCAGATGCACCAGCCGGCCGACGGCCCGGCCTGCCCCGGCTGCGAGGAGCCGGTGGAGCCCGGCGACCGATTCTGCGGAGCCTGCGGGTACGACCTGTCGGCCGTTCCCGCGCCCTCCCCGGATGACCGCCCCACCCTGGCCATCGGCACCCCCATGGAGTGGCCCGCCGCCACCGTCACCGACACCTCGGGCATGTCCCCGCGCACACAGCAGCCCGGGGATCTGCCCGGCACGGACTCCGACGGCGGTGAGCTGTCGCACCCCGGCGTCCGCTACGACACCCCGCCCTCGGGCGACTTCGAGCTGGCCGCCCCTGACGCTGCGGGCGACACCCCGGATCCGGTGGGGACCGCCCAGGATCCGGTGAGGACACCGCCGGCCGACCCACGCGCCGCCGAGCCCCCTGTGGCGCCGACGCGGGGGCCGTCGGGCGGCAGGCTGTGCGTGGCCTGCCGCGCGGGGCACGTCGACCCCGACGGCTACTGCGAGAACTGCGGCCACGCACAGCCCCGTGAGCGCGACCACATGGAACAGGAGCTCGAGTCGGTCGCCGCCGTCAGCGACCGTGGCCTGCGCCACCACCGCAACGAGGACGCGTTCGCGGTCTCGGCCACCTCCCTGCCCGACGGTTCGCCCGCCGTCGTCGCGGTCGTCTGCGACGGCGTCTCGTCGGCCACCCGACCGGACGATGCGTCGGCGGCGGCGGCCCGCGCGGCCAACGAGGAGCTGCTCGCCGCACTGCCGCGCGGCACCCATCCGCAACAGGCGATGCACGAGGCGATCGTCGCCGCGGCAACCGCTGTCAACTCCCTTGCGGACGAGGGCGCTCCAGGCGACGGCTCGCAGCCCGACCAGGGCCATCGGCAGAACGCGCCGGCGTGCACCATCGTCAGCGCCGTCGCGGCCGGCGAACTGCTGGTCGTCGGCTGGGTCGGCGACAGCCGCGCCTACTGGGTGCCGGACGACCGCAGCGGCCCGCCGGCCCGGCTCACCGAGGACGACTCGTGGGCGGCGCAGATGGTCGCCGCCGGCCTGATGAACGAGGCGGAGGCGTACGCGGACGAGCGCGCCCACGCGATCACGGGCTGGCTGGGCGCCGACGCGTACGAACTGGAGCCGCACACCGCGTCGTTCAAGCCGGACCGCTCCGGTGTGGTCGTGGTCTGCACGGACGGTCTGTGGAACTACGCCGAGGGCGCGGACGAGATGGCGCACGCCGTGCCCCCGGACGCCGCCGAACGGCCGCTGCACAGCGCCCAGGTCCTCGTCGGTCATGCCCTCGACGGCGGCGGTCACGACAACATCACGGTGGCGGTGCTGCCGTTCGCGGTCCGGGCCGAAGGGACAGGACCGGCCTGAGGGACGGAGCCGCCTCCGGGCGGCTCCGTCCCTCAGGCCGCACCGCCTGCCGTCGCGGCCCGGCCCCTTCGACCATGCCCCATGCCCTTTCCGTCCCTGTCCCGACCCATCGCCCAGGTGGGGCGCCGAGGAGCCGATTCCGATGGCCGTTTTCTCCAAGTCCCAGGTGCCGCAGTTCTCGGTCGACGTCTACCAGAACGAATACCTCCCCGAGGGCGGCCGCGAGGTCAACGCGATCGTCACCGTGACGTCGACCGGTGGCGGCACCACCGGCGGCGTGCCGCTGCTCGGAGCGTCGCCTAACCCGTCGTCCGTACCGGGCGGCGCCGCCCCGGACGCCGGTGTCGTGATCATGGTCGACTGCTCCGGCTCGATGGACCACCCGCCGACGAAGATGCGCAACGCCCGGGACGCCACGGCCGCCGCCATCGACACACTGCGCGACGGAGTCGCCTTCGCCGTGGTCGCGGGCACCCACAAGGCGGCCGAGGTCTACCCCGGCGGTGGCCGCCTCGCCGTCGCCGATCCGGCGACCCGCACCCAGGCCAAGGACGCGCTGCGCCGGCTGAGTGCGGGCGGCGGCACCGCCATCGGGACCTGGCTGCGGCTGGCGGACCGGCTGCTCTCCTCGTCCGACGTGGCGATCCGGCACGCCATCCTGCTCACCGACGGCCGCAACGAGCACGAGTCGCCCGAGGATCTCCGCGCGGCGCTGGCGGAGTGCGCGGGCCGCTTCACCTGCGACGCCCGCGGTGTGGGCACCGACTGGGAGGTCAAGGAGGTCACCGGCATCGCCTCCGCCCTGCTCGGCACGGCCGACATCGTCGCCGATCCGAGCGGACTGACCGCCGACTTCACGCAGATGATGGAGAACGCGATGGGCAAGGGGGTCGCGGACGTGGCGCTGCGGCTGTGGACGCCCGTCGGTGTGGAGATCGGCTTCGTCAAGCAAGTCGCGCCGAGGGTGGAGGACCTGACCGGGCGCCGTAGCGAGGTCCCTCCCCGGGCAGGGGACTATCCGACCGGTTCCTGGGGCGACGAGTCGCGCGACTACCACGTGTGCGTGCGGGTGCCGCAGGCCGGCATAGGCCAGGAGATGCTGGCGGCGCGCGTCTCACTGATCGTTCCGGCGGCGGACGGCGGCGCTCCGGAGGTCCTGGCCCAGGGGCTCGTACGGGCGGTGTGGACGGACGACATGGTGGCGTCGACCTCGATCAATCCGCAGGTCGCGCATTACACGGGCCAGGCGGAACTGGCCCAGGTCATCCAGCAGGGCCTGGATGCCCGCAAGATGGGCGACATCGACGGCGCGACGGCGAAACTGGGACGCGCGGTGCAGCTCGCGGCCCATTCCGGGAACGAGGACACTGCGAAACTGCTTTCGAAGGTGGTGGACGTCGTCGATGCGGCGACGGGTACTGTGCGACTGAAGGCGAAGGTCGCGGAGGCGGACGAGATGACTCTCGAAACGCGCTCCACCAAGACGGTTCGCGTGAAGAAGTAGACACGAACAGTACGCACGAGCGGACGTGGATCGGCCCTGGGGCCGCCAGAAGGAGAGGGGGACGCGCCGACATGCCGACCTGCCCGAACGGACACCAGTCGGGTTCCGACGACTGGTGCGAGGTCTGCGGCCACCGCATGGCCGGTCCTGGCGCCCCCTCGGGAGCCATGCCGCCACCGCCTCCCCCGCCGCCCTCCTACGGCTACCCGGGAGGCGATCCGAACGCCACCGCCCAGGCCGAGCTCTGCCCGCAGTGCCGTACGCCGCGCGAGGCCATGGCCCCGTTCTGCGAGGAGTGCCGGTACAACTTCCTCACGAACACCGCCACTTCCTACACGCCGGCGGCGGCGCCGCAGCCCGGGCTGAACCTTCCGCCGGGCTTCCAGGCCCAGCCGGGACCGCCCGCGCCGCCGCCGCATCAGGCGCCGCCCCCGCATCAGGGGCCCCCGCCTCCGCCGCCCCAGCAGGGCCCGCCGCCGCATCAGGGGCCCCCGCGGCCCCCGCAGCAGCGTGACCCCTTCGAGTACCAGGGCTCGCGGCCGTCGCAGATGAATCGGCCCGCCGAGCCGCTGGGGCAGGAGCCTTCCGGGCCGCAGCAGCCTCCGCAGGCGTTCCAGCAGAGCGGCCCGCCGCCCGCCTTCCAGCAGTCCGGTCCGCCGCCCGCCTTCCAGCAGTCCGGTCCCCCGGCGCCGCCCGCGCCGCCGCAGCGCACGGGCGGTGGCGACGACTGGATGCTGTCACCACCGTCGCGCACCCAGTCGCCCCCGCCGCCGGCCCCCCACGGACCGCAGGGACCGCAAGCACCGCAGCACCAGGGACCGCAAGCACCGCAGGGGCCGCAGGCACCGCAGCACCAGGGACCGCAGGGGCCGCAGGCACCACAGGCACCGCAGCACCATGGACCTCAAGCACCGCAGGCACCACAGGCACCGCAGCACCAGGGCCCGCCGCCGTTCCAGCAGCAGGGCGGGCAGCCTCCCCAGTTCCCGGGCCGGCCGGCCCAGGCGAGCTGGACGGCTGTGATCGGCCCCGACCGCGAATACTTCATGGCGATGATGCAGCGCAGCGGCCCGGAGGCCACGGGGCTCAACCTGCCCGCGTACTCCCCCGAGCAGCACCTGCCGCTCACCGGTACCCAGGTCACGATCGGCCGCCGCAGGCACTCGACGGGAGAGTCGCCCGACATCGATCTGTCCGTGCCGCCGGAGGACCCCGGCGTCTCGCACCAGCATGCGGTGCTGGTGCAGCAGCCGGACGGCTCCTGGGCCGTCGTGGACCAGAACTCCACGAACGGCACGACACTCAACGGCGCCGAGGACCCGATCCAGCCCTATGTCCCGATCCCGCTGAACGACGGCGACCGGGTCCATGTCGGGGCCTGGACGACGATCAGGGTCCGCCGCGGCTGAAGTTCCTTCGCCCCCAGACCGGGCCACCGGTCCGGGGGCGGCCACGCCGGATCACCCTCGATTCATGGACCCGAGCCGACCGCCTCCACGAGCGACCTCCCCGCAGCCCAGCGACCTCGACGAGTTCGCGCCTGCCGAGGCATCGACGCCTGTGGTGCCGACGCTCGTCGCGTCGCGCTGCGCGGGGATGGCAGCCTTGCGACGAAGCACTGGGCTGCCGCCGTCCAGGCCGAAGCGTACGCGTGGCTCGGCGACTTCGATGCCTGCGAAGAAATAGCGGATGCCCTGCTTGGCGCGGAAGCCCTGCACGCCGAGGTGTCCGACTACGATGCGGCGGTTCCTGGCAAGGAGACGGCCTGCTGGTCGCCGTTCACGTCGCCGTAGGTGGCCCTGATCAGGAAGCGGGTCATCAGCTCGTGCGCCCGGTGCAGGCCTCGTCCCCATACCGGGCCACCGGTCCGGAGGCGGCCACGCACCGTGCCCCGCGCCCCTGCCGTCAGGCGGACGGGCCGAGCGGCCAGACGTACGGCCCCTCGGGGTCGTCCAGCCAGGCCCACTGGTGGGCGTCGGCGACGGTGATCCCGAAACGGTTGCGCTCGGGGCGCCGCTCGCGGTCCCACAGGGACATGGCCTCGCGGGGATCCAGGCTGCCCGCGGTCAGGCTCAGCAGGAAGCGGAACAGGTCGTTCTCGACCGCGCGCCGGGGCAGTCCGCCCCCTCGCGCCTCCGGCGGAACCTGGGTGCCGCGCAGCGGTACGAAGTACGCCGACGTCCGCAGGAAACGCCCCTCCGCAGTCCGCCCTTCCGGGCCCTGGCGCACCCGCAGCGCGATGATGCCCGTCGACAGCGGAGCGACGATCCGGGCCCCGGGGTGGCACTGCGGCAGCCACTCGTGCGGCACCGACGGCAGCGTGCAGGTCGCGATGACGCAGTCGAAGGGAGCGCGCTCCGGGCAGCCGCGCGCGCCGTCGCCGGTGACGACGGCGGGCCGGTAGCCGGCGGCGGCCAGGTGCCTGCGGGCGGTCTCGGTGATCTCCGGGTCCAGGTCGACGGTGGTGACCGCCTCGGCGCCGAGGCGGTGCGCCAGCAGGGCCGCGTTGTAGCCGGTGCCCGCGCCGATCTCCAGCGCCGTTTCGCCGTCGCGTACGTCGAGGGCTTCGAGCATCTCGGCCATGAGCGAGGGCTGGCTGGAGGAGGAGACCTGTTCACCGTCGCGGACCCGAGTGGCGAGCGGCTCGTCGGCATAGGCCCCGCGCAGCCACCGGTCCTGCCGTTCGGGATCGGGGTCCTCGCACCACAGGCGCTCGTACGAGCCTGCCCTGCCGATGAAGTAGTACGGCACGAACAGATGCCGCGGCACCTCCTCGAACGCCGCCCGCCAGGCGGGGTCGGTCAGCCCGCCGGACGCCACGATGCGGCGCACGAGCGCGGAGCGCGCCTCTGCGCCCGGCTCGGCGAATCGGTCCGCGTGTGCACCCATGCCTCCACTCTCCTGCGCCCGCGGCGGCGAAGCGAGCGCCCCCGCCGGGCGGCGCACAGCCCCTCGCCCCACCCCCGCGGCCTTCGAATGCAAGGGTCCTGGGCCTGGCGTCCTAGGTCGGTGCGTCTGAGAGCATGGACGGGTGAACGAGATTCCGCGCGGGACGCTTCAGGAGCAGACCTTCTACGAGCAGGTCGGCGGCGAGGAGACCTTTCGGCGCCTCGTACACCGGTTCTACCAGGGTGTCGCCGAGGACCCGCTGCTGCGGCCGATGTACCCGGAGGAGGACCTCGGTCCCGCAGAGGAGCGGCTCGCGCTGTTCCTGATGCAGTACTGGGGCGGACCGCGCACCTACAGCGACAACCGCGGCCACCCCCGGCTGCGGATGCGGCACGCGCCGTTCACCGTCGACCGGGCGGCGCACGACGCCTGGCTGCGGCACATGCGGACGGCGGTCGACGAGCTCGGCCTGTCCGAGGAGCACGAGCAGCAGCTCTGGGACTACCTCACCTACGCCGCGGCCTCCATGGTCAACACCGCGGACGAGTAGCCCGCCGCGGGCGGGAATGCCCGCTCGGCACGGAGTCCGGTCACCCGTCGCGGCCGCACCCGCCGGGTGCGCTCGCGGGCTGGCAGTCCAGCCGCAGACCGCTGTGCGGCGCGGACCCCGTCCTGCTGCTGGTGCCGGCCGCGGCGATGGGCAGCTGGCGACTTCCGCCGCGCCAACGAGGAACTGGGCACGACGATCATGATCGTCACCCATGACCAGGCGGTCGCGACCGAGGTCCGCCGCACGGTCGCCATCCGCGACGGCCGCACCTCCACCGAGGTCCTGCGCCGCACGGACATCGACGCGACGACGGGCGAGGAATCGGTGGTGGCCCGCGGATACGCGATGCTCGACCGCGCCGGCCGCCTCCAGCTCCCCGCGGAGTACACCTCGGCCCAGGGGGATGGCGGACCGGGTTGCCCTGGAACTGGAACGCGGCCACATCGCCGTGTGGCCAGACGGCACACACTGACCCGGCTCCGCCCTGGCCGGCACACGCGCCGCGAAGCGGGGCACAGCGGGCACAGCGGGACCGTGGAGGAGTCCACGCCCGGGGCGGGGCACGCGCCGCGAAGCCGGCGCGGTGGGGAACGGGGGCGGAGCCGCCGGGTCTCGTCAGAGTTTCGGGGGGCGGGGCGGGGAACTCCGCCGCAGGCGCAACCGCCCCGACGCGACCGTCAGGGTCAGTGCGCGGCGCGCACGGGCGTCACACTCAACCCGCCCAGCCCGTTCGTGCGGACCGCGACCGAGCCGAACGGCGTCCGCAGCCTCAGCCACGTCCCCGTCGACAGCAGCGCCGCCGGCACTCCCGGTCGCAGGAAGCCGAGCGCCTGGGCCGCGTGCACCGCGCGCAGCGGCAGGCCCGTGCCCCCGACCGAGCGCGACCAGATCTCGCGGCCGATACGGTCGCGTTCGGCGCGCGTGCGCCGTTCCGCAGGCAGCGCCTCGTCCCGCGCGCGGAACTCCGCGACGGCCGCCGCCACCGCTCCGCGCATCGCCTGCACCTCCGGCAACCCCGCCAGTTCGCGCCAGCCGCCGCGCGGCGGCAGCACCCCGGCCCACGGCGGCCCGGTCACGGCACCCGGCACGGTGAACTCCGCGCCGCCCAGCGACTCCAGCAGCTCCCCGGCCGACACGGTGACGTCGAGCTCGACGGCCTCGGCCAGCCGTGCCGTACGGATCGCGAGCACCTCGAAGGAGGGCGGGCGCCCGAAGACGGCGAGCGCACCGCTGCCCGCCTGCAGCCTGACCGCGGCTGCGCGGTCGTAGTGGATCAGCCGGGCGAGGAAGGCGGCGAGATCGTCCGCCTCCCTCGCGTCGGCGAGATGCAGGCTCTGCACAGGAACGGACATGGGCACGGTCATGCGACGAGGGCGTCCTCGGCCTTGGCGTCGCCGTCGCCGGCCTCGTCGTCGAGGTACTTCTGCAGGAAGGACTTCTCCTCCGCGCTGATCCGGCGCGGCCTGCCCTCGTCGAGGTTGTAGGGGACGACGATCGTCGAGGCCCGCACGTACACCTGCGCCGGGTCGTCGGCCTCCTTCACCTCGTAGGCGATGGTCAGCGACGCCGCGGCGATCTTGGTGACCCACGACTCGATGACGACCGGCTCGTGGCGGTGGACCAGCGGCCGCACATAGTCGATCTCGTGGCGGGCGACGACCGATCCGCCGGAGAAGGACGGCGAACCGTCCCCCGGCGCCAGCCGGAACATGAAGTCGATCCGCGCCTCTTCCAGATACCGCAGGAAGACGACGTTGTTGACGTGCCCGAAGGCGTCCATGTCCGACCAGCGCAGGGGGCAGCGGTAGATGTGGCGAGCCATGCGCTGCTCAGCCCCGGGTGAGCTTCTTGTAGGTGGCACGGTGCGGACGCGCCGCGTCCGGGCCGAGACGCTCGATCTTGTTCTTCTCGTAGGACTCGAAGTTGCCCTCGAACCAGAACCACTTGGAGTCGCCCTCGTACGCCAGGATGTGCGTGGCGACGCGGTCGAGGAACCATCGGTCGTGGGAGACGACCACGGCCGCACCGGGGAACTCCAGGAGCGCGTTCTCCAGGGAGGACAGGGTCTCCACGTCGAGGTCGTTGGTCGGCTCGTCGAGGAGCAGCAGGTTGCCGCCCTGCTTGAGGGTGAGCGCGAGGTTGAGGCGGTTGCGCTCACCACCGGAGAGGACCCCGGCCGGCTTCTGCTGGTCCGGGCCCTTGAAGCCGAAGGCGCTCACGTACGCGCGGGACGGCATCTCGACCTGGCCGACGTTGATGTAGTCCAGCTCGTCGGAGACGACGGCCCACAGCGTCTTCTTGGGGTCGATGTTGGCGCGGCTCTGGTCGACGTAGGAGATCTTGACCGTGTCACCGACCTTGATGTCGCCGGAGTCCGCGGTCTCCAGACCCTGGATCATCTTGAACAGGGTCGTCTTTCCGGCGCCGTTCGGGCCGATGACGCCGACGATGCCGTTGCGCGGCAGCGTGAAGGAGAGGTCGTCGATGAGGACCTTGTCGCCGAACGCCTTGGAGAGGTTGTTCACCTCGACGACGACGGAGCCCAGACGCGGGCCCGGCGGGATCTGGATCTCCTCGAAGTCCAGCTTCCGCATCTTGTCCGCCTCGGCGGCCATCTCCTCGTAACGCGCGAGACGGGCCTTGGACTTGGCCTGTCGGCCCTTGGCGTTGGAGCGGACCCATTCCAGCTCGTCCTTGAGCCGCTTCTGACGCTTGGCGTCCTTCTGGCCCTCGACCTTCAGACGGGAGGCCTTGTTCTCCAGGTAGGTGGAGTAGTTGCCCTCGTACGGGTGGGCGCGGCCGCGGTCGAGCTCGAGGATCCACTCGGCCACGTTGTCGAGGAAGTAACGGTCGTGGGTGATGGCGACGACGGTGCCGGCGTACTTGGCGAGGTGCGCCTCCAGCCACTGCACCGACTCGGCGTCGAGGTGGTTGGTGGGCTCGTCGAGGAGCAGCAGGTCGGGGGCCTCGAGGAGCAGCTTGCACAGGGCGACGCGGCGCTTCTCGCCACCGGAGAGGTTGGTGACCGCCCAGTCGGCGGGCGGGCAGCCGAGGGCGTCCATGGCCTGCTCGAGCTGGGCGTCGAGGTCCCACGCGTTCGCGTGGTCGAGCTCCTCCTGGAGCTTGCCCATCTCCTCCATCAGCTCGTCCGTGTACTCGGTCGCCATCTGCTCGGCGATCTCGTTGAAACGGTCGAGCTTGCCCTTGACGTCGGCGACGCCCATCTGGACGTTCTCGAGGACGGTCTTGGACTCGTCGAGCGGTGGCTCCTGGAGGAGGATGCCGACGGAGTAGCCGGGCGAGATGAAGGCGTCGCCGTTGGACGGCTGCTCCAGGCCCGCCATGATCTTCAGCACGGTGGACTTACCGGCGCCGTTGGGGCCGACCACACCGATCTTCGCACCGGGCAGGAAGCTCAGCGTCACGTCATCGAGGATGACCTTGTCGCCGTGCGCCTTGCGCGTCTTGCGCATCGTGTAGATGTACTCAGCCAAGAGAAACCGTCCGGCAAGCAGTGGGTGGGCAGATACACCCATCTTGCCGTACGCCTCCCCCCGGACGGAAACCGCGGCCCGGGCCCGGCCGCCCGGCGTGGGCTGTGCCATGCGCCCCGGCCCACGCGGCACCGTCCGTGACGAGCCGGGGATCCCTGCAACGGCCCAGGCCCCCGACGCGGCGGCCGGAGCGCCCCGGGTCGGGGCCTGGGCACATCACCGCCCGCCGCGACGGGGCGTGGGGCCGCCCGCTGCGAGGGGGCTGAGTCACCCGCACGCGACAAGGCGAGGAGTGCTCCGCTCTTGTGGTGGTGCCAGTCGTTGCGCCAGAGACCACGGCCGGCCCGCAGGGTGTTCAACACGTTTGCGTACGCGCGTACACAACGATGTGTACGCTCGTGCACATGGCATACGGACTGCTGGCCGCGGCCATCGCGGCGGAGGTGGCCGGGACGACGGCCATGAAGTACAGCGAGGGCTTCAGCAAGCTGTGGCCCTCGCTCGGCACGCTGGCCGGGTATCTGCTCGCCTTCGCGCTGCTCGCCCAGACCCTGAAGACGATGCAGGTCGGCACCGCGTACGCGATCTGGGCCGGGGTGGGCACCGCGGCCGTCGCCGCGATCGGGATCCTCTTCCTCGGCGAGTCGGCCGGGCTCGTCAAGCTCGCCGGGATCGTCTTCGTGATCTTCGGTGTCGTGCTGCTCAATCTCAGCGGGGCGCACTGATGGCGGCGGCACGGCGCTACGACCCCGAGCGGCGCCAGCGGATCATCGACGCCGCGATCCGGGCGGTGGGCCGCTCCGGCATCGCCGGGCTCAGCCATCGCACGGTCGCGGCCGAGGCGGATGTGCCGCTCGGCTCCACCACGTACCACTTCAAGACCCTCGACGACCTCCTCGTGGCCGCCCTTCGCCAGGCCAACGAGGGCTTCGCCAAGGTCGTACGCGAACACGGCGGCGCCCTCGCCGACCCCGGCTGCGATCTCGCGGCCGAGCTGGCCCGGCTGACCGGCCGGTGGCTGGGCGGCGACCGCACCGGCGTGGAGCTGGAGTACGAGCTCTACCTCGCCGCGTTGCGCCGCCCCGCGCTGCGCACCGTCGCCGCCGAGTGGTGCGAGGAGGTCGCCGAACTGCTCGCCCGGCGCACCGACCCACGCACCGGACGCGCCCTGGTCGCGTTGCTCGACGGGATCTGCCTGCAAGTACTGCTGACGGGTGGGGAGTACGACGAGGAGTACGCGAGGGATGCCCTCAGGCGGGTGATCGGGGCGAGTGACCAGCCGGTCCCCGACGGCGCGGTCGGGCGCGGAGCCCCCCGCAGCGAAGCTTCCGGCGCGCGCGTAGTGCCCGCGGATCGCGACGCGTTCCGGGCGTAGCACCCGCCGCCCCGGCGCTCTGGGTGCGCGGAGTGCGCGGAGTGCCCGCGAGGCGTCTGAGACGCGCGGGTACCGGGCGCTCCCCGCGACAGGCGGGGCGGAGCCACCTGCCACCGGGATACTCCCGCGCGTAACCACCCCGGCCGGCAAGGGCCGGGCACTCCCCGTGAGGGTGTCGGCGCAGGCGCAGCCGGTGCAAGGGCGGGCGGAATGGCAGCACGGACGCCCAACAGCCGGAGAGCCTGCCGCCGCCGACGGAGGCCCAGTCCGTCCCGACGGTAACCGCCCCAGTCACAGGAAGCCCGGAGTCGACCGCGGCGGGGCCGAGGGCTCCCGCGACGGGCCGGGCCTGACGCGATCACCGGCGGAGTGGCACGACGGCCGGTCACCGACGCCCCGTACGAGAGGTGCCCGGCACGTCCTCGTGCCGGGCACCTCTCGTCAGCGCGGGGTCACACCCCGCGGTCGTTCACTCACTCGCCCGCGGCGGACGCCTTCCTGCGGAGGAAGAACACCGCACCGCCGCCGACCAGCAACAGGACGATCGCGATGCCCGCGATCATCGGCGTGGCGCTGGAGCCACCCGTCGCGGCCAGGTCGCCCTCAGGGCCCTCGGAGCCCGAGGAGGTGCCGCCCGCCGAGGCCGGGCTGGGCTGCGGCGACGGGGTCTCGGTGCCCGGCTGCGGCGTACCCGTGGTCTTGCAGTCCAGGACGCCCTTGAAGTTCTTCTCGAAGCCACCCGGTCCGGTGATCGTGAAGTCGTACGCCTGGTCCTCGGCGACCGGCACAGTCACCGTCCGGGACTCGCCGGCCGGGATGGTGTGCTTGATGCCGGCCAGCTCGAAGGTGAACGGAGAGTCACCCTTGTTGCCCGCCGTGATGTCCACACCGCCCTTGGCGCAGTTCTTCTCCGCGGTCACGGACGGGATCGCACCCGTCTTCGCCCACGTCGCGGTCGCGGTCGCGGAGACCGTGGACTGGCTGGACCCGGCAAGGATCTGAGTCTGGCTCTTCGTCGCGCTGGCGAACGCGCGTCCCACCGGCACCGACATGGTCGCCTGCGCGCTCAGCGAGGCCGTCCCGTCGGCCGCGCCCTGGGGAACGTCGAAGTACAGCTTGCTGCCGTTGACCGCGGAAGTGACCGGCTTGCCGGCCTCGTCCGTGATCTTGATGCCGCTGGCCGCCGCGTCCGCCGGAGGCGTGACCGTGACCTGACCGGCGTCGGTGCGCACCGTCACCGGGCCGATCCGGCTGCCGGCCTTGCCGGAGACCGCATTCGGCTCCAGGCTCAGCGATGCCTTGGGCTCGGCGACGTCCTCGGCGGACTTCTCCAGCCAGTCGGCCAGCTTCTCCGCCTGGGGGTCCACCGCCTCGACGTCCGCGCCGTCCGAGAAGCGCCAGATGGCGACCTGGGTACCGGCCGCCGCGGTCTCGGCGGTCAGCGACCCGGCGTCCGCACCCTTGGCCAGCGCCGCGAGGTCGTCGACCTGGGGGTAGGAGTGCTCGAGGATCCAGCGGATCTTGCCCGCGTTCTTGTTCGAGCCGAGCGAGGTCTGACTCCAGGGGGTCTCCAGGTACTTGGCCTGCTCCTGGGTCGGGTTGTGGATGTCGATGCAGTACGTCTTCAGCTGACCGCCACCCTCGACGGTCATCTCGAAGAGCCCGGCGGGGATCTGCTGATCCTTGCCTTCGTTGTGCAGAACAGCCTTGTGGTACGTCTTCAGCCCGTCGAGGGTGGCTACCGCGCCACCCTGGTGCTGCGTACCGTCGTCGGCGGCGGCCATGCCCGCCCCGGCGAGAGAGCCTGTGGCGATCAGGCCCGATACGAGAGCCGCCGCGGCAAGACGACGAGCGGCGCGCCGCCTGCGTACAGCAGACGCAGAGAACACAGCAAACACAGCAGAATTCCCCTCTGGGCGAGCACTTCGCGTGTGACGCGTGGGGGAAGTGTCTCGCCAGCTAACTCAAGTGCCCCGTGAGTACCCGGGAATCCTATGGACGGCGCGCAGCCCAGTCCCCCGTCATGTCATCAGATAACCATTCCGACTCGTAATCGTTATCACGGTCGGTCAGTTCACCCCCTCATCACCCCTTTTTCCGACCGGTGCCCGTCGCTCGGTCCCGTCCGTCAGTCCTCAACTCCCCCTCATGCGACCCCCGCAGGCTCCGGCGTCCGCCACGGCGTCCGGTCCGCCCGTCCCCCAACTCCCCCTCACACCATCCCCGCAGGCTCCGGCGCCACCACCCCCGTCCGGTCCGCCCGTCCCCCAACTCCCCTTCACGCCATCCCCGCAGGCTCCGGCGTCCGCCACGGCGTCCGGTCCGCCCGTCCTCCAACTCCCCTTCACGCCATCCCCGCAGGCTCCGGCGTCCGCCACGGCGTCCGGTCCGCCCGTCCTCCAACTCCCCTCACACCATCCCCGCAGGCTCCGGCGTCCGCCCGCTCACGCCATCCGAGCCGACCGAGGCGACCGAGCCGGGCGCACCGCTCGCGCCATCCGCCTCGCCCGGCTCCGCCCGCCGGGCCGCAGCCGGCACCTGCTCGCCCCTCGTCACCCGCCGGAACGCCGCCGTCCCCCGCGTCAGGTCGTGGCCCGCCGCCAGCGCGTCGATGTCCACGAACGTCCGGCGCCTGCCCTCGCCGTCCTCTTCCCGCACCTTCAACCTGCCGTGCACGACGAGCGGTTCACCCACCGATACGGAAGCAGCCAGATTGGCCGCGAGCGAGCGCCAGGCGAAGACCGTGTAGAAGCTCGTCGGCCCGTCGGTCCAGTTACCGCTCTGCCGGTCCCACCGTCGTGAGGGCACCGCGAAACGGAATCGCGCCATCCCTCCCGTGGCCGTTTCCCGGTACTCCACATTCGTGGCCACATTCCCCACCACCGTCACCACGGTGTCGTTCATGACGGTCACCTCCCCGTCCGGTTGCATTGCCCGATCCCAGTCGGCTCACTGCCGACTCGCTGCCGATCGGACTCCATGCTGGACCGGACGGGGAGGAACTGCAGACGCCTGTGGACAGACGCCTCGTTGGGGAAAACCCGGTCACCCGATCCGGGTACGCACCCTTCCGTGTCCCGTGCCCGGACCCACCCCCGGCCGGGTGGTCCCCGACACCGTCGAGGAGACCGTCGCGTACTGCTCCCGCACCTCCCGGTACCGCATGAGCTCCGCCGACACCGGGTCGAGCACCTTCGCCCTTCCGCACCCGGCGGCCGCCTCCTGCAACCTGCGTCTGATGTCCTGCCCGTACCGCCGCGCGGGCCCCCTGGCCGCCGCCGCGCACGCCCACTCCACCAGCGGGCCGCCCACGATCCCCGCGAGCATCACCAGCACCGGCGGTACGAGCCCCGGCTCCAGCACGCCGATGATCTGGCCCAACAGCCACAGCCCGCCGAAGACCTGAAGCAGCGTCATAGAGACCTGGGCCAGCACGGCGGCCGGCCACCACGCGGGCCGCTGCGGCCGTCCGCTCGTCGCCGCGGCCTCGCGCGCCGCGAGCTCGTCCAGCGCTTCCGGCAGCCCCTCCGCACCGCGTACCGCCGCCTCCCGCACGGCCTGCCCCCAGGGGGCGGGCAGCCCCCGCGACGCTTCGCCGGCGACCGTGCGAACCGCCTGTTCGACCCGCTGGCGCGCGGTGAGTTCCTCCTCCACCGGCACGACGGGCGGCATCAGGGCAGCCCCCGGCATGCGTTTGCGCTCGTACCAGCGCCACAGCCGCAGCCACGGCGTCCCGCACGCCCGCCCCGCGTTCCTGTGCCACTCACGCTCCGCCGCCTCCCCGGCCGCCGTCGCGCCGATCGCGTCCGCCAGCCGTGCCGAGAAGTCCTCGCGGGCGCGCTCGTCCAGCCCCGTCCGGCCTTCGGCGACGTACACGGAGCGCAGCTTCGCCGCCGCCGCGTCCACGTCCGCGGACAGCCGTAGCGCCGGTGCGTCGCGCCCCTGCACGAACGTGCCGATCATCTCCCGCAGTTCACTGACGCCCTCACCGGTGAGCGCCGACAGTGCGAGGACGGTGGCGCCCGGGTCACCGTGCTCCCCCAGCGCCATTCCGTCCTCGTCGAGGAGGCGTCGCAGATCGTCGAGCACCTGGTCGGCGGCTTCACCGGGCAGCCGGTCGATCTGGTTGAGCACCACGAAGGTGATCTCGGCGTGCCCGGCGAGCGGGCGGAGGTAGCGCTCGTGCAGGGCCGCGTCCGCGTACTTCTCGGGGTCGACGACCCAGATCACCGCGTCGACGAGCGCGAGCACCCGGTCGACCTGCTCCCGGTGGCGCACGAGGGCCGAGTCGTGGTCCGGCAGGTCGACCAGGACCAGCCCCTGCAACTGCTCGTCGCCGTCGCCGCCTGCGAGCGGCCTGCGGCGCAGCCGTCCCGGGATGGCGAGCCGGTCCAGCAGGCCCGCGGCCCCGTCCGACCAGGTGCAGGCGATGGGCGCCGACGTCGTGGGCCTGCGCAGCCCGGTCTCCGCGATGCGCACTCCGGCGAGCGCGTTGAACAGGGTCGACTTGCCGCTGCCGGTCGCCCCGGCGATGGCGACGACCGTGTGGCGCGAGGAGAGCCGCTGGCGCGTGGCGGCCTCGTCGAGGACCCGGCCGGCCTCGGCGAGGGTGCGTCCGTCCAGCCGGGTCTGGGAGAGCCCCAGCAGTTCCCGCAGCGCGTTCAGTCGGTGGCGCAGCGGTCCGCCGTAGGCGCCGCCGATCGGCAGGTGGTCGTCCCGGTCTCCCGGCCCGGCGCCGCGCCCGTCCTCGCCCCTGTCCGGGTCCACCTCCGCGTCCTCGTCCTCGTCCGGGGCGTCGGCGGCGTGCCGCAGTTCGGCGCGCCGCGCGATCAGCCCGTCGTCCCAGCGCCCACCGGCCCGGTCACCGGCAGGGTCACCGACGGCGGCACCGTTCACAGGCCCGTTCAAAGGCCCGTTCAAGGGCCCGCCCAGGCCCCCGGCGGCGGTCTCGTTCCCCGCCTCGTTCTGGTCGTCGGTGACGGCGGTCACCCGCGCTCACCTCTCCTTCTGCAGTAGGGACAGCGCGGCGATCAGCTCGGCCTGCGGCTCGGGGGTCACTTCGAGTGCGTCCAGTGGCGCCAGCCGGCGGTCCCGTTCGCTGTGCAGTACGTGGTCGATGTACGTCGAGACCAGCTCGCCGCCCTTGTCGCGCAGCCGCAGCGCGCCCTGGGCGCCGATGCGTTCGGCCAGGCGCTCCCCCGCGCCGCGGGCACGCCGGCCGCCGAGCAGGGCGGTGGCGAGGAGCGCGGCGACGGTCTCGGGGTCGGGGGCGGCGTTGCGCTCCATCCCCCGCACCCCCTCCTCGGCAAGCTCCTCCAGCACCCGCCGCCAGCGGCGTACGGCGATCCCGATCCGTTCGCTCGCCTCCAGGTCGACGCGGTGGTGCGGGCTGACGGCCGCCGCTGCCGGCTCGCGACGCCAGGCTCTGTGCACATGCTCGTCGGCGGCGGCGACGGCGCACTGCAGGAGCGCGGACAGGCTGGCGACGAGGGCGTCGAGCAGTTCATCCGCCGTGCAGTCACGCGGGTAGCCCCGCCAGCGGGTGCGTGCGTCACCGGCGAGCACGGCACCGGCCCGCAGCTGCCCGAGCACGCGTTCGCGCTGCTTCTCGTACGCCTCCTCCACCGCGCCCGTCAGCCGTACGGCCGCCGCGTACTGGGCCGCCACCGCGCTCGCCAGCTCCGGCATCCGCGCGTTCAGGGAGGCGAGCACCCCGCCCGCGGTGCGCCCGAGCGCCTGCTGGCGGGCGGCCGGGTCCTGGGCCCGGTGGGCCAGCCAGGACAGCAGGGGCGCGACGGCGGTGGTGGGCAGCAGCCCGTTGCCGGCGCCCGCGGACTCGGGCAGCTCGGGGATCGTGAACCGCGGCACGTGGCCCAGCCCGGCCTTGGTGAGCAGTGCCGCGTACTGCCGCGACACCTCCTCGACGACCTGGTGCGGCACCCGGTCCAGCACGGTGATCAACGTGGCGTCGTACTCCTTGGCCGTACGCAACAGGTGCCACGGCACGGCATCGGCGTAGCGGGAGGCGGTCGTCACCATCACCCACACGTCTGCGGCGCAGATCAACTCGGCGGCCAGCACCCGGTTCTCCACGACGAGCGAGTCGATGTCGGGCGCGTCGAGGAGCGCGAGCCCACGCGGCAGGGTGGACGCGGTCTCGACCCGCAGCGACTTCTCCTCGGCGGCCCGCCCTCCGGCCCCGCGCTGCCGCTCTCCCACGTCCCTCTCCCCCTGCTCGTCGGCGGGGGGCATCCATACGCGGGTGAACTGCGGAAGCACCCGCATCCCGGCGAACCAGTGGTGGTCGTCGGGGTGGCAGACGAGCACGGGCGTCCGCGTGGTGGGCCGCAGCACCCCGGCCTCGCTGACCTTCCTGCCCACAAGGGAGTTGACGAGTGTGGACTTTCCGGCGCCGGTGGATCCGCCGATGACGGCGAGCAGGGGGGCGTCGGGGTCCTTGAGACGGGGCACGAGATAGTCGTCGAGCTGGGCGAGCAGCTCGACACGCGTCTGCCGGGCGCGCGGCGCGCCGAGAAGGGGGAGCGGCAGACGCACGGCGGCGACACGGTCGCGCAGGGCGGAAAGTGCGTCGATCAGCTGAGGCCGTGCATCCAAGGTCACCACATGCGAAGAATGCCCAATTTGATCGGCTTTTTGAAGCGTATGGGCCTCTCTGCGCGCCGATCAGACAGATGGGACACACGGGGCGAGTGGGACTCAGGCATAACGAGTGCACAACACCCGCGACGCCAGACGTCAAAAGCGATGCACGAACCGCACCCGCCTGCGATTATCGGTTCGCTTCACCGAACCTCCACATCGTGTCACGCAGGTGAGGCAACCGGGCCAAGGCGATCGGAGCCCTATCCTTGTCCCCGGCAGGTCGGACCACCCCTCGTGGGGGGTCCAGGCCGCTTCCGGCCCCCGTAGCTCAGTGGATAGAGCAGGCGCCTTCTAAGCGCTTGGCCGCAGGTTCGAGTCCTGCCGGGGGCGCACGACCCGCACCACCCTCAGGCCCTCCTCCCCGGAGGGCCTTTTCGCTGGTCAGAGGCACCCTAGCGGGAGGGGCGTAGCGGGCGCGTAAGCGCCGGACCGCCCTCGGCTGATCACGACGGGGATCCGGCGCTGTCCGGCTGTCACCGGGTTTCTGTGGGTGGCCCTGTCGAATACGTGTCGAAGTTTCTGGCGGGCCGGTCAGCGATCTTGCGACAGGTCGGGGAGGTCTCCCCCGGCCTCGATCCGCCGCTGGTGATCCTTGAGCTCACTGGAGATGCGGCGAGCGCAAGCGGCGAGGAGGGCTGCCGGCACGCGCTATTGCACCGCCCATTCGGCGACCTGCGCCTGGCCGGGTGCCGGCGTTGACACTTGCCAGGCCGCAACCAGGCCCAGAGCCTGATTCCCACGCTCAGGGCCTGTCAGAGCCTGGTGCTAGCTTGCATCGCTCAACGGAGACGGATGGGAGCGGCCAGGTGGGGGCTTCGGAGTGGGACTACTACGTGCCGTACCAGGAGGACCTGGGCGGGGCACTGGAGGAGCTGCGCCGCAAGGTGTTCGAGGCGGGGGACTACTACTGGGTCAACGGTGCCGGCTGGCGACCGGAGGAGGATCGAGAGCCTCGGCCACAGACGTTGGAGGAGTTGTGGGAGGACGAGCTCGTCCAGGAGACCGGCACTCACTCGATCCTGGATGTCTTCCGCATCCTGGGTCCTGACGACACTCGGGACTACGGCACCGTGGAGCCCGTGACAGCCGAGGAAGCCCGCACGCTGCTGGGCACGGACAAGCCGACCCGGGCCCACGTCAAGGACTTCGACATCTTTCCACGGTCCCGATGGGTCGGCCGATGCGCCGTACTGCATGACGACCAGAGCCAGCCTCAAGAGATCTACTTCTGGGGCCACTCCGGCGACTGATCCGTAGTCAAGGCGCGCTCACAGCCGCCATCAGCAGGCACCGGCGCGGCGCGGCGCCGCGCATGAAGAAAGGGCCTCCGCTCGGAAGCGGAGGCCCTTTCCTTGGATCAGAAGAAGCCGTTCAGGTTCCACCAGTCGCCGGCTGTCTCCACGCGCGCGGCCAGTGCGCCGGTGCCGTGGCCCGGGTACACGAGCTGGCAGCCGACGCCCCGGCATCCTTCGCCGACATAGCTGCTCTTGGTGGTGGTGACGAGGTCGCCATGGCCGTCGCCGGTGACATCGCCCAGGCCCAGGAACGTGTCCATGATGTTCCAGCCACCGTTGCCGATCAGCACACGGGACCCGAGCGCTCCCGCCTTGCCCGGGTACAGGTACAGGTTTCCGGTGGAGGCCTGGCGGGCGATCAGGTCCGCCCGGCCGTCACTGTTCATGTCGCCCGCCCCGACCAGGGCGCTCATGCCGTTCCAGCCGCTGCTGCCGATGAGCTTGCGCGCAGCGAGGGTGCTGGTGCCGGTGCCGGGGTACAGCCAGAGCTTGCCCGTGGCCTTCTCGACGGCCAGCACGTCCGAGCGGCCGTCGCCGGAGAGGTCTCCGTAGGCGACGATCCGGCTCATGGCGTTCCAGCCGCTGGTGCCCATGAGCTTGCGTGCGCCTAGGGTGCCGGTGCCGGTGCCGGGGTACAGCCACAGCTTCCCGGTCGACGCCTCGCGGGCGATCACGTCCTCGCGGCCGTCACCGCTGAAGTCGCCGTGCCGGGCGAGGGCGTTCATGGCGTTCCAGCCGCCGTTGCCGACCAGTTGCCCGGTACCGTCGCCGCGCAGGAACCACAGACGGCCCGCCTTGTCCCGGACGAGGACGTCGGCCCGGAGGTCGGCGTTCAGGTCACCGAAGCCCGCCGCCTGGGGCGCGGTCGACGCGTACCACTCCGGGTAGGCCGGGAAGTAGCACTCCCGCTCGGTGGCGACGAGGCTCACCGAGCTGACGGTGCGGTGCGAGTAACCCCACTCGGTACCCGCGGGGTCGGGGGCCCATATGTCGACGCCGCCGGTCCGGCTGTAGTTCGGATCGTCGTGCAGGCAGGCGAACTTGGCCGTGCGGTTCACGACGGACTGGAACGTGTTGTCCCAGTCCCCCAGCGTCGCCTTGTTGGTGTTCATCTTGAACATGGTGCCTGTGCCGTTGTCGCTCTTCCAGGCACAGAAATAGCCCGCCGGGCAGTCGCTGATCGCGGCCTGCGCGGGCGCCGCGCCCGTGCCGAGGAGCCCGAGCGAGGCGAGCCCCAGCGTCGTGGCCAGCGTGGCCACGCGCCGAAGCAGAGATACGCGCATGTCTTCCCTCCCTGACGCGGCGCGGAGAGACGCTCGACGCGCCGCGACAGGAAGATACCTCGCCGACGTGATCACCGCGTCTCGGGCCTTGCCATCGCGTGCGGCCGGCCCGGCGCCCGGTTGAAAGGCGTCCGACTGGTGCCGCGTTTCAGCGGGTGTCCGCGGAGAATGGGCGGTGAGGTTTCCGGGCACGGCACCGGCGTCGGAGCCGGCCGCGCGGGTACGGCTCCGCCTCCCGCCCCGGCGAACGTCTCCCGGCTTGCCGTCCCGCTACGGAAGCCCCGCGCAGACCAGCAGCGCGAAGGCCGCCAGCGACAGCAGGGTGCGGGTCAGGTGCAGGCGGTTCCAGCGCGTCTCGAAGGCGGTCCGGACCTGGCTGTACGGCACCGGTGGGGTGGCGTTCTCCGACGCCGCCAGCGCGTTGTTGAGGGGGATGTTTCCCGCGACGGTGACCAGGTGGTTGAGGACCGCGCACACGAGCCCCGCGACGATCAACCACCGCTCGCTACCTGTGCGGCCGTCCACTGGGACGGCCAGCGCGGCGGCCGGGAACGCGATGATCGCGAGGAAGACGACGAGGAAGACCCCGCGCGGCACGGTCTCGTTGAGGCGGCGCATCGCGGGCACGAACTGTTCGTCGGACAGCCGGGCGAGGCCGGGCATGATGCCGGTCAGGAAGATGAGCATGAAGCCCGCGTACAGGCCGGTCGAGATGACGGCGAGGGCGAGCAGCAGGGTCGGCATGCGCTACATCGTGGCCCCGCCGCGCCGCGCGGCGCAGCCCAGTTCGCCCGCCACGCGCGTGTCCGCCAGGCCGCCCGCCCCCTGCCCCACCGTCAGCCCTTCAGCCGCTGCGCCTGTCCGATCGCGTCCGCCAGCTCCCGTACCGCGCGGTCCTCCGTCGATTCGGCGAGCCCCCGAGCCCGGTCCCGGAGTTCGTGCAGGCCGGGCGAGCCCGGGACGGAGCCGCCTCGCAGTTCGTCGGCGAAGTACGCGGCCACCGCCGTGACCTGGAGCCGCTTGGACGCGGCGTCCCACAGCGCCCCGTCGATCGCGCCGGTCTCCACCGAGCCCGACCGCTCGTGCGGCGCCCGCGTCGCGGGGTCGAGCCAGCGCACCGTGGCCGTGGCGACATGGCCGCTCGCGCCTTTCCGGAGCCGTACGGCGTACAGCGCGGTCACGGTGTGGCCGGGGCCGACCTCGCCGCCGTCGACGCGGTCGTCGCGGAAGTCGTCGTCGGCGACGGCCCGGTTCTCGTAGCCGATGAGCCGGAACTGCTTCACGGTCTGGGGGTCGAACGCGACCTGGGCCTTGGCGTCGCGGGCGCGCAGTTCGACGTGGGCGGGCAGCTGGTCGACGAAGACCTTCCTGGCCTCCTCCTCGTCGGAGACGTAGGTGGTGTGGCCGTCGCCCTTGTCGGCGAGGCGTTCCATCAACGCGTCGCCGTAGTCGCTGCCGACCCCGATGCCGAAGAGGGTGATGCCGTGCTCCCGGCGGGCGTCGTCGATCCGATCGAGGATCGCGTCGGCCTGGGTCTGTCCTGTGTTGGCGAGCGCGTCGGACAGCAGGACGACCCGATTCGTGGCGCCCTTCCTGCGGCCTTCGACGGCCACCTCGTAACCGGTGGTGACTCCGGCTTCCAGGTTCGTCGAGTCGGTGGGCTCCAGTTCGTCGACGATGTCGTGGATCCGGTCGCGGTTGCCGCCGAGCCGGGTCATGGGCAGCCGGGTCCTCGCCTCGCCGCTGAAGGCGACCACGGCGACCGCGTCGTCGTCGCGCAGCTGGTCGGTGAGGGTGCCGAGCGACTTCCTGACGAGATCCAGGCGGCCGGGTTCGGCCATCGAGCCGGAGATGTCGATGACGAACGTCAGCGCGGCGGGCGGTCGTTCGCTGCTGCGCGCCGGCGCCGCCGTGGCCAGTCCCACGCGGACCAGCGACCAGTCCTCGTCACCACCGTCCCCGTGGATCTCGCCCTCCGTGGCCTGCGGCCGTGCGCCGTCGACCGTGACGGAGAAGCCGTTGCCGTCGGGGCGGTCGTAGTCCTGCCGGAAGCTGTTGACGAACTCCTCGGGCCGGACCTCGTCCGGCCGCGGCAGCCGCCCCTCCTTCAGGGTGCGGCGGGCGTAGCCGTAGGAGGCGGTGTCGACGTCGAGGGCGAACGTGGACAGGTAGTCGGCGGGCGGCGCGGCGCGGACCGCGTCGCTGTCCCCCTCGGCCCCTTCGCTCGGTGCGCCCTGGCCGCCGTCGGGGACGGCGGGCGCCGGTGCGGCCCCGTTCGACCTGCGCGCGTCGGCCTGGTCGGTGGCGATGTTCTCCGAGCCAGAGCAGGCAGACGTCAGCAGCATGCCTCCGGCGAGCGCCACGGCCGACGCGGCCCTGACCGCCCACCCGCCCCTTCTCCCGCGGCACGTCATCCCGGTACGGAACGTCATCCGGCTCTCCCCCTCGCATCGAACGGCACTTGGGAATGTGACGTTCGAGACAGCCGGAAGGAGCAGACGAAGAGGTTGCGGAAGCATCTCAATGCGGCAACGACCCACGAGCCGATCCTGGTTGCCCGGCGGGCCGCCGAGTGCCCTCGAAGCCCCGCCTACGACACGATGTCCTTCCGCGAGAAGTTGCGGAAGGCCAGTGCGAACAGCACCAGCGCATACGTGACGGACACGGACGCCCCCTTCACCATCCCGGTCCACTCCAGCTGCGGCTGGAGCGCGTCGATCCAGGCGAACTGCCAGTGCGCGGGCAGCATCTCGCGCCACCCGCCCAGTGCCGTGACCGCGTCCAGCACATTGCCGATGATCGTCAGCCCGACCGCGCCGCCGACCGCGCCGAGCGGCGCGTCCGTCTTCGTGGACAGCCAGAACGCCAGGCCCGCCGTGACCAGTTGGGACACGAAGACGAACGCGACCACGATCCCCAGCCGGCCCAGCGACGCCCCGGCACCGAGCGAACCGCCCGTGGGCAGCTCCAGCGGCCCCCAGCCGTACGCGACCGTGCCCGCCGCCAGCGCGACCAGCGGCAGCAGCGCCATCGCGGCGGCGCTGAAGCCGAGCGCGACCGCGAGCTTGGACCACAGCAGCCGGGTCCGGGGCACCGGCGCGGCCAGCAGGTAGCGCAGCGACGACCAGCTCGCCTCCGAGGCGACGGTGTCGCCGTGGAACAGCGCCACGGGAACCACCAGCAGGAAGCCCGCCGAGACGAACAGGCAGGTGGCGGCGAAGTTGGCGCCGGACGCGGTCGCCGTGTCCATCAGGGTGATCCGGCCGTTGTCCCGGCCGTCCGGCGTGCCGCCGATGGCGAACGCCGCGATGAGGATGAACGGCAGAGCGGCCAGGATGCCGCCCATCACCAGGGTGCGGCGGCGTTTGAGCTGCCGGACCGCCTCCACCCGCAGCGGCAGGGTGTGTCCGGCCCGGTAGCCGGGGGCCGCCCCGACGAGCAAGGGCTCGGCCGGGACCTGCTCCACTGGCACGCTCATGCGGAGCCTCCGATCAGGGTGAGGAACGCGTCCTCCAGGCGGCGGTGCGGTCCGACGCCCGTCAACGGCACGTCGAGGCGGACCAGTTCGGCGATCATCGCGGTGGCGTCGGCGCCGTCCAGCCGTACCAGCAGGCCCTCCTCGGTGCGGACGGCCGAGCCGATGCCCGGCAGTGCGGCGATCTTCTCGACGACCGGCTCGGGCACCTCGCGCGCCGTGGTGACGAGCAGGGTGTCGCTCTCGCCGGTGATCTCGGCGACCGGTCCGGCCTGCACGAGCCGGCCCCGGTCCATGACGACGAGGTGGGAGCAGGTCTGCTCGACCTCCGACAGGAGGTGGCTGGAGACGATGACGGTCCGGCCCCCGGCCGCGTACCGGATCATCACGTCCCGCATCTCGCGGATCTGCGGCGGGTCGAGGCCGTTGGTCGGTTCGTCGAGGATCAGCAGGTCCGGCAGACCGAGCATCGCCTGCGCGATGGCCAGGCGCTGCCGCATGCCCTGCGAGTACGTGCGGACCGCACGGGCCAGCGCATCGCCGAGACCGGCGATCTCCAGCGCCTCCTCGACGTGCGCGTCGACGGCCGGGCGGCCGGTCGCCTGCCAGTACAGCTCCAGGTTCTCGCGGCCGGACAGGTGCGGCAGGAAGCCCGCGCCCTCGACGAACGCGCCCACCCGGGAGAGCACCGGCGCTCCCGGCCTGATGGCGTGGCCGAAGACCCGGATCTCACCGGCGTCGGGCCGGATGAGGCCCATCAGCATGCGCAGGGTGGTCGTCTTGCCCGCGCCGTTGGGGCCGAGGAGTCCGAGCACCTGGCCCTTCTCGACGCGGAAGGACAGGTCCCGTACGGCGTACCGGTCCGCGGACTTCGCGTAGCGCTTGGTGAGCCCGGTGATCTCCAGCGGCACGTCGCCGCGCTCCGGGTCGGGCGCCGGCGCGACGGCCCGGCGGCGGGCGACGATCAGCAGCGCGGCCGCGACGAGCGCGCCGGCGGCCGGCAGCCCCCACACCCACCAGGGCAGTGCGGCGTTCTGGGTGCGCACGGACGGGGCGGTGGGCACGGTGAGCGCACCGGCGAGGGAGACGGTGTACGTGCCCGGTTCGGCCGGGGAGGCGTAACCGAGGTCGGTCGCGGCGAGGACGAGACGCAGCCGGTGCCCCGCGTCGACCTCGTGGTCCACGGCGGGCAGCGTGAGCTCCACCTTCTTCGCCGCCGTGGCGCCCTCGACCCGGAGCGGGGCGACGAGCTGGGCGGGCAGTACCTGCTGCCTGCCGTCGGGTCCGACGTCGTACACCTTGCCGAACAGCACGGCGTCTCCCCGGTCGGAGGCCACCTCGACGGTGACCGCCGGGGAACCGGTGATCCGGGTGGCGCGGTCCAGCGGCGCGGAGGTGAAGCTCGCGAACTGGCCGGGGAAGTCGAGGGAGAGCCCCACGCCGAGCGACGACAGCGCTCCGGCGCCGCCGCCGAGGCCGGGGACGGCGGAGATCGCGGGCGGGTTGGCGCCGGCCGGATTGGCGAAGCGCTGCTCGCGCCCGGCCAGCGGAAAGGCGCGGGTGCCGCTCGTGAGACCCGGATAGCGGTCTGCGGTCGCGCCGCGCAGCAGTGCCTGACCGTCGGTCGAGTCGACGCCTCCGGTGCGGCTGACGCGGAAGGCGGGCCCGGTGTCCACGCCCTTGTCCTGCTTGAGGTACCGGTCGAACCAGTTCCCGATCCGGGCCTCCACCCGGCTCGTCTCGCGGTCGCCGCCGTCGTGCCCGCCGGCGATCCAGTCGACCGCGACGGGAGCGCCGTTGCCGGCCACGGCCTTGGCCATGGCGTCGGCGTGGGAGAGCGGGAAGAGGGAGTCGGACTGGCCCTGGACGATGAGCGCGGGCACGTCGATCCGGTCCGCCACCGCGGAGGGGCTGCGCGCCTGAAGGAGCGTACGGGCCTCGGCGTCGGGCTTTCCGGCGACGGCCACGCGCTCGTACATGGCGCACAGCAGCGCCTCGAAGCGGCCGCAGCCGGAGGGGTCCAGGCGGCCGGCGGCCGTCCCGTCCGCGGAGCCGGCCCGGTCGCCCAGAGGCGACTGCCGCGCGGCACGATCCTCGTCGCCGCCGGCCCCGTCCGCACCGGCCTCGTCCACACCGGCCTCGTCCCGGCCGGCCCCGTGGCCACCGGCCTCGTCCCCGGCCGGGGCGTCACCTGCCGGTGGCGTGGCGGGCTGGTCGGCGGAGGGCGCCGAGCCGCCCGGGAACGAGCCCGTGGAGAAGAAGATGCCGGCCCACAGCTTCTTGAAGACTCCGTTGGGGAAGAGGGCGTCGGCGAGGTTCCAGTAGGTGATCTGCGGCGCGATGGCGTCGACCCGCCGGTCGTGGCCGGCGCCGAGCAGCGAGATGGCGCCGCCGTAGGAGGAACCGGTGATGCCGACGCGCGGGTCGCCCTTGCCGTCGAGCAGCACCTCGGGCCGCCGCGCGAGCCAGTCGATCAGCCGGGAGACGTCCTTGACCTCGGCCTCCGGGTCGTTGAGTCCGATGCGTCCGGTGGATTTGCCGAAGCCGCGCGCGGACCAGGTCAGTACGGCGTATCCGTCCTGCGCCAGCTTCTCCGCCTGGGCGCGCACGTCCTCCTTGCTGCCTCCGAAGCCGTGCCCGATGAGCACGGCGGGCCTGCGCCCGTCCCCGCCGGCGGTGAAGTACGAGGTGTCGATCTGTGCCCCGGACACGTCCTGCACCCGGTCCTCGCGGTGCACGGCAGGCGGGCCGTCGTCGGCGACAGCGGTCCAGGTGCCGGTGCCCGCGAGCACGGCGAAGGCCGCGACACCGGCGAGCCATCGGCCCCGTGGTGCGGTCCTGAGCCGGCCAAGGGACCGGGGAAGTCGGATCTGCATGGTGAAAACCCTAAGCGGACACCCCACGCGAGCTCGGCTGCCGCCAGGCGGAACTCATGCACCTTCCCCAGGAGTACGCGGCGGGCTCGGCGTACACCGGACGCGGTATGCGGGGCCCCGGGGAAACGGCGCACGAAGATCTTCACTTGGCACCCATCGGAGCTGCACACTGGCCAGGAGCTCGCCCGGTGATCCCAATTCCCGTTCTCAGCAGGGAAGTTGAAAACTTCACCGTGCCGATACTTTTGGCATGCACGCATCTTGTGGTGCAGGTCACAGCACGAGACTCTGTTCGACGCGACGTCTCCCCCTGGCACGATGCACGCCCAACCTTGTCCGTTCTCGGTCAACGAAAGGTAGGTGCACGAGATGAGAGTCTCTGCCCGCCGCATCGGGGTGCTGATACCCGCAGCAGCCCTGGCGGCCGGTCTCCAGTTCGCCGTCTCCCCCACCGCGCAGAGCGCGACCCTCGGCGATCTCCGTCTCGCCCCCACTGCAACCGCCGTACAGAACAGCTGGATCGTCGTCCTGAAGGACGGCAGCACCAGTGCCGCCGATCTCGGCGTCACGCCCCAGCACACCTACCGCAGCGTCCTCCAGGGCTTCTCCACCTCCATGTCCACGGAGAAGGCCAAGACACTCGCGTCCGACCCGCGGGTGGCGTACGTCGAGCAGAACTCGATCGTCCGCCTGAACGACACCCAGCCGAACCCCACCTGGGGCCTCGACCGCATCGACCAGCGCGGCCTGCCGCTGTCGAAGTCCTACACCTACGACACAACCGCGTCGAACGTGAACGCGTACATCATCGACACCGGGATCCGCACCTCCCACAGCGAGTTCGGCGGCCGCGCACGCGTCGGCACGGACACGGTGGGCGGCGGCCAGAACGGCCAGGACTGCCAGGGCCACGGCACGCACGTGGCGGGCACCGTCGGCGGCAGGACGTACGGCGTCGCCAAGGGCGTCAACCTGATCGCCGTACGCGTCCTGGACTGCCAGGGCTCCGGCACCACCGCAGGCGTCATCGCAGGTGTCGACTGGGTGACCGCCAACGCCAGGAAGCCGGCGGTCGCCAACATGAGCCTCGGCGGCAGCGCCAACACGTCGCTGGACAACGCGGTGAAGAAGTCGATCGCCTCGGGCGTCAGCTACTCCATCGCCGCGGGCAACGGCCTGCCCATCGTGGGCCTGCCCGCGGACGCGTGCAACTACTCGCCCGCCCGCGTCCCCGAGGCGATCACGGTCGGCGCGACGGACAGCTCGGACCGCCGGGCGTCGTTCTCCAACTTCGGCACCTGCCTGGACCTGTTCGCACCGGGCGTGTCCATCACCTCGGCGTGGAAGGGCAACGACACCGCCACCAACACCATTTCGGGCACGTCGATGGCGACCCCGCACACGGCGGGCGCGGCCGCTCTCTACCTGGCCACGTACCCCTCGGCGACCCCGGCCCAGGTCAGGGACGCCCTGGTGAACAACGCGACCAGCGGCAAGGTCCAGGACGCCCTCATCGGCTCTCCCAACAAGCTGCTGTACTCGCGGTTCTAGACAGACACCATCGGGGCCGCACAGCCCCTCCCGGCCCCCCCTCGCGCACGCGTCCACGGACCTCGCGCGCGAGGGGGTCCGTCTCCGTGCCCGCACGGCACGCCGTGGGCGGACACAAACCCCGTTGTGAAGTCACTCGGCGGCGCTCTAGCATCGCCGCCATGACGATGAACAACGCCGGAGGTCATGCCGCGTAGGCGGCCGGGGCGCGTGCGCGCCGAGGCGAGGGTGAGGCACGGGTGCCGCCCGGGCGGGCCGGCTCCGATCCGGGGACTCTCCCGTCGCACGCTGTACGAGATCGTGCGGGTCGAGGAGACCCGCACCTATCTGTGGACCGGGGCCGTCGGCGAGGCGCTGGCGCAGTGGCGGCAGTTCGTGCACCAACCGAATCGGCGGCTGTACGACCCGGCTTACAGCGGCTGCACCGAGTGGCTCTGCTGCGGAGACCCCCTGCGCGCCCGGGAGTTGCTGGAGGGCGCCATCTGCGCCCTTCCCCGCCGTGCGGCGCGCGAACTGCGCATGATCGTGCTCGCCTTGGACGACCTGTACTGACGAATCGACGAATCGACGAGCTGACGGACCGAGGGACCCGGGGGCCCGACCGGCGAAGGGTGAAGGGCGGGCCCGTGGCACGGGGCCCGCCCTTGACCTGCGTCATGCCGCGTCAGTGGTGGCGGGGGAAACCCAGGTCCACGCCCGTCGGGGCGTCGGCCGGGTCCGGCCAGCGGGTCGTGACTACCTTGCCACGGGTGTAGAAGCGCACGCCGTCGTTGCCGTAGATGTGGTGGTCGCCGAAGAGGGAGTCCTTCCAGCCGCCGAAGGAGTGGTAGCCCACCGGCACCGGGATCGGCACGTTCACGCCGACCATGCCAGCCTCGATCTCCAGCTGGAAGCGCCGCGCAGCGCCGCCGTCGCGGGTGAAGATCGCGGTGCCGTTGCCGAACGGCGAGGCGTTGATCAGCGCCACGCCGTCCTCGTACGTCTCGGCGCGCAGCACGCACAGCACCGGGCCGAAGATCTCGTCACGGTAGGCGTCGGAGTCGGTGGTGACCTTGTCGAGGAGGGACAGGCCGATCCAGTGGCCGTCCTCGAAGCCGTCGACCGTGTGACCTGTGCCGTCGAGAACGACCTCGGCGCCCTGGGCCGCCGCGCCGGTGACGTAGGAGGCGACCTTGTCCCGGTGGGCCTTGGTGATCAGCGGGCCCATCTCGGACGTCGGGTCGTTGCCCGGGCCGATCTTGATCTTCTCGGCGCGCTCGCGGATCTTCTCCACGAGCTCGTCGCCGACCGCGCCGACCACGACCACGGCGGAGATCGCCATGCAGCGCTCGCCTGCCGAGCCGTACGCGGCCGAGACCGCGGCGTCCGCCGCCGCATCCAGGTCCGCGTCGGGCAGGACCAGCATGTGGTTCTTGGCACCGCCGAGGGCCTGGACGCGCTTGCCGTTGGCGGAGGCGGTGGTGTGGATGTACCGGGCGATCGGGGTGGAGCCGACGAAGGAGACGGCGGCGACGTCCGGGTGGGCGAGCAGCGCGTCGACCGCGACCTTGTCGCCGTGGACCACGTTCAGCACGCCGTCGGGCAGGCCGGCCTCGGCGGCGAGCTCCGCGAGGAGGTTCGCGGCGGACGGGTCCTTCTCGCTCGGCTTGAGGACGAAGGTGTTACCGCAGGCGATCGCCAGCGGGAACATCCACATCGGCACCATCGCCGGGAAGTTGAACGGCGTGATGCCGGCGACGACGCCGAGCGGCTGGCGGATCGCGGCGACGTCGACGCGGTGGGAGACCTGGGTCGACAGCTCGCCCTTGAGCTGGGTGGTGATGCCGCACGCCAGCTCGACGATCTCCAGGCCGCGGGCCACCTCGCCCAGCGCGTCCGAGTGCACCTTGCCGTGCTCGGCGGTGATCAGGGCGGCGATGTCGTCGCGCCGGGCGTCGAGCAGCGCCCGGTACCGGAACAGGACCGCGGTGCGCTGTGCAAGCGACGACGTGCCCCAGGTCGCGTACGCCTCGCGGGCGGTACGGACGGCCGCGTCGACCTCCTCCGCGGAGGCCAGGGCGACCTTGGTGGTCACCTCGCCGGTCGCCGGGTCGGTCACCGGACCCCAGTTGCCGGACGCACCCTCGACGGTCTTGCCACCGATCCAGTGGTTGACGGTCTTCGTCATGGCGAAAAACTCCTTCAGAGATGGCGGCGTCGGGATGCGACTTGCCGGTCGTACTCCTCCCGGGCCTTGACCGCCGACGGGCGGGTCGCGGTCTCGGCCACCGGAACATCCCACCACGCCTGTGCCTCGGGCGCGCCCGACACAATGTCTGCCCTTCCGGTCTCCACGTAGACACATGTGGGGCCGTCCGCCGCCCGTGCCTCGGCCAGCGCTTCGCGCAGGTCACGCACGGTCCCGGCGCGGATCACCCGCATCCCCAGCGACTGTGCGTTGGCCGCCAGATCGACCGGCAGCGGGGCTCCGGTGTACGTGCGCCCGGGACCGCTCCGGTGGCGGTAGTCCGTGCCGAAGCGCTCCGCGCCGACCGCCTCGGACAGGCCGCCGATGGACGCGTACCCATGGTTCTGCAGGATCACCATCCGGATCGGGACGCCCTCCTGCACGGCGGTGACGATCTCGGTGGGATTCATCAGGTAGGTGCCGTCCCCGACCAGGGCCCACACCGGCCGTCCCGGTGCGGCCATCGCCACGCCGATCGCGGCCGGGATCTCGTAGCCCATGCAGGAGTAGCCGTACTCCACGTGGTACTGGTCGGCGGAGCGGGTGCGCCACAGTTTGTGCAGGTCGCCGGGGAGCGAACCGGCGGCGTTGATCAGGATGTCGTCCGCCGTCACCAGGGCGTCGAGTGCGCCGAGCACCTGGGCCTGGGTCGGGGCCGTGTCCTGGTCAACGGCCTCGTACGCGGCGTCGACACGGAGCTCCCAGCGCTCCTTCCCGCGCGTGTACTCACTCTCGTACTCCTGCGTCACGCGATGGCCCGCGAGGGCTGCGGTCAGTTCGCCGAGTGCGGTGCGGGCGTCGGCGACGAGCGCGAGGCCGGCCATCTTGTGCGCGTCGAAGGAGGCGATGCCGATGTTGACGAAACGGACGCCGGGGGAGGCGAAGAGGGTCGATGACGCGGTGGTGAAGTCCGACCAGCGGGTCCCGACGCCGATCACCAGGTCCGCGGCGCGGGCCAGGTCGTCGGCGGTGGCGGTGCCGGTGTGGCCGATGCCGCCGATGTCGCAGGCGTGGTCGTGGGGCAGCGAGCCCTTGCCGGCCTGCGTGGAGGCGACGGGGATGCCGGTGGCGTCGGCGAGAGCGCGCAGCGCGTCCTCGGCCTCGCTGTGGTGGACGCCGCCGCCCGCGACGATCAGCGGCCTGCGGGCCCGGCGCACCGCGTCCGCAGCCTGCGCGAGCGCCTCCGCGTCGGGGCGGGGACGGCGTACGGGCCACACCCGGTCGGCGAAGAACTCCTCCGGCCAGTCGTACGCCTCCGCCTGCACGTCCTGGGGCAGCGCGAGCGTGACCGCGCCGGTCTGCGCGGGGTCGGTGAGGACGCGCATCGCCTGGAGCGTGGCCGGGATCAGGGCTTCGGGGCGGGTGATGCGGTCGAACCAGCGGGACACCGGGCGCAGGCAGTCGTTCACCGACACATCGCCGGCGTACGGCACTTCGAGCTGCTGGAGCACGGGGTCGGCGGGGCGGGTGGCGAAGACGTCGCCGGGCAGCAGCAGCACGGGCAGATGGTTGATGGTGGCGAGTGCGGCACCGGTGACCAGATTGGTGGCGCCGGGGCCGATGGACGTGGTGACCGCGTGCGCGGACAACCGGCGGGACTGGCGAGCGTAGCCGACGGCCGCGTGCACCATGGCCTGCTCGTTGCGGCCCTGGACATAGGGCATGTCCGCGGACGGCTCGACGAGGGCCTGGCCGATGCCCGCGACGTTCCCGTGGCCGAAGATGCCCCAGGTGGCGGCGATCAGTCGGCGGCGGCGGCCGTCGCGTTCGCTGTACTGGTGGGACAGGAACCGCACCAGAGCCTGGGCCGTGGTCAGCCGCGTCATCGGTAACCCTCCGTGTGGTCGGGGTGGAAACGGATCAGCCATTCCCGTTCGGCGCCCGGTCCCGCCATCACGTTGAGGTAGTACATCGTGTGGCCGGGCTCCGCGATGGACGGGCCGTGCCAGCCGTCGGGAACAAGGACGGCGTCACCGCTGCGGACCTCGGCGAGCACATCGGCGCCGCCGGGGCGCGACGGCGAGACGCGCTGGTAGCCGACTCCGGCGCCGTCGATCTCGAAGTAGTAGATCTCCTCCAGCTCGCTCTCCTCGCCGGGGACGCGCTCGTCGTGCTTGTGCGGCGGATAGGAGGACCAGTTCCCGCCGGGGGTGAGCACCTCCACGGCGATCAGCCGGTCGCAGTCGAACGCCCCGGCGGCCGCGAAGTTGTGCACTTCGCGCGCCTGGTTGCCGCTGCCGCGGGCCTCGACGGGTACCTCCGGCGCGGGGCCGTAGCGAGCGGGGAGTCGGCGCTCGCACCTCGCTCCTGCCAGGGCGAAGCGGCCTCCCGCACCGGAGGCGATCTGGGCACGGGCATCCCTCGGCACATACGCGAAGTCGCTCACTCCGCCGAACACACTTTTACGCCCCTGCAGTTCAAAGATCCCGCCTTGCGTCCGTACCGTGCAAGCACCACTGAGGGGAAGCACGATCCACTCGCTGTCGCCGGTCGCGAACACATGCGAACCACCCGGCTCCAGCTCCAGCACGCGCAGCTGGGAGTGGCCCCAGCCGGCCTGCTCGGGGGTGATGCTCAGGGCGTACGGCCCCGAGGCGGCGCTGCCCGCGGGGACGTGCAGTCCGGGCAGCTCGGGCACTGCGTGCGGTGTCGGAAGCTCGGCGGATTCGTCGTCGCTCATGCCTTCTCCGTACCCCCTACAGCAGGCCCACGGCCGTGTCGACCGCGCCCGCGACGTCGCCGTCGGCCGGATAGAGCAGTGCGCGGCCCACCACCAGCCCTTGGACCGTGGGCAGTTGCAGCGCGGCGCGCCATTTCTCGTACGCGCTGTCCTGGTCCTTCCCCGCGTCCCCGCCGAGCAGCACCGCGGGAAGGGTGGAGGTCTCCATCACGGCTCGCATGTCGTCGGGGTCCTCGGTCACGGGCACCTTGAGCCAGGTGTACGCGGAGGTCCCGGCCAGCCCGGAGGCGATGGCGATGGACCGGGTCACGGCCTCGGCGGCGAGATCGTTGCACAGCCGGCCGTCGATCCGGTGACAGATGAACGGCTCCACGAAGACGGGAAGCCGACGCTCGGCCATCTCGTCGACCGCGTGGGCGGCCGCGGCCAGGGTGTCGAGCGAGGCCGGGTCGTCGTAGTCGATGCGGAGCAGCAGCTTTCCCGCGTCGAAACCGAGCCGGTCCAGATCGCGGGCGCGGTACCCGGTGAACCGGTCGTCGAGCTCGAACGCGGCGCCCGCGAGCCCGCCTCGATTCATGGAGCCCATGACGACCTTGTCGTCGAGCGCGCCGAGCAGCAGCAGGTCGTCGAGGATGTCGGCGGTGGCGAGGACGCCGTCGACGCCGGACCGCGAGAGGGCGAGACACAGCCGCTCCAGCAGATCGAGCCGGTTCGCCATGGCGAGCGGGCGGTCGCCGACGGCGAAGGTGCCGCGGGCGGGATGGTCCGCCGCGATGATCATCAGCCGTCCGCTGTCGCCGACGAGGCGTGTGCGTCGGCGCCGCTGCCCGGCGGCTTCGGCGACGGCCTCGGGGTGGCGGGTGCGGATGCCGACGAGCTCCCCTATGTCGACGCGGCTCATGACGCCCCCCGCGGCGGGCCATGTCGCGGCGGCTCGGCACCGGCCGATGGCGCGTCGGCGGCGGGTCCGTGCGCGTGTCCGGTGCCGTACGCGTCACCGCGAGGCGGCACCTCACGGCCGGGGCGGGTCTCGGGGGCGCGGTGGGTCTCGGGGGCGCGGCGGGTCTCGGGGCCGGGCGGCGCGTCACGGCCCGGGCGGGTCTCGGGGGCGGGGTCGGCGGGGCCGTTGCGCGGCGACTCGGGGCGGCTCGGGTCCGGGGGGACGGGGCCGCCCGCGAGTACCTGGGCGACCTCCTCCTCGTACGGCATGGCCGTCGAGCAGGCGAGGCGCGCGGCGACCACCGCGCCCGCCGCGTTCGCGAAACGCATCACCCGCTCCAACTCCCAGCCGGCGAGCAGTCCGTGGCACAGGGCGCCGCCGAACGCGTCCCCCGCGCCCAGCCCGTTGACCACGTCCACCGGTACGGGCGGGACCTCGGCCCGCGTGCCGTCCCGGTGCACGGCGAGCACCCCTGCGGGGCCCTGCTTGATCACGGCGAGCTCGACGCCTGCGGCGAGCAGCGCCTCGGCGGCCGCCTCCGGCTCACGCTCGCCGGTCGCGATCGCGCACTCCTGAAGGTTGCCGACGGCGACGGTCGCCAGTGCGAGCGACTTCGCATAGTGCGGTCCGGCCGATTCCGGGTCCGCCCAGAACATCGGCCGCCAGTCCAGGTCGAACACGGTGGTACCCGACTTCGCCCGGTGCGCGAGCGCGGCCAGCGTCGCCGTACGGCTCGGTTCCGCGCACAGTCCCGTACCGGTCATCCAGAAAATGCGCGCCGCCCGGATCGGCTCCGGCTCCAACTCATCCTCCCGGATCTCCAGATCGGGCGCTTTGGGTTGCCGGTAGAAGTAGAGGGGGAAGTCGTCCGGTGGAAAGACCTCGCAGAAGGTGACCGGCGTGGGGTACGCGTCGACCGGCGTCACCCACCGGTCGTCCACGCCGAACTCCCGCAGCGCCCCGCGCAGATACTCGCCGAAGGGGTCCCGCCCGGTCCGGGTGATCACGGCCGTCCGCCGGCCCAGCCTGGCCGCCGCCACCGCGACGTTCGTCGCCGAGCCGCCGAGGAACTTCCCGAACGTCTCGACCTGCGCCAAGGGGACCCCGATCCGCAGCGGATAGAGGTCCACCCCGATCCGGCCCATCGTGATCACGTCGTACGGCAAAGGCATGCGCGTCCCTTCGGTCAGGGGGTGCCCCCAGGTCTAGCCGCCCCTCACGAACCCTGTCAACATTTTGTCCGGACATTCGGACCAACTCTTGACACCTTTCTCCGGCGGCCGGAAAGCTGACCGGCATGACCTCCTCCGCCCCCGCCCTGAACCGCATCCGGGTCGGCTCGGCCCCCGACTCCTGGGGGGTGTGGTTCCCCGACGATCCCCGGCAAGTGCCCTGGCAGCGTTTCCTCGACGAGGTCGCGCAGGCCGGCTACGAATGGATCGAACTCGGCCCCTACGGCTATCTCCCGAGCGACCCCGCACGGCTCACCGACGAGACGACCCGGCGCGGCCTGAAGGTCTCGGCCGGCACCGTCTTCACCGGACTGCACCACGGCCCCGCCGTCTGGGAGGAGACCTGGGCCCACGTCTCGGACATCGCCGCGCTCACCCGGGCCATGGGCGCGGAGCACCTGGTCGTCATCCCCTCCTTCTGGCGCGACGACAAGACGGGGCGCGTATTGGAGGACCGCACGCTCACCCCCCAGCAGTGGCGCGACCTCACCGGCCAGAGCGAACGCCTCGCCCGCGAGGTGCGCGAACGGTACGGGCTGAAGATCGTGGTCCATCCGCACGCGGACACCCACATCGACACGGAGGAGAACGTCAGCCGCTTCCTGGACGCCACCGACCCCGACCTCGTCTCCCTCTGCCTCGACAC
Organism: Streptomyces sp. NPDC018833; assembly: GCF_044390825.1. Taxonomy (NCBI): domain Bacteria; kingdom Bacillati; phylum Actinomycetota; class Actinomycetes; order Kitasatosporales; family Streptomycetaceae; genus Streptomyces; species Streptomyces sp. NPDC018833. Next base: position 284,243 of record NZ_JBIRZM010000001.1, on the reverse strand, counting down.
CGGCCACTACGCCTATTGCGGGGGCGACAGCGTCAAGCTCATCGAGAGGTACGGCGAGCGGATCGGCTACCTCCACCTCAAGCAGGTGGATCCGGCGGTCCTCGCCGAAGTCGTCGCGAGCGAGGTGCCTTTCGGACCGGCCGTGGGCCGGGGTGTCATGTGCGAACCGCCGGCGGGCGTCCCCGCGCTGGAACCCGTCCTGCACGCGGCGGCGACGCTCGGCGTCGAGCTCTTCGCCATCGTCGAGCAGGACATGTACCCCTGCCCGCCGGACAAGCCCTTCCCGATCGCCGAACGCACGCGCGGATTCCTGCGCTCCTGCGGCGTCTGAGCATCTGCTGGGTATCTGTCATGTTTATTGCCGTCCGGTGACACATGTCTCGATTACGCCCGCCTTCCGTCACAAGCGGTCGACAGCCCCGCTCCCGCCTCGGATCGCGTCGTTCAGCAGGCACAGGCTCAGTAATCGCCAGCGTCCGCGCGGCAGCTCCCCACGACATCCAGTCCGCCGCCGCCGCGCGCAGGGAGGTGCCAGACACATGACGGACAGAAAGCTCTGGTCGTACAAGGACATCGCCGCACACATCAAGGTGCAGCCGGACACGATCCGCTCGTATCGCAAGTACGGGCTCCTGCCACCCCCCGACCACGTGGAGGCCGGCAAGCCCTACTGGTACGCGGACACCATTCGCGTCTGGGTCGCCAACCGCCCCGGGAACAGGGGCCGCAGAGGGTGAGACGCGGAGCGTGAGGCCGGGTGGCCCCGAACCTCTGGCGCCGCCACCGCCGTGACGGATCCGGTGACGACCCTGCGCGGCAAGCGCACCACCGAAGGGCTCGCATTCATACCCCCTAGGGGTATAGGATGACTGCATCAGGACGTCCCCGCCGCTCGTGGGGCCCTGGCGCACCCTGTACGTACGCATCACGCGTACGTTGCCTACGTACGTTCCGCTCATGAGGAGAAGGCGATGACCGTCGAGACGAAGATCGAGACCGTCCAGAGCACCGGGTCCTGCTGCTCGGCCGACGGCCCCTGCCACGACACCGGGACGGGCGCGCAGGCCGGCGGCGTCACCACGGTCTACCAGGTCTCCGGCATGACCTGCGGCCACTGCGAAGGCGCCGTCAGCAGCGAGATCTCCGAGATCGCGGGCGTCACCTCGGTGAAGGCCGTCGCCGCCACCGGCCTGGTGACCGTGGTCTCCGACGCGCCGCTCGACGAGGACGCCGTGCGCGCCGCCGTGGACGAGGCGGGCTACGAGCTGGTCGGCCGGGCCTGAGCGCCGCCGGGGCCCACATCGCGGACCGGGGGCCGGGTTCTTCCCGATCAGTCCAATACTGGTCGGGAAGGACCCGGTCCCGGCATGTGTGGAGTCCCGAAAATGGAAACAACCCAGGTCGAGCTCACCATAGGCGGGATGACCTGCGCGTCCTGCGCGGCACGCGTCGAGAAGAAGCTGAACCGCATGGACGGCGTGAGCGCCACGGTCAACTACGCGATCGAGAAGGCGTACATCAGCTGCCCGCCGGACATGCCGGTCGCCGACCTCGTCGCCACCGTCGTCAAAACCGGCTACACCGCCGAGGAACCCCCGCCTCCGGCCCCTGAGCCCCACGACACGCAGGACCGGGTCCGGACGGAAGTGACGGCACGGACCGGCGGGCAGGACGCAGGCGGGCGGGACGGGGAGCAGCGCGCCCTGCGGCAGCGTCTGGTCGTCTCCGCGGTGCTGTCCTCGCCCGTCGTTCTCCTGTCGATGATCGACACCTTGCAGTTCGACAACTGGCAGTGGCTCTCGCTCACCCTCGCCGCTCCCGTCGTCGTGTGGGGCGGTCTGCCCTTCCACCGTGCCGCCTGGACCAACCTGCGGCACGGAGCGGCCACCATGGACACGCTGGTGTCCACCGGCACGCTGGCCGCCTTCGGCTGGTCGCTCTGGGCGCTGTTCCTCGGACAGGCGGGCATGCCGGGCATGCGCCACACGTTCGACCTGGCTGTCTCCCGCTCGGACGGCAGCTCGGCGATCTACCTGGAGGTGGCCGCCGGAGTCGTCACATTCATCCTGCTCGGCCGCTGCCTGGAGGGACGCGCCAAGCGCCGGGCCGGCACCGCCCTGCGGGCGCTGATGGAGCTGGGCGCGAAGGACGTGGCCGTGCTGCGGGGCGGCACGGAGGTACGCGTTCCGGTCGACCGGCTGGCCGTGGGGGACCGTTTCGCCGTACGCCCCGGGGAGAAGATCGCCACCGACGGCACGGTCGTCGAGGGATCATCGGCCGTGGACGTCTCGATGCTCACCGGCGAATCCGTGCCGGCGGACGTGACGACGGGCGACCAGGTCACCGGCGCCACCCTCAACACCTCCGGGCGGCTCGTCGTCCAGGCCACCCGCGTCGGCGCCGACACCCGTCTCGCCCGCATGGCGAAGCTCGTCGAGGACGCGCAGAGCGGAAAGGCCGAGGTCCAGCGTCTCGCGGACCGCGTGTCGGCGGTGTTCGTTCCCGTCGTGTTCCTGATCGCGCTGGCCACGCTGGTCACCTGGCTGCTGGTGACCGGCGACGCGACGGCCGCGTTCACCGCCGCCGTGGCCGTGCTGATCATCGCCTGCCCCTGCGCCCTCGGCCTCGCCACCCCGACGGCACTCATGGTGGGCACGGGCCGCGGCGCACAGCTGGGCATCCTCATCAAAGGGCCCGAAGTCCTGGAGTCCACCCGCACCATCGACACGGTCGTCCTCGACAAGACCGGAACCGTCACCACGGGCCGGATGACCCTCCAGGGCATCCATCCGGCCGACACCGTGGAGACGGGGGAACTGCTGCGCCTCGCGGGCGCACTGGAGCACGCGTCGGAGCACCCGATCGCGCGCGCCGTCGCCGAGGGTGCCGAGGAGCGCACCGGCCCCCTGCCCGCCACGGAGACCTTCGCCAACGTCCCGGGGCTCGGCGTCCGGGGAACGGTCGAGGGTCACGAGGTCCTCGTCGGACGCGCCCAGCTGCTGCGGAGCGCGGGCGTGGAGGTGCCGGAGGCACTCGTGACGGCGGCGACCGGCGATCGGGGCCGTACCGCCGTCTACGCCGCCCGGGACGGCAAGGCGCTCGGTGTGCTCACGGTCGCCGACACAGTGAAGGAGACCAGCGCCGAGGCGATACGGCGGCTCCGGGCCCTCGGGCTCACCCCGGTACTGCTGACCGGTGACGGGCGGGCCGTCGCGGAGGCCGTAGCCGCCGAGGTCGGTGTGGACGAGGTGTACGCGGAGGTCCTGCCCGAGGAGAAGGTGCGGGTCGTCGAACGACTGCGGGCCGAGGGTCGCACCGTCGCGATGGTCGGCGACGGTGTGAACGACGCCGCCGCGCTCGCCGCCGCCGATCTCGGTCTGGCGTTGGGTACGGGCACGGACGCGGCGATCGAGGCCGGGGACCTGACGCTGGTGCGGGGCGATCTGAGGGTCGCCGGGGACGCGATCCGTCTCGCACGTCGGACTCTGAAGACGATCAAAGGGAATCTTTACTGGGCGTTCGGATACAACGTCGCGGCCCTGCCTCTGGCGGCGTTCGGCCTGCTCAACCCCATGATCGCGGGTTTCGCCATGGCCCTTTCGTCCGTTTTTGTCGTCACCAACAGCCTGCGACTGCGCTCCTTCTCGTGACTACAAACAGGTCACAAGACCTTCACAAGGAGACCTAGATCACAGATATTTGGGGGTAACCATTAAGGCTCCTCGTGGGTCTAAGTGGCGATGCCGAGAACGTCTTGGGGGACGTTCATGGAATGTCTTGGGGGACGTTCCAGGCAAGCGTTGGCCGGGGCACGTGCCCGGGGAGCTTTGAGCGGCCCTCCCGTGCGTGCGTACCCCGGCAGATCGCGCGAGGAGATTCTGCTGCCCAGCAGACGCCCGGCCGGATCCCGTGGGGGGAATCCGCTGTCGGGGATATGGGAAGCGCCCCGTCCGCCGACCCGTGGGGGGATCGGCAGCGGGGCGCTTTCCGCTTTTTCGCTCGTCCTCGAGCCCCCGGCCCGGCAGGGCCGGCTGTGGCCGGCGCGGAACTCAGCGGGCCTGGGCCGACGACCGGCGGTGGCGGCGCGGGCTCCGGTGACCGGGCACAGTCCGGGATGCCCCGGATTGCGGCCGCGGACTCCGGCGTCCGGTCACAGCGGTGGGCGCCCCGCGAGCCCAGCGGGATACGGGCTGACCTCCGGCCGTGGTCGGCGCGTCCTTGAGCCCCCGGCCCGGCCGGGAAACGGCGAAGGACGCCGGGCCCGGCCGGGGATCAGCGGGGCACAGGCCGACGACCGGCCATGGCAGGCGCTCCGGTGACCGACGACAGCCGGGACGCCCCGCGAGCCGGCCGCAGCCCGCAGGCTCAGCGGGGCCCGGGCCGACGACCGGCGCCGCAACCGGCAGGCTCAGCGGGCCTCGACGGGGACGAAGTCGCGCAGGACCTCGCCGGTGTAGATCTGGCGCGGACGGCCGATACGGGAACCGGGCTCCTTGATCATCTCGTGCCACTGGGCGATCCAGCCCGGCAGGCGGCCGAGGGCGAAGAGCACGGTGAACATCTCCGTCGGGAAGCCCATCGCGCGGTAGATCAGGCCTGTGTAGAAGTCCACGTTCGGGTAGAGGTTGCGCGAGACGAAGTACTCGTCGGAGAGCGCGTGCTCCTCCAGCTTCAGGGCGATGTCCAGCAGCTCGTCGGACTTGCCGAGCGCCGAGAGGACATCGTGCGCCGCCGCCTTGATGATCTTCGCCCGGGGGTCGAAGCTCTTGTAGACGCGGTGGCCGAAGCCCATCAGACGGACGCCGTCCTCCCTGTTCTTCACCTTGCGGATGAAGGAGTCGACGTCGCCGCCGCCCGCCCGGATGCCCTCGAGCATCTCCAGGACCGACTGGTTGGCGCCACCGTGCAGCGGACCCCACAACGCGCTGATGCCGGCGGAGATCGAGGCGAACATGTTCGCCTGCGAGGAGCCGACCAGACGCACCGTGGACGTCGAGCAGTTCTGCTCGTGGTCCGCGTGCAGGATCAGCAGCTTGTCGAGCGCGGAGACCACGACCGGGTCCAGCTCGTACTCCTGGGCGGGGACCGAGAAGGTCATACGCAGGAAGTTCTCGACGTACCCGAGATCGTTACGGGGGTAGACGAAGGGGTGGCCGATCGACTTCTTGTACGCGTAGGCCGCAATCGTCGGCAGCTTGGCGAGCAGCCGGATCGTCGACAGGTGGCGCTGCTTCTCGTCGAACGGGTTGTGGCTGTCCTGGTAGAACGTGGACAGCGCGCTGACAACGGAGGACAGCATGGCCATCGGGTGCGCGTCACGCGGGAAGCCGTCGAAGAAGCGCTTGACGTCCTCGTGCAGCAGCGTGTGCTGCGTGATCTCGCCCTTGAATCCCGCGAGCTGGTCGACGGTGGGAAGCTCCCCGTTGATCAGCAGGTACGCCACCTCGAGGAAGGTGGAGCGCTCGGCCAGCTGCTCGATCGGGTAGCCGCGGTAGCGCAGGATGCCCTGCTCGCCGTCGAGGTAGGTGATCGAGGATTTATAGGCGGCGGTATTGCCGTATCCGCTGTCCAGGGTCACCAGACCGGTCTGGGCTCGGAGCTTCCCGATGTCGAAGCCCTTGTCACCGACGGTGCTCTCGACCACCGGGTAGGTGTATTCACCGTCCGCGTACCGCAGTACTACAGAGTTGTCGCTCACGTCATCCCTCACCGACGTAGTGCCTCTACTTAGAGGTGCCCTGACTGTCTCTACCATCCCCCATTTGGCTCAGGAGAGTGCACTCGGGGTCGACCAATGGGCCCATCGGCGGCACTCAGTGCCGCCAACCTGCTCATCTTGCCCCGTTCACCCTGGTTCTGAAAGCCGGGGTGAGGTCGGGGCGATGTTTCCCACCCACCCTCGGCCCTTCCCGCCCCGCAGGGCCCCCCAACCGCCGTAGGCGCAGCTCAGCCGATCGGTGGCCCACCCGCCAGCCGGTGATCCAGTGCGGTGAAGCGTCTGCCTGCGGAAACCGTGCGCACGGCCTGCCCTATCGCCTTGCGCGAACCGACCAGCACGACGAGTTTCCTGGCACGGGTGACGGCCGTGTAGAGCAGATTCCGCTGGAGCATCATCCAGGCGCCGGTCGTGACGGGGATCACCACCGCCGGGTACTCGCTGCCCTGGGAGCGGTGGATCGTCACCGCGTAGGCGTGGGCCAGTTCGTCCAGCTCGTCGAAGTCGTACGGCACCTCCTCGTCCTCGTCCGTGAGCACCGTCAGACGCTGGTCGTCGGTGTTGAGCGAGGTGACGACGCCGACGGTCCCGTTGAAGACGCCATTGCGCCCTTTGTCATAGTTGTTACGAATCTGGGTCACCTTGTCGCCCACGCGGAACACCCGGCCGCCGACCCGCTTCTCCGGCAGATCCGGCCGGGCCGGGGTGATGGCCTGCTGCAACAGTCCGTTGAGCGTGCCCGCGCCGGCCGGACCGCGGTGCATCGGCGCGAGCACCTGCACATCGCGCCGCGGATCCAGCCCGAACTTCGCCGGGATCCGCCGCGCGGCCACGTCCACGGTGAGCCGCCCCGCGTCCTCCGTCTCCTCCGCCACGAAGAGGAAGAAGTCACTCATCCCCGAAGTGATCGGCTGAGCGCCCGAGTTGATCCGGTGGGCGTTGGTGACGACCCCCGACTGCTGGGCCTGCCGGAAGATGCGCGTCAGCCGCACGCTCGGCACAGGCCCGCTGTCCGCCAGCAGGTCGCGCAGCACTTCACCCGCGCCGACGCTCGGCAACTGGTCCACATCCCCCACCAGCAGCAGATGCGCCCCCATCGCCACGGCTTTGATCAGCTTGTTGGCGAGCAGCAGGTCGAGCATCGACGCCTCGTCGACGACCACGAGGTCCGCGTCGAGCGGCCTGTCCCTGTCGTACGCCGCATCGCCACCCGGCTTGAGCTCCAGCAGCCGGTGCACCGTGGACGCCTCTGCCCCGGTCAGTTCGGCAAGCCGCTTGGCGGCCCGGCCGGTGGGCGCTGCGAGCAGCACCTTCGCCTTCTTGGCGCGGGCGAGCTCCACGATCGAGCGCACGGTGAACGACTTGCCGCAGCCCGGCCCGCCGGTCAGCACCGCGACCCTGCTGGTCAGCGCCAGCTTGACCGCGGCCTGCTGCTCGGGCGCCAGGGCGGCGCCCGTGCGCTGTGCGAGCCAGGCCAGCGCCTTGTCCCAGTCGACATCACGGAACGCCGGCATCCGGTCCTCGTCCGCCCGTAGCAGCCTGCGCAGCTGACCGGCCAGGGACAGCTCGGCGCGGTGGAAGGGCACCAGATACACGGCCGTGACCGGCTCACCGCCGCCGGGACCGGGCACCTGCTCCCGTACGACCCCTTCCTCGTCGGCCGCGAGCTCCGCGAGGCACTCGATGACCAGGCCGGTGTCGACCTGGAGGAGCTTCACCGCGTCCGCGATCAGCTGCTCCTCGGGCAGGAAGCAGTGCCCCTGATCGGTGGACTGGGACAGCGCGTACTGCAGGCCGGCCTTCACCCGCTCGGGGCTGTCGTGCGGTATGCCGACCGCCTGCGCGATCTTGTCGGCGGTCAGGAAGCCGATGCCCCACACATCGGCCGCCAGCCGGTACGGCTGGTTCTTCACGACCGAGATCGAGGCGTCCTCGTACTTCTTGTAGATGCGCACGGCGATGGACGTGGAGACGCCGACACCCTGGAGGAAGACCATGACCTCCTTGATGGCCTTCTGCTCCTCCCAGGCGGCCCCGATCAGCTTCGTCCGCTTCGGGCCGAGACCGGGCACCTCTACGAGCCGCTTCGGCTCCTGCTCGATGACGTCCAGCGTGTCCACACCGAAGTGGTCGACGATCCGCTCGGCGATGCGCGGCCCGATCCCCTTGATCAGCCCGGAGCCGAGGTAGCGCCGTATGCCCTGGACGGTCGCCGGAAGGACGGTGGTGTAGTTCTCCACGGTGAACTGCTTGCCGTACTGCGGATGGGACCCCCAACGGCCCTCCATCCGCAGCGACTCGCCGACCTGCGCGCCGAGCAGCGACCCGACGACGGTGAGCAGCTCACCGCCTCCGCGGCCGGTGTCGACACGGGCGACGGTGTAGCCGTTCTCCTCGTTGGCGTACGTGATCCGCTCAAGGACGCCTTCGAGAACGGCGAGGCGAGGCATGACCTGTTGGGACATGCTCCGACGGTATCGCCGGGGTCGGACACAGTGGAGGGCCTGTGGACAACGTCGAGCACTTCGGGACGCACCGAGCAGTCACTTCGGGACGGATCCAGAAGTCGGGCTCAGCCCCGCACCGGCTCTCCGCGACACGTTTCACATCGCGAAGGGACTCGCTCGGGCAGCACGCGAGGTAGTGCGGTTCGTTACGGGTCGTCCGGCCGCCGGCGACGCCGAGCCGCACGCTAACCAACAGGGCCTCTTCGGTCGCCGGTGTGCTGAGTGGAATCACCACGCCAACGACGTGGGGCCCTGCCTCGTCACCACTCCCGCTGACAGCTCATTTCACCCTCCAGCACAGGATGAAAGAGGCTCAGTCACTCATATGGTGGGCACTATGAGCGATGTCATACAGGCTTGGTCCCGCATCGAGAACTGGCTTCACCAGCACCAGTGCACTGCCAGCCTCCAAGCCCTGCGCCCCCCGGCCCCTGAGGAGGCCATCCAGTCCCTCCAGGACGTCCTCCCATATCGGCTTCATGCCCACCTTGTGACATGGCTTCGGATTCACGACGGTGCTCTGCCAGGGAGCTCCCTCTGGCCGTTCCGGTACTCCCCCATCAAGGCTGAGGGCATGGAGGGTGGTCCGCAGTATTTCAGGGAGGCTTTTGATGACTTCCGCAGTGAATTCACGGATGACGGGTTGGATCCCGAAGGTCCGGAAGGGCCGTGGGATCCGCAGAATGCATACGAGTTCTGGGTGCCCATTGCAGTCACCAATACCGGTGAGTACCTCGCGGTCGACCACCGTCCTGGCGACACCTACGGAAGCGTCCGGGAGATCGATTATGAAGGTTCGGATCCGTGGGGCGTGATCCGGTGGGCGAACCTGGGGGAAATGCTCGACGAGATCGCGGACGGCCTTGAATCCGGCTCGGGTGTCCAGGGCAGCGGGCGAACGTACCGATACGTCTCTCAAGTGATCCAGGCCCCACCGACCGTCACCGACCCCGCACTGTCCGGGGCGCCGGTGGTGATCGACGGAGACCTGGTGAATCGCCTTGACTGGCGGATCGAGCGATAGAATCCGTCATGAAGAGGCCCCGCCCAATAGATGGGCGGGGCTCCTTCATCGTGCGTGCTACGGCCTGACCAGGCCTGGGGCGGCAATGAAATAGGGATCTCCGTCCGCATCCCTTGCTTGGAATAGAACCCGTTGAGACGGCGACCTGCCGTTTCGTTCTGGCCACCGTGCATCGACGCTCGGGCGCACTTCTCCTTGTACGTGGGAGTGCCGCCGAAGGGCGGGCGCTCATCGTCGTACACACGCCACTTGCCGTCACCACCCTTGCGTGCGTACGCCTGAAGGCATTCGCCTCCATGGCGACCCCGGTCGCTCCACCACTTTCCTTTGCACTTGCGAAGGCGTACTCGTCACACTGAACAGCCTCGTTCTTGTTCGCCGGATCGGGAGTGGCCGGCGGGTGCGCTACGAGCTGGTACGCCCCGCTCTTGGGGCAGACAACCCCGCGGTTGGCATCCGCCTTCGCTCCGTCGAATTCACGGCGCAAAGGACTGTTGTGCTTCTTACTGCCGGGATGCCAATCGAGTTCGTCGCGCATCTCCAGGTAGTAAAGATCTGATGGAACTCCTGGCGAACGACATCTCCGTGACCCTCACCATCAGGGGACACGTGGCCAGCGACTCTCAGACCATCCTTACTCCCGAAGTGATGCGCCGCGTGGCTCGGCTGGGCATCCCTTTGGTCCTCGCACCCAGCACAAGCGAACGGTGACGACCATGTCGAGACTTGAGCGACTACAGGTCAGAAGTCGCCGCCCTCGCCATGGATGGATGGCTGCGCCAGGAGCTCGGCCTGCCCGATGTCGGAATCTCTGCTGAATTCGACAAGGCGGCCGACTCGGTGAAATTCGACTGGGGTACCGTAGGCCCGTTCGCCGATGACTTCCTCCCACGCTGAGTCAGGCCTCGACGTGCACTTCTTCAGAACACTTCCGACACAAACCTCCTCACCGTCTCCCCCAGCGCCTCCCCTCCGTCCCGCGCCCACAGCCCGTCGTTGAACAGCTCCACCTCGACGAAGCCCGTCCAGCCCGCCGCCTCCATCCGTTCGCGCCACTCCCGCATGTCGATCGATCCGTCGCCGAGTTGGCCGCGGCCGGTCAGGACGCCCGCCGGCAAAGGCGTGACCCAGTCCGCCAGCTGGAACGAGTGGATGCGGCCGGCAGCGCCCGCACGAGCCACCGCCGCCGGGGCCCGGTCGTCCCACCAGACGTGGTAGGTGTCCACGACCACGCCCACCTGGGGCGCCGGGAAGCGTTCCGCCAGGTCGAGGGCCTGGTCCAGGGTCGAGACCACACAGCGGTCGGAGGCGAACATCGGGTGCAGCGGTTCGATCGCGAGACGGACGCCCCGTTCGCCCGCGTAAGGGCCCAGCACCGTCAGCGCGTCCGCGATCCGTTCGCGTGCAGCCGCCAGGTCGCGGCTGCCCCCCGGGAGGCCGCCCGAGACCAGGACCAGGGTGTCCGTGCCGAGGGTGGCCGCCTCGTCGACCGCCGCGCGGTTGTCGTCCAGCGCGCGGGCGCGGTCGGCCGGGTCGAGGGCTGTCAGGAAACCGCCGCGGCACAGGGACGTGACCGTCAGGCCCGCGTCCCGTACGAGCTTGGCCACCGCGTCCAGGCCGTATTCCGCGACCGGTTCACGCCACAGGCCCACCGCCGGGACGCCCAGGCGGGCGCAGGCGTCGGCGAGGGCCGGCAGGGACAGTTGCTTGACCGTCATCTGGTTGATGCTGAGGCGCGAGAGGGGATTCACCGAGGGACTCCGTAGACCGTCAGCAGGGACTTCATGCGGGACTCGGCCAACGCGGGGTCCGGGAACAGGCCGAGGCCGTCAGCCAATTCGTACGCCCGGGCCAGATGAGGCAGCGAGCGCGCGGACTGCAGGCCACCGACCATCGAGAAGTGCGACTGGTGGCCGGACAGCCAGGCGAGGAACACGACACCCGTCTTGTAGAAGCGGGTCGGGGGCTGGAAAAGGTGGCGGGACAGGTCGACCGTGGGATCGAGGAGCGTGCGGAAACCGTCCGCGTCCCCCGTGTCCAGGACCCGTACCGCTTCCGCCGCCAGCGGGCCCAGTGGGTCGAAGATGCCGAGCAGCGCGTGGCTGAAGCGTCCTCCCGCCGACGGCTCCTCGCCCGCGATCAGCTCCGGGTAGTTGAAGTCGTCGCCCGTGTAGCAGCGCACGCCCTGCGGCAGACGCCGACGCAGGTCGACCTCCCGCTGCGCGTCGAGGAGCGAGACCTTGATGCCGTCGATCTTGTCGGGGTTGGCCGCGATCAGGTCGAGGAAGACCGAGGTGGCCTCGTCGAGGTCGGTGGAACCCCAGTAGCCCTCCAGCGCCGGGTCGAACATCGGGCCCAGCCAGTGCAGGATCACCGGCTCCGATGCCTGGCGCAACAGGTGGGAGTAGACGGAGTGGTAGTCGTCGCAGCTGCGGGCCGTCGCCGCGAGGGCGCGGGAGGCCATCAGGATCGCCTGCGCGCCGGTGGACTCGACGAGCGCGAGCTGCTCCTCGTAGGCCGCCCGGACAGAGTCCAGGGACACGGGTCCGGTCAGCTGGTCCGTGCCCACGCCACACGCGATCGCGCCGCCGACCGCCTTCGCCTCGGCCGCCGAGCGGCGGATCAACTCCGCCGCGCCCGCCCAGTCCAGGCCCATCCCGCGCTGCGCGGTGTCCATCGCCTCCGCGACGCCCAGGCCGTGCGACCACAGGTGCCGACGGAAGGCGAGGGTGGCGTCCCAGTCGACGGCGCTGGGTGTCCCGCCGGCGGAGCCAGGGGGAGAGTCGGGCGTGGTGTCGGCGTACGGGTCGGCCACCACGTGGGCGGCGGAGAAGACCGTACGGGAGGTGAGCGGCGCGCCGGGCGTGAAGTGGAGCGGCTCCGTGCGAGGGGCGTACGCGCGGAGTGTGCCGTCACCGGCAGGGAGTCGGATCGTCACAGCGCCAGCTCCGGTACGTCGAGGCGACGGCCTTCCGCGGAGGAGCGCAGGCCGAGTTCGGCGAGCTGCACGCCGCGCGCGCCGCCCAGCAGGTCCCAGTGGTACGGCTCGTCCAGCGCGACATGGCGCAGGAACAGCTCCCACTGGGCCTTGAAGCCGTTGTCGAACTCCGCGTTGTCCGGGACCTCCTGCCACTGGTCGCGGAAGGACTCGGTGACGGGGAGGTCAGGGTTCCACACCGGCTTGGGTGTGGCGGAGCGGTGCTGGGCACGGCAGTTGCGCAAGCCCGCGACCGCAGAGCCGTGGGTGCCGTCGACCTGGAACTCCACCAGCTCGTCGCGGTGGACGCGTACGGCCCAGGAGGAGTTGATCTGGGCGATCGCGCCGCCCTCCAGCTGGAAGATGCCGTACGCGGCGTCGTCGGCGGTCGCCTCGTACGGCTTGCCGTCCTCGTCCCAGCGGCGTGGGATGTGCGTGGCGACCTGCGCGGTGACGGAGGTGACGCGGCCGAACAGCTCGTGGAGCACGTACTCCCAGTGCGGGAACATGTCGACGACGATGCCGCCGCCGTCCTCGGCGCGGTAGTTCCACGACGGCCGCTGTGCCTCCTGCCAGTCACCCTCGAAGACCCAGTAGCCGAACTCGCCGCGCACGGAGAGGATCTCGCCGAAGAAGCCGCCGTCGACCAGGCGCTTCAGCTTCAGCAGGCCCGGCAGGAAGATCTTGTCCTGGACGACGCCGTGCTTGATGCCCGCGGCGGCGGCGAGGCGGGCCAGTCCGAGGGCGCCCGCGAGATCGGTGGCAGTGGGCTTCTCGGTGTAGACGTGCTTGCCCGCGGTGATGGCCCTCTTCAGCGCCTCGACGCGGGCGGAGGTGACCTGGGCGTCGAAGTAGACGTCGATCGTGTCGTCCGCGAGGACCGCGTCCAGGTCGGTTGAGGTCTCCGTCAGTCCGTGCCGGTCGGCGAGGGCGTGCAGCGCGTGCTCGCGGCGGCCGACGAGGACGAGCTCGGGCCACAGGACGTCGCCGTCCCCGAGGTCGAGACCGCCCTGCTCGCGGATGGCGAGGAGGGAGCGGACCAGGTGCTGGCGGTAGCCCATCCGCCCGGTGACGCCGTTCATCGCGATCCGCACTGTCCTGCGTGGCATGAAGGTACCTCCATGTTCCCCTCGATTTTCCCGAGATCCCTCGATATGGGCGTAGCAAGCGCTTTCTACCCCGTATGAAGCTAGCCTGCCGACAGCGGCCCGGACAAGGGGGCCGGTCCGTCTCCTGCGGAGGAAGCGATGACAGTCACCCTGGCGGATGTGGCGGCGCGCGCCCGGGTGTCCCCGGCGACCGTGTCCCGCGTGTTGAACGGCAATTACCCGGTCGCGGCGTCCACCCGCGAGCGGGTGCTGCGGGCGGTCGACGAACTCGACTACGTACTGAACGGCCCCGCGAGCTCGCTCGCCGCCGCGACCTCCGACCTGGTCGGCATCCTGGTCAACGACATCGCCGACCCCTTCTTCGGGATCATGGCCGGGGCCGCCCAGACCGAGATCGGCGGGCAGGAGGGCTCGGGGCGGGCCGGTGGCCAGAAGCTGGCCGTGGTGTGCAACACCGGCGGCTCCCCGGAGCGTGAGCTCACCTACCTGACGCTGCTCCAGCGCCAGAGGGCCGCGGCCGTGGTACTGACCGGCGGCGCGATCGAGGACCCCGAACACATCGCGGCGATGAGCACCAGGCTGACGAAGCTCGCGGACGCGGGGACGCGGGTGGTGCTCTGCGGGCGGCCGCCGCTGCCCGGCAGCGACGCGATCCTGGCGTCGCTCGCCTTCGACAACCGCGGTGGAGCGCGGCGCCTGACCGAGCACCTGATCTCGCTCGGACACCGGCGGATCGGATACGTCGCCGGGCCCGTCGAGCGCACGACGACGCGCCACCGGCTGGAGGGCCACCGGGCGGCGATGGCTGCGGCGGGCCTGGCGGGCGGGGCGGGGTACGGGTCGGCGGGCGGATCGCTCGGCGGGGCGGCGGGCGGATCGGCAGGCGGGCCGGTCGGCGGCGACGCGGACGAGGACCGGCTGACGGTGCACGGACCGTACGACCGGCGCTCGGGCTACGAGGCCACGCTCGAACTGCTGCGGCGGGAGCCGTCGCTGACAGCCGTCGTGGCCGCGAATGACACGGTGGCGCTGGGCGCCTGCGCGGCGCTGCGCGACCAGGGGCTGCGCATCCCCGACGACATCTCGGTGGCGGGCTTCGACGACCTGCCGTTCTCGATCGACGCGGTGCCGGCGCTGACGACGGTGCGGCTGCCGCTGTTCGAGGCGGGGTCGCGAGCGGGGCGGCTGGCGATGGGCAAAGAGGCGCCGCCGCCGGGAGGTATCGCGACGATCGCGGCGGAGCTGATGGTGCGCGACTCGACGGCGGCGCCGGGGCGGTGAGACGAGGCTGCGGCGCGGGAGCGGCGGTGACGCGGGGACGGCGGCGCGGGAGTGGCTGTGGCGCGGGACGGCGGCACGAGGACGGTGGCGCGGGAGCGGCGGTGACGCGGGAACGGCGGCACGAGGACGGTGGCGCGGGAGCGGCGGTGACGCGGGAACGGCGGCACGAGGACGGCGGCGCGGGAGCGGCAGTGACGCAGGTGAGCGCTGGGCGCCCCGGCACACTGAGGGGCGCCTCGCGGTCCGCAGCGCTCACGGCTACGCGGGCGGCGTCCGGTTGAGCGCTGCGCGCTCGGCACACCGAGGGCATCCGCACCGGCTACGCGGTCGCCGTCCGCAGGCACTCCTCCGTCGCCTCGCGTACCCCGGCCGCCGTCTCCGGCGCGAGCAGGCCCTCGACCGACGGCATGTCCCGCAGCGGCTGGGCCACCGACGTCAGGACCGCTGCCCGTTCCTCAGGGGGAACCAGCGCGATTCCCTCGCGCAGCGCCGCCAGGCCCTCCGGTCCCCTGCCGGTGAGCAGCAGCGAGTCCGCGGGGTCGAACAGCGCCCAGGGTCGCTCTCGCCGAAGTCGTGCACGGTGAACGGCGCCAGGTGGTGCAGTGGTGCAGTGGTGCAGTGGTGCAGTGGTGCAGTGGTGCAGTGGTGCAGTGGTGCAGTGGTGCAGTGGTGCAGTGGTGCGAAACGCTCGACGACCTGGCCGGTGTCCCCGCCGCGCAGACCGGTCAGCAGGAGTTCGACGCTGGCCGCGTTCATCAGCGGGTAGGTGCTGTTCCCGCTGAGACGGCTCGCCCGCTGGTAGCAGGCCAGGGCCCGTTCCAGTGCGTCGGCGTCGAGGCCGGCGGTGGTTACCGGCGGTGGTACCGACAACAGCGGAACTCATCGCGCTCCTCTGCCTGATCATGCTCGCCACCGTCGTCTACGCCACGGCCGGTCCGGAGGCCTTCGCGCCCGTGACGGGAGTCGGCGAAGGTGAGTCGGCGGAGGTGTGTTCACGACCTGGCGCGGACGGCCGCGACGGTGAGGGACACACGATGGGGTGATGAACCTTGTGGGAGCGAGACCGCACGACTTACCTTTGACTCAGTCAAAGGTAAGTCCTCTGGAGGCCGCCATGTCCGTCCACGAAGTCCGTGCCTTCAACCGCTTCTACACCAACGTCATCGGCGCGCTCGACTACGGCAAGCACCTCTACACGCCGTACACGCTCACCGAGTCGCGTGTGCTGTACGAGCTGGCCCACAGCCCCCGTACCGACGCCGCCGACCTGCGGACGGAGCTGTCGCTCGACGCGGGGTATCTGAGCCGGCTCCTCGGCAAGTTCGAGCGGGACGAGCTGGTGGAGCGGGCGCCGTCCGAGGCCGATCCGCGGCGGCAGCGGATCACGCTCACCCCGCGCGGGCGTGAGGCCGCGGCCGTGCTGGACGAGCGGTCGCGGCGGGCCGTCGGGGCGCTGCTGGAGGGGGTGCCGGAGCGGGAGCGGGAGCGGCTCGCCGAGGCGATGCGCACCGTCCGCGAGGTGCTGGCCGGTCCCCGGACCGACCGTGTCGCGGAGCCCGTCCTCCGCGACCCCGGCCCCGGTGAGCTGGGGTGGATAGTGCAGCGTCACGGCGCGCTGTATGCGGCGGAGTACGGGTGGACCACCGAGTTCGAAGGTCTCGTCGCGAGGATCGTCGCCGATTTCGCGCAGGATCACGACCCGCAGCGGGAGCGGGTGTGGATCGCCGAGTCGGACGGCCGTCCGGTGGGGTCCGTGATGTGCGTACGGGACGATGCCCCGGCCGCCGCGCGACTGCGCCTGCTGCTCGTCGAGCCGGAGGCCCGCGGACACGGCCTGGGTGACCGGCTGGTGCGCACGGCCGTGGATTTCGCGCGCGCTGCGGGGTACCGGGAGATGGTGTTGTGGACCAACGATGTGCTGGACGGCGCCCGCCGGATATACCAGCGGACCGGATTCACGCTCGTCGCGGAGAAGCCGCATCACTCGTACGGGGCGGATCTGGTCGGCCAGGACTGGCGACTGCCTCTGCAAGAAGCGCCCCTGCAGGAAGGACAGTCCTCATGAAGTTCGCCTTCTCGACCCTCGGCGTGCCGGGAATGCCGATAGCGGATGTGGCAGCGCTCGCCGCCGGGACCGGATACCAGGGTGTGGAGCTGCGCACACACCCGGAGGAGCCGGTGCATCTGGACCTGAGCACGCCCGAACGGCAGGCGGTGCTGCGGGAGTTCGAGGAAGCGGGCGTCGAGATCCTGGGAGTCGCCGGATATGCGCGGGTCGCGGCCGCGGGTGACGACGGTCCCGTCCTGCTGGAGCTCGACCAGTTGGTCCGCCTGGCCGGGGACCTGGGGGCGCCGTTCGTCCGTGTCTTCCCCGGTGGCGGTGAACAGGACCCGTCCGAGGCAGACGGAATCGCGGCCCGGCGGCTGGGCGCGGCCGCGGAGACCGCGGCGAGCGCGGGCGTGCGCATCCTGCTGGAGACGCACGACTCCCACCGCACGGGCGCCGATGTCTCCCGCGTCCTCGGCACCGTCGGCCACAAGCACGCGGGGGCGCTGTGGGACGTGATGCACCCGTGGCTCGGCGGCGAGTCCCCCCGGGCGACCCATGCCAGCCTGAGTCCGTTCCTCGGGTACGTCCAGGTCAAGGACGTGGCCTCGCGGGACGACCTGACCCCGGTCCCGCTCGGCGCGGGCCTGCTGCCGCTCGCCGAGTGCCTGTCGTTGGCTGACCCGGACGGCTGGGTGTGCTGGGAGTACGAGAAGCGCTGGTACGAAGAGGCGGCGGAGTTGCCGGGGCTGCTGGCTGCGGGGCGGGAGCATCTGGCGGGACTGGTCTGAGGAGGCGGCGGGGACGGTTCGGCCGGGACCGAAGCGCTGCGCGTCCAGCATGGGAACGACGGTGTCCCACGAGGAACGAGGTCCCATGTACGAGGACGAACTGGCCGAGCGCTTCCGCCGGATCAACGGCGACCACCCGATGACGCCCGCGGACGACGCTTACGTCACCGCGCAGTTCACCGAGCTGGAGGAGCTGTGCGCGGCCGAGGGACACGATCCCGGGGCCGTACGCCTGACGATGCTGGCGGGGCTGCTTCCGCTGCCCGGATACCTGCGCTCCGACGGCGCGGAGATGGTCCCACGGGACCTGTTCGCGCTGACGGAACGGGCGGGCGGGCCGGAGCGGCTGGAAGCATGGTTCACGGCGCACTGGGCGGATCGGTCGGTGGGACGGCGGGAGTGGGAGGCGTATCTGAGCGGACAGTACGTGTGCCTGCACTCGGTGAGCCCGGCCATGATCCAGCGCAAGGAGCGGTTGACGGCGGCCATCACGGCGGCACCGTCGGAGCCGGACGCGGGCTCGGCGGGGTGGACGGCCCGGCTGCATGCGCTGATCGACGAACTGGACGCGCTGGAGCCGGCGTTCAGCACCTACGACCGCCTCCGCTTCGGCGGCCCGACATCGCGTGACGTGTGCGTCGACGCGATGCGGGCGCGCTATCCGCGCGGCGCGGCTATCGCCACGGGATCGTGAGCCAGGGGCTTTCGGGGTTGGTGGTCAGGAATCGTGGGCCTCGGCGATCTCGGTGTGTCACGGGTCCAACTCCTCCTCGTCGAAGTGGAGGCGCCTGTCCAGCACGAACCGGCGCCGCAGTCCGCCCAGGAGCGGTACGTGACGCGGGTAGCCTCGCCGGCGCGGAGGACAGACCGTTCCGGCTCCGGCACGTCGCCGAAGCGGGCGGCCACCCCCCACCGGGCCATGCTGACCGCCCGGCCGTAGTCCCAGGCCAGAACGGAGCGGACATGGCGGCCGTCCGGCAGCAGGCCGTCCGCACGGAAGCGGGCCTCTAGCGGGTGATGCGGCCTATCAGCTGCTGCACGCCGTTGACGGCGGATTCGGGCACCGGCTCCGGTTCCCGGTTACGCCGCATGACGTGCGCCGCGGCCTGTCACTGGGCGGCGGTGCTCTGTTGGGCGAAGCCCTGGTGAGAGGGCGGCGGCGTGGACACGATGCACTCCCCCGTTGATCAGCCGGAGGAAATACCTTCACTTCCGCCCGGCCGCGACCGGCTCCGCGTCCGCCGGCGGGCTCACCGGCCCGGCCTGCCGCCCGCCCGGCAGCGACGTCAGCGCCACGCCGCCCACCAGCAGCGATGCCGCGCACCAGCGCAGGGGGCTGATCGGCTCGCCGAGGAACAGAGCCGCCGACGACATGCCGAACACCGGGACCAGCAGGGAGAACGGGGCCACCGAGGAGGCCGGGTGATGGCGCATCAGGAAGCCCCACGCACCGAAGCCGAAGATCGTGGTGATCCAGGCGACGTAGATCACGACGCCCGCGCCCGTCCAGTCCAGCGAGCGCAGCGCCTCGACATCCCGGTCCACGCCCTCCGTGAGCAGGGAGAGTGCCAACAGCGGGAGGACCGGGACGGTGCTGACCCACACCATGAAATTGAGCGCGTCCGGCGGCGACGCCTTGCGGGTGAGGACGTTGGAGACGCCCCAGCAGGCCGCCGCGGCGACGAGCAGGACGAAGCCCACCATGGGGCCGGACGTGCCTTCGTCGACGGCCGCGACCGCGATGCCGGCCAGGGCGACGGCCATGCCCAGGACCCGTACCGGGCCAGGCCGTTCGCCGAGCGCGACGAAGGCGAACAGGGCGGTGAAGACGGCCTGGATCTGGAGGATCAGCGAGGACAGTCCGGCGGGCGCGCCCTGGTCCATGCCCGTGAAGAGCAGGCCGAACTTGGCGACGCCCAGCACCAGTCCCACCCCGACGATCCACTTCCAGGCGACCTTGGGGCGGCCGACGAAGAAGACCGCGGGCAGTGCCGCCGCGAGGAAACGCAGGGCGGAGAAGAACAAGGGCGGGAAGTGGCCGAGGCCGATCTCGATGACGACGAAGTTGACGCCCCAGACAGCGGCGACGAGTGCCGCCAAGGCGATGTGGGCGGGAGGCATGACACGGACAGGGCGCATGGCATCGAGCATCGAGCCGCGCTACCGTGTAGCACCAGCACGGATTCCTTCATAGTTGGATGAAGCGCTGCTTACGAAAGCGTGCGGAAACGCGGGCCGGCGAGGCACAAGACGCGCAATGGGATGCGAAGGGGAGGGCATCGTGCTCGATCTCGGCCGGCTTCGCGCCCTGCACGCCGTCTCCGTCCACGGCTCGGTCGGCGCCGCTGCCGCCGCGCTCGGCTACACGCCGTCCGCGATCTCCCAGCAGATCGCCAAGCTGGAGCGGGAGACTGGTACGACGCTGCTGGAGCGGCAGGGCCGCGGCGTTCGCCTCACCGACGAGGCGCAGCAACTGGCCGAGGCGGCCCAGCAGTTGCTGTCCATCGTCGAGGAGGCGGAGGTGCGCCTCGAGGAGCGGCGCGGTGAGCCGTCCGGCCGGCTCGCCGTCGCGTGTTTCGCCACCGCCGCCCGCGGTCTGATGCCGCTCGTGCTCGCCGATCTCGCCCGCCGCCACCCCTCCCTGGACGCCCGCCTCCAGGAGATCGATCCGCATCTGTCGATCGACCTCGTCGCCCGCGGCGCGATCGACCTGGCCGTGGCGCACGACTGGGACATCGCGCCGATGCCGACGCCGCCCGGTGTCGAGCAGGCCGTCATCGGCGACGACCTGTGCGACGTGCTGGTTCCGGCGGACCATCGGATGGCCGGCGAGAAGTCCCTGCGGCGGGAGCAGCTCGGCGGCGAACGGTGGATCACACAGCCGCCCGGCACGGTCTGCCACGACTGGCTGATGCGCACGCTGCGGGCGGCAGGCCACGAGCCGCTGATCGCCCACCAGGCCGAGGAGTACCACACCCAGGCGGCCCTGGTCGCCGCCGGGCTCGGCATCGCACTGGTCCCCCGGCTGGGGCGCGGTCCGCTGCCGCCGCGGGTCACGATCGTAGGGCTGGATCCGGCGCCGAGCCGGCGGCTGCGGGCGCTGTGGCGTACGGGGGCGGCCAGGCGGCCCGCGATCACGGAGACGGTCCGCACGCTGAAGCGGTTGTGGCCGCAGGTCGCCGACCAGGGTGAACAGGTCACCGAGGACGGTCGCGAAGTCATCGGGTGATGGCCTTCGCCGGCGGCCCGTGCACACCGGGTTGATCGCCCTCGTCCGCGACTCCCCACACCGGCGACGGGCTCGACGGGCTCGTCCTCGCCGACGACTTCGACGAGCCGGGCGGCTGAAGGGCCGGAACCTGACCGCTGCGGGCCGCACGGTCCAGCGGCGCACCTGATCCTGCCGCGCGGACGGCGCGGGAACCGGCATGCACGACGATGCCCATGGCATCTGTCGCGTCGCGCGTCGGCCGGGCGGGAGTTCAGCACGGTGATCACGCGCGGCCGGTCGCCGTCCTCACCGGGTGGATCGGCCTTCACGGCAACCGACTACGCGGTGGTGTTCGACGCGGACGGCACCGAGCGCGTACGGCTGACGCCGCCGCAGCAGACGTGACTACCCGCCGCGACGGGCCCTCGGCGGGCGGCCAATCGTGGTGTTTCTGCGCGGGGCCTTGACCTGGCAGTTACTTTCCAGATATCCGTGGCATCTTGGCAGTTTCCTTCAACCCCCCTTGTGCAACTCCCCCGCTCTGCAAGGCCGGAAGGAGCACCAGTGCACAACCGGAGCCTCTCCAGACGCACCCTTCTCACCGCGACCGCGACCGCGGTCGCCGCCGGGGCGGTCGCCACCACATCGCCCGCCGCCGCGTCATCCGCTGCCGCCGGTACCCGCGACCGCCTCAAGCGCCTCATCTCCCGGATGAGCCTGGAGGAGAAGGTCGGCCAGCTCTTCGTGATGCGGGTCTACGGGCACTCCGCCTCCGCGCCCGATCAGGCCGACATCGATGCCAACCTCAAGGAGATCGGCGTCCGCACGGCCGCCGAACTCGTCGCCCAGTACCACGTCGGCGGCATCATCTACTTCGCCTGGGCGCACAACACCCGTGAGCCGCACCAGATCGCGGACCTGTCCAACGGGATCCAGCGTGCCGGCCTCGCCCAGCCCACACCCGTGCCGCTGCTGATCTCCACGGACCAGGAGCACGGCATCGTGGCCCGCGTCGGCAGGCCCGCCACGCTCATGCCCGGCGCGATGGCGCTCGGGGCGGGCGGCTCACGTTCCGCGGCCCGCACCGCCGCGCACATCGCGGGCGCCGAACTCGCCGCGATGGGCATCATGCAGAACTACGCGCCCGTCGCCGACGTCAACGTGAATCCGGCCAACCCGGTCATCGGCGTACGGTCCTTCGGCGCCGCCCCGGCCGCGGTCGCCCGTATGGTCGCGGCCCAGGTCACGGGCTACCAGGCGGCGGGCATCGCGGCGACGTCCAAGCATTTCCCCGGCCACGGGGACACCACGGTCGACAGCCACACCGGCATCCCGGTCATCACCCACACCCGCGAGGAGTGGGAGCGGATCGACGCGCCGCCCTTCCGGGCGGCGATCGACGCCGGGATCGACTCGATCATGACGGCGCACATCCAGTTCCCCGCGCTGGACCCGAGCAACGACCCGGCCACGCTCTCCCGTCCGATCCTCACCGGCATCCTGCGCGAGGAACTCGGCTACGACGGCGTCGTGGTCACGGACGCGCTCAACATGCAGGGCGTACGGGACAAGTACGGCGACCACCGGGTGCCGGTGCTCGCCCTGCTCGCCGGTGTGGACCAGCTGCTCAACCCGCCGGACCTGGCGGTTGCCTGGCACGGGGTGCTGAGCGCGGTAAGAAGCGGTGAGCTCAGCGTCGCCCGCATCGAGGAATCGATCCTGCGAATTCTGCTGCTGAAGGAGAAACTCGGGCTCTTCCGCGACCCGTTCGTCTCCCACGCGGGTGTGGACCGCACGGTCGGCACCGGTCCGCACCTGTCCGCCGCCGACCGGATCGCCGAGGGCACCATCACCCTGCTGACCAATCCCGACGGGCTGCTGCCGCTCAGCCGCCGCAGCACCCCGAACGTGCTGGTCGTCGGCGCCGACCCGGCCTCCCCCAGCGGCACGACGGGCCCGCCGACGTCCGTGCTGGGGAAAGCCCTCACCGAGCTGGGTTTCGTCACGAGCGTGCTGTCCACCGGCACGGCCCCCAGCAGCGCGAAGATCGCCGAGGCGGTGGCCGCGGCGCAGGGCAAGGACGTCGTCGTCGTGGGCACGTACAACGTGGTGGCGACCAGTTCGCAGCGCACGCTCGTGGACCGGCTGGTCGCGACCGGCCTGCCCGTCGTCACGCTCGCCATTCGCAATCCGTACGACATCGCCCGGCTGAGCGGGGTGCGGGCGGCGCTCGCGAGCTACTCGTGGACCGACGTCGAACTGCGCGCCGCCGTCCGGGTGATCGCCGGCGCGGCCGAACCGCGGGGCAGGCTGCCGGTCCCGGTGCAGCGCGCCGACGACCCGGCGCGGGTGCTCTTCCCGATCGGGCACGGGCTGTCGTACGGCTGACGCGCGAAGGGGCTGTGTCCGCCGTACCGCGGACACAGCCCCAGGGGCTGGCTCATGTCACGGACGAAGCGTCCGCTCCATGTCCCGCTTGTCGAGCCCAGCGTCCGGCTTCGCGAGCGGCCTGGCCTTCGCCGGGTCCTCCTGGACGGCGGCCGGGGCGACGCCTGCCCACCTCAGGATGGTGGCGGTGGCATCTGTCTTCTGGCCGGCGGGCAGCGCTTCGACATCCGCGCCGTGGTTGGCATCCGGCGCGGTGTAGACGTAGGCGTCCCGCACGCCCTTGCCGAGACGGAACGGCTCCGCGCTCCACGGGTCGTTCTGGCCGTTGACGAACATCATCCGCTGCGCGTTGTGACGCACCCAGGAGTCGATGTCACTCATCACCCACGGCTTGAACCGCATCAGGATGTCCCGCGGCACGAAGTTCCGCGGCGGCTGGTAGCCGTAGCGGCTCAGGCCGTCCAGGTGCGGCTGCTCGATGTCGGGCGAACCGAGCTCTGTACCCGCCTGGTAGTAGTACGGCGTGTAGGTCGAAAGCCCCTGGTCCGCGTAGGCGGCGAAGCCCGAGATCGAGTCGATGCTGTCCCAGATCTGCTGGTCCGTGGCGGTGGCCGCGGCCGGGGCCGTCCCGGGTCTTGTCCGGTGCGGGCGTCGGATGTGAGTGCGGGGATCGAATGCGTGACCTTTCATCAGGGGTGTCGTTGGTCGGATGACAGTGCCGGGGCGACGGGGGTGGGCATTGAGCCGGAAGGTGCCGCTCGCCGAGGGCGAGACGTCTCGCACCGCGTGCGCCCGTGGTGTCCTGCGTACCGGTATGGATGAGAGGACCGGCGAAGTCCTCACCGCGTCTGTACTGGCGGAGCGTGTGGGCTGGGCTGCCACTCTGGTGTCCGGCATGGTCGCTGATCTGCTGGCCGCGCACTGGAACGCCGCCGATGTGGATGTACTGGCCTCGGGCGAGGACGGAGGGGGTCGGAAGCTGCCAGCGAACGCGTGGATGGCGCTGCGCCGCCTGGGCTGGGCCGCCGCCCCGGCCGAGGGGGTCCGCGTCAACGACCGCATTGTTCGCATGGCCCAGGAACACGTCGGTCGCGTACTGCGCTCCGCGCAATGGCGTGTCTGCCTGACCGCTGGAGTCCTCGCGACGTGGCCCACTGATCCGGCAAAGCGCACTGCACAGGAGTGGGACGCGGTACGCGCAGCGGTGCCCGGCGGGCAGCATCTGCCGTCCAGCGTCATCACGTCCCGCACCCGGCAGATCACCGCGTTCGCCAGGAAGCATGGACGGCTGCCAGTCGATGTGTTCGAACTGGAGACCGCGCCCGGCGCAGCGCGGATGCTGCTGCTGGCGGCCTGCGACGGGCAGCAGGCCGTCATCGAACGGCACGAGAGCGATCCGCGCCGGGCGCTGCTGCGCTTGCAACTCCCCACCCGCCGCGACCCGCAGTCGTACAAAGACTGGACGTGGGTGGCCTGCCCCATTATGTTGCCGCCCACCATCCCCGGATGTGCGGTGCTGCACCTGCCCACCCTGCGTCTGCGTCATGGCCGGGTGCGGGCCGATCTGGCCTACACCCACGCCGTCCCGAAGACGCAGCGCACGGGGCACACGGTCGCGCTCGGTGTGGACTGGGGACTCAATACCCTCCTAGCCGCCGGGGCAGTCCGGCTCCACGGCGACGGGCGAATCACCGCCCTCGGCGCCGGGGGCATGTTCCGTGCTGCCGGTGTGCTGGCCAAGCAGCACCGGCTGCGCCGCCTGTTCGAGCACCTGCACGTGAAGACCGACCACTACCACCGGCTCACCGGCGGCAACGATCGGCGTCCGCTGCTCGCCAAGCACCAGGTGCTGGCCGACGAGATGCGCCGCATCTCCGCGCGCCGCTCGAACCTCAACGACGCCCTGGCGTGGTCCGCCGCACGCTGGGCCGTCGACCAGGCCGTCGCCGCCGGGGCGACTGTCATCTACGTTGAAGACCTGCGCTCCATGGAAGCGCGGGGCATGGGCCGCACCCACAACACACGCATGTCTCAGCAGGTACGTGGGCAGATCGTCGACCGGATACGGCACCTCGCCACCGAGGTGGGTATCGCCGTCGTCACCGTTCCGGCCCGCAACACGTCCAGACTCTGCCCCCAGTGCCTCACTCCGCTGCGACACCGCAAGGCACCCGACCGGCCCGCCACACCGGGCTGGAAATGGGCACTCTGCCCGTCCTGCCGATGGCAGGGCGACCGCGACAGCGGGGCGTGGAAACGCATTGCCGCACGCGGCCTGGCCCACCAGGCGAAGACCATGACCGACCGCGGCACCGGCTCCGCGGTCATCCGCAGTGTGGTGAACAGACTCGAAGCAGGCGCGGTCATCACCCCGACACCGCCCGCGCCGAAGACCAGCCGGAAAGACCGGTCAAAGACCGGACCCACCCGGCCACGAACCAAACGCCCCGCGCCCAGGCGACGCAGGGCACCCTCCCCCCTTGGGCCGCAAGGCCCGGCGGGCAAGCGTCCGGAGGGACACGTACCAACGGGCCGCAACCGACTGCCCCGCGCAGCCCACCGGCACCAGGGCGTGACGACGATCAGCACACCCACCACTGGCCGGCACCGGCCGCAAGGAGCAGCACTGGGCGCAGGTTTCCACCTGCACGCCCACGCCGCCCCGCCACGATGGGCAGAACCCGCGCCAGACACCACGTCTTGCATGGGATCACTTAGCTGATCAGAGACGCTGTACTGCCAGAACGCCCACATGTAGTCGAGGACGACAGCCTCGAAGGCGCGGTCAAGGCCGCCGACGGTGTCGAACGTGAGCTTGTTGTCCGCTGCGTACTTCTCGTACACGGCCTTCAGCGGCTCAGGGGGCATCCGCACTCCGTCCAGTATCTCGATCCGACATCTACGACTGGATCAAGGATTCAGGATGCTGGGGGCTACGCCCGGGCCGGTGACCGCATGCGTGTGCCGCTGCTAATGTCCGCGCATGAGACACACAGTCACAGCCGTGCTCATAGCTGTTGTTGCGACGCTCGCAGCGTGTGCCCCTTCAGAAACCGAGGGGACTTCGATTCCTCGGCCGCACGTGGCCGCCGGTATCGATGGCGAGTCTCTGAGTGAAGGGGAGCGCCGCTACCTGGACGACGTCCTGGAGAAGGCCCCGGGTAGCAAGTCCGGTGCGGGATGGAGGGCAGAGGTCATCTCAGGGACGAAGGCCGATCTTGACATGACGTTCGACGGCGAGCGACTGACCTTTTGCAAAGGCGCCCCGCGACGCGATCAAGACTCCCTAATCGCACAAATGGGGCGAGACGAAGGGACGTTCACGTTCGTCCGCCAGGAGGCTGCACGCGAACACCTGTGCTAACTGAATCCCTTTCGCTCAAGTTGTCGATTCATTGATCGAGACATGCCATGCTGTGTCGTCCGCGATCACGCGACCAGGGTGGGGACTTCACTTTGATGACAGACACAGCAAGACGGACAAGACGAATACGAGGAGGCCTTCGTGGACTCCTGGCACTGGCCTCAGCGCTTATGTTCACGCTTGTCACCGCCACCAGTGCGAACGCTCACTACGTCTACGAACACGTAGAGACGTGGTCGAACACTGACAGCTCTAAGTGTGTGTACGTGCGGTCCGAGGTCTCCCACGGAAGCCGCGGAGGCTATACGCAATCGAGGGTGCTTGCCGCCGACGACTGGGGTCCCACACTCACATGCATCTGGCCGTGGGAGCGCCCTGCTGGCTACCTCGCCACGAGGTACTCCTACTACAAGAAGACGTCATCAGGCTGGAGCCTGTGTCGCTCAATCGGCTGGAAGTACAACACCTCCACGTCAAACGTGCTCAGGGCCTCCAGGGATTTCGGCGTCTATCCACCGTGCGGCGGAGGTTACTACGCCACCAGGGCGTGGGGCTCTGTCTACTACTCCGGAGAATGGCGCGGCACAGACAGCGTCTGGTCCGGATCCCACTACATCGAGCCGTAATCATAGCCGGGGAGGAAGCACGCCATGAAGAGAGCCCACATTATCGTCGTCGCAGCAGTGGCAGCAGCGCTGTTGACGACAGGAACGCTGACCGCCACGGCAACCGACACCCCTCCGCCTCCGCCGCAACCCGAGTGGGTCACCACCGACGGAACGGTTGACGAGACCATGCTGCCCAGCCAGATGCCAGTCATCGGACCGGACGGCGAAGCTCTCGTGGACTCCAGCGGCAACCCGGTCATGGTCGATCCCCGCACTGTGGAGCCTGATTACTATCCCGACCCGCGCTGCCCGCGGTGCCCCGCCGAGCCGCCTCCCAGCCCCGATGATGGCGACCAACACAGCGTCGCAACCGACGAGGAGGGGAACACCGAGGAGATCATAGATGTCGGTGACGACACTATCACCGTCCCCTGACAACACATGAGGATCCTCCGTCGGGACCTGAGCAGTCCCGGCGGAGGCCCGTCGGCGGCCGTAGGAGCCGGCGGCGTAGCAGGCACGCTGATCGGGATTCCATCCCGGACCGCGTACTGGGGGAAGTGGTACGCCGCTTCGGCCCGGCATCCGGCAACGAGCCCAAGCTGAAAGATCCGTTCGGCCGCTACATCATCACCACCTTCGTGAAGGGCCACCAGGGCACCAACGTGGGCCCGTACGAGGCCGCTCGCCACATCCCCAACATCTCGGGCCACGATGCCGGAGCGGCGGCGGCACGGCCAACGCGACCACCGCAGCGAGATGGGCTGGGCCTTGTGCATTCACCCTCCCCTGGAGATCTCCCCTTGAGATCAAGCGGTCGCGGGTGAAACTAGCCGGGCGAATACCCGGACCGCCAGCGCCTGTTTCCCCTTACAGGCCACGAGTAGTCGATCGGCGGCCGAGGGGAAGGAGCGGGGCTGTGTCCGCCGCGGTCCGCGAACACAGCCCCGTGCGTTCGGGGCGTTACGGGACTTCCGGGAGCAGAGTGCGCTCCGCGTCCCGCTTGTCGAGCCCAGCGTCCGGCTTCGCGAGCGGCCTGGCCTTCGCCGGGTCCTCCTGGACGGCGGCCGGGGCGACGCCTGCCCACCTCAGGATGGTGGCGGTGGCATCTGTCTTCTGGCCGGCGGGCAGCGCTTCGACATCCGCGCCGTGGTTGGCATCCGGCGCGGTGTAGACGTAGGCGTCCCGCACGCCCTTGCCGAGACGGAACGGCTCCGCGCTCCACGGGTCGTTCTGGCCGTTGACGAACATCATCCGCTGCGCGTTGTGACGCACCCAGGAGTCGATGTCACTCATCACCCACGGCTTGAACCGCATCAGGATGTCCCGCGGCACGAAGTTCCGCGGCGGCTGGTAGCCGTAGCGGCTCAGGCCGTCCAGGTGCGGCTGCTCGATGTCGGGCGAACCGAGCTCTGTACCCGCCTGGTAGTAGTACGGCGTGTACCGGGCGAGCCCCTGGTCCGTGGGGGACTTGAACTCGACGATCTTGTCGAGACTCTCAAAGAGCTCCTGGTCGGTCACGGTCTCAGCGTCCGGGATCGAGCCGCAGTCAGAGAGCGTGCTGTACTGCCAGAAAACCCACACGTAGTCGAGCACCACGGCCTCGAAGGCGCGGTCCAGGCCGCCGACGGTGTCGAAGGTGTAGCCCTTGTCCGCCGCGAGCTGCTCGTACATCGCTTCCAGCGGCTCACGGCGCACCAGTGCCTCGCGCTGCACCGCGTTCAGCCTGTCGCGGCACTCCTTGGTGCCGACGTTCTCGAAGAAGCGGTCGTACGCGCTGTCCTCGTTGTTGACCACGTCGTTGGGGGCGACGTAGGCGACGACACCATCCATGTCGCGCGGGTAGTGGCGCTCGTAGTACGTGGCGGTCATGCCGCCCTTGGAGGCGCCGGTGGACAGCCACTTCTTGGTGTAGATCTTCTTCAGCTCGGCGAAGACCCGGTGCTGGTCGCTGGCGGCCTGCCAGATGTCCAGCTTCGACCAGTCCGCCGGAGCGGGCCGCGACGGCGTGAAGAAGCGGTATTCCAGGGAGACCTGGTTTCCGTCGATGATGGTCGTCGGCTCACTGCGGCGCGGCGTGGTGGACACGTTGTAGCCGGAGGTGAAGAAGACGGTGGGGCGGCTGGTGTCCTTGTGCAGCAGCGTGATCCGCTGCTTGAAGGTGCCCTTGTCGGGGTGCCGGTGGTCGACCGGCTGTGTGTAGTTGAGGACGAGGAACCGGTAACCCGGGTACGGCTTCTCCTCGATGAGACTCATGCCCGGAATCGCCAGGATCCGGTCCTTGATGTCCGTGCCGGCCGTCGGCTCGGCGGCGGTTGCCGCACCGGCCGTCGCTCCGGCCGCGCTCACGGTGCCTATGAGCACCACGAGCGACAGCAGCCATCTGAGCGCCTTGTGCATTGACCCTCCCCTGAAGATCTCCCCTTGAGATCAAACGGTCGCCGTGAACCTAGCCGGGCCAACGGCAGGGCCGCCACCCCCAGTTGGCAAGGCGTCAGTTTTCGCGGGGGTGCTCAGCACAGGATCCAGCCGGTCGAGCGGGAGGTGCCGGCGACCGAACCGGTGGCCTTCACGCAGCGGCCGCGCGGCCGCACGGTGACCGGCCCCGCCTGGCGGGTGAACAGCCCGCTGTCCGTCTCCGGATGGCGGCCGCGCACCTGGAGCGAGACGGACATGGACCGCCGGGGGCCGGGGCTCCTCGCGAGGGTGACGGCGCAGACCTGCTGCCCGCTCTGGTAGACCCTCAGCTGCCCGGTGACAAAGGAGACGGACTTCGCCAGCCGCCCGGCGCACGGCGCCGCCGCCTCCGCGCGCTCCAGGCCGGGGCCCGCCAGCGCGAGGGCGGACGCGGCCGTCAGCACGGCGAGCGCACGGGCGAGTGCCCGGCCCACGCGATTCCTGCGCTTGTTCCCCACCCCGTCGCCCACGTCCGCTCCCCACTGCCCCTGCTCCGTACAGGCGTACGACGCACGCACGGCGGAATTGGTTGCGAGGCGCCCGCGCGGGCCGCCGATCCCACGCCGCGTGGACTACTGCGTGCGGGCCGCCCGGCGGCGCATCGTGACGACGACGCCGACGCCCGCGACCACAGCCGCTGCCGCTGCCGCGCCGACGGCGACGGGTAGGGCGGAGCCGGAGCCGGTGGAGGCCGGGGTGCCGCCGGTTGTGGCCGATCCGGTGCTGCCGCCCGTCGACGAGGTGGAACCGCCGGTCGAGGTGGAGCCGGTGCTGCCACCCGTGGAGGAACCGCCCGCGCCGCTGGAGCCGGCCGTCGCGGAGCCGCCGCCCGTCGCGGAGCCGCCGCTGCCACCGGAGCCGCCGGATCCGCCCGTGGACGAGCCACCGCCCGATGTCCCGTCCGCCGCCTCGACGACGATCTCGGTGTACTCGCACTCCGACTTGGAGTGACTCGGCGACTCGTCGGCCGCGGACATGTCGTAGCGCACGCAGTTGGAGGGCAGCTCGGCGTGCGAGAGGCCCTGAGTGACGGTGTACGAGAGCCAGACCTTGTCCAGCGCCTCGGTGCCCTCGTTCCGGAAGGTGGCAGGAAGCTCGAAGCCGCTGCCGGGCTTCACCCCTCGACGGGTGCGATCGGCCCCAGGACGAGTCCCTTGCCTTCCTCCGCGGCGGCGGGCACGGAATCGAGGGCGATCAGGGCGACGGCGTTCACCGCGCCGCGGCACGGCGGCGGGCATGGGAGGTGGGCATGTGGCCCCCTCTGCACAAGAGGGTGAACGGAAACGAACGCGTTGCTGAACGCGTTCCCCGTACGCCAGACAGCCGCCCGCACCCGAAAGGTACGCACCCCGCGCCCTCCGTCACACGGCCGCCGGCTCGTCCTCCCCTATGAACGTGCGCCACAGGGCGGCGTAGTGGCCGTCGCGCGCCAGGAGTTCGTCATGGGTGCCGTCCTCGGCGACCCGTCCGTGGTCCATCACCACGACACGGTCCGCGCGGGCCGCGGTGGTGAGCCGGTGCGCGACCACCAGCGTGGTGCGCCGGCCGGTCAACCGGTCGGTGGCCTGGTTGACCTGCGCCTCGGTCGCCAGGTCCAGGGCGGCGGTCGCCTCGTCGAGCAGCAGCACATCGGGGTCGACGAGCTCGGCGCGGGCGAGGGCGATCAGCTGGCGCTGTCCGGCCGAGAGGTTGCGCCCGCGCTCGGAGACCTCGTGGAGGTAGCCGCCCTCGAGAGTGGCGATCATGTCGTGCGCGCCGACGGCCCGGGCCGCGGCCTCCACCTCGGCGTCGCTCGCGCCTGGGCGGCCGTAGGCGATGGCGTCGCGGACCGTGCCGGAGAAGAGGTACGCCTCCTGGGGGACGACGCCGAGCCGGTGCCGGTAGCCGGTCAGGTCCAGCTCGCGCAGGTCCACGCCTCCCGAAGAACCGTCGGCCCGGGCGGGCCCCCCTTCGTGGGAGGAGCCCTTGAGAGTGACGGTGATCCGGCCGTCGGTCGGGTCGTAGAACCGGGCCACCAGCTTGACCAGCGTGGACTTGCCCGCGCCGGTCTCGCCGACGAAGGCGACGGTCTGCCCGGCCGGGATGCGCAGGTCGATGCCGGTGAGTGCCTCCTCCTCGTCCCCGTACGAGAAGGACACGTTCTCGAAGGCGATGTCGCCGCGCAGTTCCCGCACCTCGCGCGGCTGCCGCACGGCCGCCGTCGACGTGGGCTCGCGGAGCAACTCCTGTACCCGGCCGAGCGACACGGTGGCCTGCTGGTAGCCGTCGAAGACCTGCGAGAGCTGCTGTACGGGCGCGAAGAAGAGGTCGATGTACAGGAGGTAGGCGACGAGCGCACCCGTGGTGAGGGTCCCGGCCTCCACCCGCCCCGCGCCGACGATCAGCACGGCCGCGGCCGCCACGGAGGCCAGCAGCTGGACGAAGGGGAAATAGACCGAGATCAGCCACTGGCCGCGGACACGGGCCTGGCGGTAACTGTCGCTGCGGGCCGTGAAGTCCGCCACGCCGTCGCGCTCCCGCCGGAACGCCTGCACGATCCGCAGCCCGGACACGGACTCCTGGAGGTCGGCGTTGACGACGCTGATGCGCTCGCGGGCCAGCTCGTACGCCTGCACGCTCTTCCGGCGGAAGAAGTACGTGCCGACGATCAGGACCGGCAGGGTGGCGAAGACGACCAGCGCCAGCTGCACGTCGATGACGACGAGCGCGACCATGATGCCGAAGAAGGTGACCACCGAGACGAACGCGGTGACCAGTCCCGTCTGGAGGAACGTGGACAA
The DNA here is from genome assembly GCF_044390825.1 of Streptomyces sp. NPDC018833. NCBI lineage: Bacteria > Bacillati > Actinomycetota > Actinomycetes > Kitasatosporales > Streptomycetaceae > Streptomyces > Streptomyces sp. NPDC018833. Next base: position 251,983 of record NZ_JBIRZM010000001.1, on the reverse strand, counting down.
GGCGTCCACGTCCGTCGTCATCCGGGTCATGATCCGGCCGGTCAGCTCACGCTCGTAGTAGTCCAGGCCGAGCCGCTGGAGCTGCGCGAAGATCTTCAGGCGCAGGGCGTACAGGACCCGCTCGCCGGTGCGGCCGGTCATGCGGATCTCGCCGGTCTGGGCGGCCCACTGCACGACGACGGTGCCGAGCGCGAGGAGGGATGCCGTCCACACCGCGCCGAGCGCGACCTGTTCGACGCCCTCGTCGATGCCGTGCCGGATCAGCACGGGCAGCAGCAGGCCCATGCCCGCGTCGACGGCGACGAGCAGCAGGCTGACCAGCAGGGGCCGGCCGAAGCCGCGCAGGATGGCGCGGAGCCGGCCACCCTCCCCGGAGCGGGCGTCGGCCGGTTCGGACCGCACCGCCCGTGCCTCGTCGATGTCGGGTGTGTCCGTGGCCGGGGGCAGTGCCTCGACCTGGGCGAGCAGTTCGGGAGTGGCGCTTGCGTCCTCCCTGGCCTCCCTGGCTTCCTCGGCCCGTTCGTCGCGCACCCACAGCCTGCGGGTGATGCCCCGCTCGGCGTCGAACTCCGCGTCCAGTTCGTCCCGCACAGTGCGGTCCTCGTCCGGCTCGGGCAGGGCTTGCGGAAGCACGTGGCCGGGCGAGACGCCGCCGAGCTCGTCGGGGTCGGTCAGCAGCCGGCGGTAGAGCGCGGAGCGCCCCTGGAGCTCCTCGTGCGTGCCGATGTCGGCGAGCCGGCCGCCGTCCAGGACGGCGATCCGGTCGGCGAGGCCCAGAGTGGAGCGGCGGTGGGCGATGAGCAGGGTCGTCCGGCCCGCCATGACCTGCCGCAGCGCTTCGTGGATCTCGTGCTCCACGCGGGCGTCGACGGCGGAGGTGGCGTCGTCGAGGAGGAGCAGGCGCGGGTCGGTGAGGATCGCGCGGGCCAGCGCGATGCGCTGGCGCTGGCCGCCCGAGAGGGTCAGTCCGTGCTCGCCGACCTTGGTGTCGTAGCCGTCGGGCAGCTCGGCGATGAACCGGTCGGCCTGGGCGGCGCGGGCGGCCCGGTCGATCTCGTCCTGCGTCGCGTCCGGCTTCCCGTACGCGATGTTCGCGCGGACGGTGTCGGAGAACAGGAAGCTGTCCTCGGGCACGATTCCGATGGCGGCCCGCAGCGAGTCCAAGGTCAGCTCGCGCACGTCGTGGCCGCCGACGAGGACGGCGCCGCGCGTGACGTCGTAGAAGCGCGGCAGCAGGAGCGAGACGGTGGACTTGCCGCTGCCGGACGCCCCGACGACCGCGACGGTCTCGCCGGGCCGGATCTCCAGCGAGAAGCCGTCCAGGACCGGCCTGCCGTCCGTGTAGGCGAAGCTCACGTCGTCGAACTCGACGCTCGCCCCGGCGTCCGCCGGCAGCTCCTTCGTGCCCTCGCTCAGGGACGGCCGGGTGTCGATGAGCTCCAGCACCCGCTCCACACCGGCCCGCGCCTGCTGACCGACGGTGAGCACCATGGCCAGCATCCGGACCGGTCCGACGAGCTGCGCGAGGTACGTCGAGAAGGCGACGAACGTGCCGAGCGTGATCTCGCCCTTCGTCGCCAGCCACCCGCCGACCGCGAGGATGGCCACCTGGCCGAGCGCCGGGACGGCCTGCAGGGCCGGCGTGTACCGCGCGTTGAGCCGGATCGTCCGCAGCCTGCCCGCGAACAGCTTCCGGCTCGCCTCGCGCAGCTTCCCGGTCTCCTGGTCCTCCTGCCCGAACCCCTTCACGACCCGCACGCCCGACACCGCCCCGTCGACGACTCCGGCGACGGACCCGGCCTGGCTCTGCGCGTACCAGGTGGCCGGATGGAGCCGCGTACGGCTGCGCCTGGCGATGATCCACAGGGCGGGGGCGACGGCGAGGGCGATCAGGGTGAGCGGCAGGGACAGCCACGCCATGATGGCCAGGGAGATCGCGAACAGCAGGAAGTTGCCGATGGTCATCGGCAGCATGAAGAGCAGGCCCTGGATGAGCTGGAGGTCGCTGGTCGCCCGTCCGACGACCTGGCCGGTCGACAGCTCGTCCTGGCGCCGCCCGTCGAGCCGGGTGATCGTGCCGTACATCTCGGTGCGCAGGTCGTGCTGGACGTCGAGCGCGAGCCGGCCGCCGTAGTAGCGGCGGATGTAGGTGAGGACGTACACGGCGACGGCCGCGGCGATCAGCAGACCGGTCCACACGGCGAGCGACCGGTTCTTCGCCCCGATGACGTCGTCGATGACGACCTTGGTGATGAGCGGTACGAGCGCCATGACGGCCATGCCGCCGAGCGAGGACCCGAGCGCGAGCACCACGTTGCGCCGGTAACGCCAGGCGTAACCGGCCAGACGCCGCGCCCAGCCGTCCTCTTTTCGAGCCGCCGCAGCCACCTGGGCCTCCCCGTCCGCACTCGGATCCCGCTGATCCCGACGATCTGATCTTCCGGAAGGCACCAACGCGGACCGGAACGGATTTCATCCCTCCGCAACAAATCCCCGTCTCTGGTCCTAGGTCCGACGGGATGCGGGACGGGCGCGCCCACGCCACGAAGGGCGCCGGCGCCACCCTTGACCTCAATCATGCTCGAGGTACCAGGATCGCGGTCATGGACATCACCCAGATGCGGCTCGAGCTGCGCGCGCTGACCGACCGGGCCGAGATCACCGACCTCCTCGCCCGCTACCTCCGCTCCCTGGACGAGGACGTCCTCGACGAGGAGTGGGCCGGCGCCTTCCACACCGAGGACGTCACCGCCGAGATGCCCGTGGGCACGGTCCACGGACGCGACGCCGTGCTGGCGACGGTCGGCCGTGCCATGGGCCTGTTCGACCGGACGGTGCACCTGGGCGGCAGCCCCGTGATCGAGATCGACGGCGACCGGGCCACGGCGCGCGGCCCGCAGTTGAGCACCCACGTCCTGGCGGACGGCTCGAAGGACGTCTTCGTCTCCGCCGGCCTCTCGGAGACGGAGCTGGTCAGGACGGCGGACGGCTGGCGCATCTCGGCGACGGCCCTGCGTGTCGTGTGGACGCGGGGGACTCCGCCGCGTCTGCCGGAGGGACTGGGCCCGCAGGCAGGCGCCGGTTCGCCGGACACGGCCGTGGGTAGTCACTGACGGCGCCCGGGCGGGCATTCGCCCGGACCCTTGCGAGGGAAGGGAGGGGACATGCCCGACGCTCCGCCGAGCCGTGGTCATCTCTGCGGCCAGCTGTACGCGACCCTTCGGGCGCTGGAGGCCCTCGGCGCCGCCCATCGGAAGCTGGCGGGCCTGCGCCCGAACGACAAGGTCAGGACCAGCCCGCTGAAGTGGCTGCCGGGCATGCTCGGCGAGGCGGGTGACCACCTGGTGCGGGCCCGGCGCCGGGGACGCGCATACGGCGCGGCGGCCGACGAGCTGTTCCGGGCCATACCGGACTGCCTCCCGCCCAAGGGGAACCTGCCCGGCTTCCTCCGGGACGAGGAGCCGGAGAGGTTCGACGAGGGGTACCGCCTGCGGATGGCCGCGTACACGGCCGCTCACGGCGCACTGCTGGAGTGATCGGGCAGCGCCTCACGCGTCCCGGCGCATCAGCCGCCGGCCGCCCGCCCACAGGGCCGCCGCCACCCACAGCACCAGGACGCCGGTACCGGTCCAGGAGCCCAGCGGGCCGTCCGGCTCCTGGAGGAGGATCTGCTGCCCGGCCCTGTCGGGCAGGAAGTCGACCCAGCTGCCGCCCTGCGACACGTCGCCGAGGACGAACGACAGCATCAACAGGAACGGGATGAGGATGCCCATGACCGCCGGGGCACTGCGCAGCAGGGCGGCGAGCCCGGCGGCGAACAGGGTGATCAGCGCCAGGTAGAGCCCGCACCCCACGACCGCCCGCAGCGCCCCGGGTGCGCCGATGCCCACGCCGTCGTCGCCCAGGAGCGTCTGACCCAGCGCGAAGCAGGCCGCGCTCGTGGCCAGACCGACCGCGAGCGCCAGCAGTCCGACCACCGCGATCTTGGCCGCCCAGAAGACTCCTCTGCGCGGAACGGCGGCCAGCGAGACGCGGATGCCACCGTCGCGGTACTCACCCGCGACGGCGATCGAGCCGAAGCAGACGGCCGCGATCTGGCCGAAGTTGAGACCGAAGAACGACATGTGGACGGGGTCGAACCCGGGCTCGGACAGCTCTTCGGCGCTGAGCGTCGCGCACATCAGGGCCGAGAACCCGACGGTCGCCGCGAACACGGAGGCGAGCGTGAGGCACTGGGAGCGCACGGTGCGGATCTTCAGCCATTCGGAGCGCAGGACGGGCCGGACGGACAGGGTGGCCGAGGCGCTCGGGGTGGTCGGGGTCGGGGTCGCGGCGGGAACGACGGACATGGTTCATGCCTCCTGTACGGCCGGGGCGGGGCGGGTGGCGGTGTACTCGGCCTCGTCGGCGGTGAGCGCGAGGTATGCGTCCTCCAACGAGGGCTCCTCTGCGGCGAGTTCGAGGATCGGGATGCCTTCCCATGCGGCGAGCGGCCCGATGTCCTCGACCCGCGCGCCGTCGACGGTCCACCGGCCGTCCTCCCCTTCGACGGGGGCGAGCCCCCTGCCGGTGAGGACGGCCCGCAGCCGCGCGCCGTCCGTCGTGCGCAGCCGCACCCGCGGGGTGGTCCAGGCGTCGACGAACTCCCGCATCCCGGTGTCCGCCAGCAGCCGCCCCCGGCCCAGCACGACGAGATGGTCCGCGAACGACGCCGTCTCCCCCATCAGATGGCTCGACACCAGGACGGTCCTGCCCTCCCGGGCCATGTCCCCCATCAGCTCGCGGATCCAGATGATGCCCTGGGGGTCGAGGCCGTTGGACGGTTCGTCCAGCACGATCACCGCCGGGTCGCCGAGCAGCGCCGCGGCGATCCCGAGCCGCTGGCGCATGCCGAGGGAGAACGTCCGGATCCTGCGCCGGGCGACGGACGCGATCCCGGTCCGCTCCAGGACGTCGTCCACCCGCGCCGCCGGAATGCGGCCCGCCGCGGCGAGGATGCGCAGATGGTCGCGGGCGGTCCGCGCCGCGTGCGCGGCCTGCGCGTCGAGCAGCGCGCCGACGTGCCGCATCGGCTCGTCGAGCGCCACGTAGGGACGCCCGCCGATCGTGGCCGTTCCCGAGGTGGGCCGGTCCAGGCCGAGGACCAGGCGCATGGTGGTCGACTTCCCGGCGCCGTTGGGCCCGAGGAAGCCGGTGACACGGCCCGGCCGGACTGTGAACGTCACGCGGTCCAGCGCGCGCCGCCTGCCGTACTCCTTGGTGAGGTCTGTGATGTCGATGCTGGTCATGGCTGCAAGCCTGGCCGGGTGGCGGGTGCCCGGGCCTCCCTCGTCCGTGGAGATCCTCTCCCCCGTGCGGGGGAGCCTCGGACCCCGGAGCCGCTGGCACGATGACGGAATGCTCCGCTTCCTCCGCCCGCTGACCCGGCGGGTCACCTACACCCGCTGGCTGCATCTGCTGATCGGCACCCTCGTGATCGGCGTGTGGCTCTTCATCACGGAGGACGCCCTCTACGTGCCGGTGATGGCGCTCGCGCTGCTGGGTTTCCTTCCGGCGATGCGGCTGGTCGAGGGCCTCCAGGCAAGGCTGCTGCTGTCGCCGTACGGGTACAAGGACGACGCCTCGGGCATCGCCGTGTCCTCGTCGACGACCTGGGCGGACCGGTGGCGGACCGTGCTGTGGCTGGAACTCCGGCTCGGCCTCGGGGTGCTGACCGGCCGCGCAACGGTCCACCTGCTCGGGCTCTCGTTCGACCTCGCGCTGCAGGCGCGCGGCGGCAGCGCCGACTCGGGTTCACTCGTCCCCCTGCCGGCCGGCGACGGCCACTGGTGGTACGCACTGCTCGTCCCCGTACCGATCGCACTCCTCCTCGCCTTCGTCGTCGGGCTCGGCGAGCTGATCGCCTTCCTCGCCCGCCGGCTGCTGGGCCCCTCGGCGGCGGAACGTCTCGCCGCCCTGGAGGAGCGCACCGAGCAACTCCTCGAACGCAACCGCATCGCCCGTGAGCTGCACGACTCGATCGGGCACGCGCTGACCGTGGCGGTGGTGCAGGCGGGTGCGGCACGGGCGGCGGGGAACGCGGAGTTCACCGAGCGCGCGCTGTCCGCGATCGAGGAGACCGGGCGCAGTGCGCTGGAGGACCTGGAACGCGTGCTGCTCGTGCTGCGCGAGTCCGGGCAGCCCGTCGGCAGCCGCCCCACGCTCGCCGACGCCGACCGGCTGCTGGAGTCGGCGCGCGCGTCCGGCGCCGAGGTGGACGCCGAGGTGACCGGCCCGCTGACGCAGGTGCCGGGGCCGGTGTCCCGGGAGGGCTACCGCATCGTCCAGGAGGCCCTGACCAATGTCCTGCGGCACGCGGGTCCGGTGCCGACGCGCGTGCGGATAGCCGTCGCGGACGGCCGGCTCGAGCTGGAGGTGCAGAGCGCGCTCGCCGGGCCCGTCGCCCCTGTCGCGGCGGGCTCCCGCGGCAGTGGGCTGCGCGGCATCCGGGAGCGGGCGGCGCTGCTCGGTGGGGAGGCGACGACGGGTCCGCACGAGGGCCGGTGGAGGGTGCGGGTGGGGCTGCCGCTGGACGGCCTACGCTGAGCGGGTGCCGATCACCGTACTGCTTGTCGACGACGAACCACTCGTACGGGCGGGCCTGCGTGCCGTGCTGGAGGCGCAGCCGGACATCGAGGTGGCCGGCGAGGCCGCGGACGGCGCGGCCGTCATCCCGCTGGTACGGCAACTGCGGCCGGACGTCGTGGCGATGGACGTCCGGATGCCGCTGCTCGACGGTATCGAGGCGACCCGCGCGGTCCTGCGGACCGTCGACGACCCGCCCAAGATCCTGGTGGTCACGACGTTCGAGAACGACGAGTACGTGTACGAGGCGCTGCGTGCGGGCGCCGACGGCTTCCTGCTCAAGCGGGCCCGCCCGGCCGAGATCGTGCACGCGGTGCGGCTGGTCGCGGAGGGCGAGTCGCTGCTCTTCCCCGCGGCGGTCCGCTCGCTGGCCGCCGAGTACGGGACCACGGCGGCACGCTCGGCGATGGAGCGGGCCGCCCTGACGGACCGCGAGGCGGCGGTGCTGCGGCTGATGGCACGGGGCATGTCCAACGCGGAGATCGCCGCGCAGCTGGTCGTCGGCACGGAGACCGTCAAGACGCACGTGAGCGCCGTGCTGGCCAAACTGGGGGCGAGGGACCGGACGCAGGCGGTCATCGCGGCGTACGAGTCGGGGTTCGTCACTCCGGCGTGAGCGATGAGTTCCACGGCGCGGCCGAGTCCCCTCTGCGGGGGGCCGTCGAGGGGAGCAGTGCCATGGGCAGCGACGAACAGCAGATCCGGACCCTGATCGAGCAGTGGGCCCGGGCCGTCCACCAGGGCGATCTGGAAGGCGTGCTGGTGGACCACGCCGACGACATCGTCATGTTCGACGTGCCGCCGCCCCACGAGGGCATCCGCGGCATCGACGCCTACCGCGAGACATGGCCGCCGTTCTTCGGGTGGCAGGCGACGCAGGACGCGTCGTTCGAGATCCTGTCCCTCGACGTCACCGCCGGCGACGACGTCGCCTTCGCGCACGCGCTGCTGCGCTGCGGGACCCCGAAGGAGCTGGCCGAGCACCCGGAGACTCGGCTGCGGCTGACCATGGGACTCCGCAGGGAGCGGGGCCGCTGGGTGGTCGCGCACGAGCACCATTCGTTCGCCGCCACGACCTGACGGACCGCGGCCTGCCCCACGAGCCGGACCCCGCCGCCCCGGGGGAGTCGGGCGGCGGGGTCGGCGGACCGGGTCGCCGGGGCGGGGCCGGCGGGCGGGTCGGTCAGAGGTGCGTCGGCGCGAACATCCGCAGCAGGGCCGGGAGCACCACCACCGAGGGGCCGGGCTGGGCCAGGGCCTTGGCCAGGTCCTCGGACAGCGTCTCCGGGGTCGTACGGGTCGCCGGCACGCCGAAGGACTCGGCGAGCGCCACGAAGTCCGGACGCGCCAGTTCCGTCGCCGTCGCCCTGCCGAACGCGTCCGTCATGTACTCGCGCAGGATGCCGTAGCCGCCGTCGTCCACGATCAGCCAGGTGACCGGCAGGTCGTACTGGCGGGCCGTGGCGAGCTCCGCGATCGAGTACATCGCGCCGCCGTCGCCCGAGACGGCGAGGACGGGACGCGTGGGGTCGGCGGCTGCCGCGCCGAGCGCGGCCGGGAAGCCGTAGCCGAGGCCGCCGGCGCCCTGGGCGGAGTGCATCGTGTTCGGGCGGCGGGCGTCGAAGGCGGACCAGGCCCAGTACGCGAGGATCGTCATGTCCCAGAAGCTGGGCGAGTCGTCCGGCAGTGCCTCGCGCACGGAGGCGAGGATCTGCTGCTCCAGGGTCAGTTCCTGGGCGGCGATCCGGTCGCCGACCTTGGCGAGGACCTCGCGTACGGCGTCGGCGGCCGACGGGTCGCGGCGCTCCTCCACCGTCTCCAGCAGAGCGGACAGCGCGAGGCGGGCGTCCGCGTGGATGCCGAGGCCGGCGTGGTTGGACTCCAGCTTGCCGAGGTCGGCATCGATCTGGATCACGCGGCCGCGCGGGGCGAACGTGTGGTAGTTCGACGACAGTTCGCCGAGGCCGGAGCCGACGACGAGCAGCACGTCGGCCGACTCCAGGAAGTCGGTCGTATGGCGGTCCTCCAGCCAGGACTGGAGGGACAGCGGGTGCTCCCAGGGGAACGCGCCCTTGCCGCCGAAGGTGGTGACGACCGGTGCGTCGATCCTCTCGGCGAGCGCGCGCAGCTTGCCGGACGCGTCGGAGCGTACGACTCCGCCGCCCGCGACGATCACCGGGCGGGTGGCGGTGGACAGCAGGTGCGCGGCGACGGCGGTCAGTTCGGGGCGCGGTACGACGTCCTCGGGCCCGGCGTCCATCGCCGTGACGACCGGCAGGGTGGTCTCGGCGAGCAGCACGTCCTGCGGGATCTCGACCCAGACCGGTCCGTGCGGCGCGGTCAGCGCCGACTCCCACGCCGCCGCGATCGCCGACGGGATCTGCGAGGCGGTGCGCACGGTGTGCACGGACTTGACGATGTCGCGGAACGACGCCTGCTGGTCGCGCAGTTCGTGCAGGTAGCCGTGGCGCCCGCCGCCGAGTCCGGCCGTGGGGACCTGACTGCCGATCGCGAGCACGGGCGCCGACGCTGCGGCGGACTCCTGGAGCGCGGCGAGCGACATCAGGGCGCCAGGGCCGGTGGACAGCAGCAACGGTGCCGCCTCGCCGGTGATGCGGCCGTAGGCGTCGGCGGCGAAGCCCGCGTTGTTCTCTACGCGCAGCCCGACGTAGCTCAGCGACGAGCGGCGCAGCGCGTCGAACATGCCGAGCGCGTGCTGGCCGGGCAGGCCGAAGACGGTTGTCGCGCCGAGTCCTTGGAGGGTCTCGACGACGAGGTCACCGCCGTTGCGCCCGGCGGGCGGGTTCAGCGCGGCCTCAATCTGGGCGGCGGTGGGCCGCAGCACCAGGTCGTGGTCGTGGGTCACTTGGTCCCGGCCTCCGTGTTCCTGGCCTCCGTGTTCCCGGCCTCCGTGTTCCCGGCCTCCGTGTTCCTGGCCTCCGCGATCTGGCGGGACATGATCGTCGTCAGCTCGTAGGCCGTGTGCGAGGCGGCGACGGCGGTGATCTCGGCGTGGTCGTACGCCGGGGCCACCTCCACCACGTCCGCCGAGACCAGGTTGCAGGAGGCGAGGCCGCGCAGGATCTCCAGGAGCTCGCGGGAGGTCATGCCGCCCGCCTCCGGGGTGCCGGTGCCGGGCGCGTGCGCGGGGTCGAGGCAGTCGATGTCGATGGAGATGTAGAGCGGGCGGTCGCCGATGCGCTGGCGCAGCTGGTCGGCGACCTCGTCGGCACCGCGGCGGTAGATGTCGGCGGAGGTGACGATGCCGAAGCCCATCTTCTCGTCGTCGGTCAGGTCCTGCTTGCCGTACAGGGGGCCGCGGGTGCCGACGTGGGACAGCGCCTCGGTGTCGAGGATGCCCTCCTCGACGGCCCGGCGGAACGGGGTGCCGTGCGTGTACTCCGCGCCGAAGTACGTGTCCCAGGTGTCCAGGTGCGCGTCGAAGTGGAGCAGGGCGACCGGGCCGTGCTTCTTGGCGACGGCGCGCAGCAGCGGCAGGGCGATGGTGTGGTCACCGCCGAGCGTCATCATCCGCGCGCCGGTGCCGAGCAGGTCGTCCGCCGCGGCCTCGACGGTCTCGACGGCCTCGTGGATGTTGAACGGGTTGGCCGCGATGTCGCCGGCGTCGGCGACCTGGGCGAGCGCGAAGGGCGAGGCGTCCTGCGCCGGGTTGTAGGGGCGCAGGAGCCTCGACGCCTCACGGATGGCGTTGCCGCCGAAGCGCGCACCGGGTCGGTAGGAGACCCCGGAGTCGAAGGGGACGCCGACGACGGCGACGTCGGCGGTGCCGACCTCGTCGAGCCGGGGCAGCCGGGCGAACGTGGCGGGTCCGGCGTACCGCGGGATGCGGGACGAGTCGATCGGACCGCGCGGCTGCTCGTTGCTGCTCATAGGGATGCCTTCCTTCTCGCGCTTCGTTGCGCTTACAGATATTTTTGGTGCGTTTGTACGACTTTAACTGTTCGCGGTGGCGGGCTCGGCCGCCGGGGTCCCCGCCTCCGTCTCGTCGCCGCCGCGGCCCGCGAGGCGCTCGCGCCAGTTCGCGAGCACCGCGGCGTCCGTCGGGCGGGTCAGCAGGCTGATGATCACGTAGGCGGCGAGCGAGGAGAGCAGGCCGTAGTAGACGGGCTGGTTGGCGAGGATGCCGTACACCGCCATCAGGCCGATGACCGAGAGGCCGCCGACGACCACGGAGGCGAGCGCGCCCTGCACGGTGCCGCGCTTCCACAGCAGGCCGCCGAGGATGGGCACGAGCAGGCCGCCGACGAGCAGGTTGTAGGCCACGGTCAGCGCTTCGACGACGTTGTTGAGCGCGATGGCGACGCAGATGACGGCGATGCCCATGAGGAGGATGAAGGCGCGGTTGCCCTTCACCTCGTCGTGCGCGCGTTCCCTGTGCGCGAGGCCGCGCAGCCGCGACCAGATGTCGTTGTTGGCGACGGTGGCGCAGGCGATCAGTGCGCCGGACGAGGTCGACATGACGGCGGCGAGGGCCGCCGCGAGCACCAGGCCGCGCACGCCCATGGGCAGTTCGTCCTTGACGATGGTGGCGAAGGCGTCGTCGGCGTTGGCGAGATCGGGGTAGAGGACCTTGGCGGCCGTACCGATGACGGCGCCGGCGAGGGCGTACACCAGGCAGTACGTGCCGGCCACGGTGCCGCCGTAGCGGGCGACCTTGTCGCTGCGCGCGGTGAACACCCGCTGCCAGATGTCCTGCCCGATCAGCATGCCGAAGGTGTAGATCAGGACGTAGGTGAAGATCGTCTCGCCGCCGATGCCGAGCGGGGCGAAGTAGTCGGTGGGCAGCGCGGCCTTCATCTCGCTGAAGCCGCCCGCCTTGACGACCGCGATGGGCAGCAGGAGCAGCAGCACACCGATCGTCTTGACGACGAACTGCACCATGTCGGTGAGGGTGATCGACCACATGCCGCCGAGGGTCGAGTAGGCGACGACGATCGCGCCGCCGAGGACGATCGAGGCGGCGCGGTTGATGTCGAAGAGCACGTCGAAGATCGTGGCGTACGCGATGGTCGAGGTGACGGCGAGCATCAGCGTGTACGCCCACATCACGACGCCGGAGATGACGCCCGCCGTGCCGCCGTAGCGCAGGTCGAGCATCTCGGAGACGGTGTAGACCTTCAGCCGGGCGATGCGCGCGGAGAAGAGGACGGACAGGGCGAGCAGTCCGAGTCCGATGGTGAAGACCATCCAGGCGCCCGAGAGTCCGTACTTGTAGCCGAGGCCGACGCCGCCGATGGTGGACGCGCCGCCGAGGACGATGGCGGCCATGGTCCCGGAGTACATCCACGGGCCGAGGCGGCGGCCCGCGACCAGGAACTCGCTCTTGGACTTGGCACGGCGCATGCCCCACCAGCCCATGCCGAGCATGCCGGCCAGATAGACGACGATCACTGCGTAGTCGACAGCCATCGGCTTTCCTTCCGTCTCGTCCCCCGGAACGGTCCTGACGCGCGCTTGTGAGAGTCGACGGTAGGTGGCCGGAAAGAGTCGCAGAAGTGTACTTTTTATCCACCCTCTCCGCCCCGAGTGGATGGATTGTCCATGCCTGAGCCCGCAGCTGCCCCGCCCACCCCGCCGATCCCCCTGGCCTCGCTGCTCGCCGACGCGGATCTGGGGCTACGGCAGGTCGCGGGCCCGCCGGCGGCCGAGGGCACGGCCGTGCACATGGTCCACACCTCCGAGATGGCGGACCCGTATCCGTATCTGCTGGGCGGCGAGCTGCTGCTGAGCGCGGGCGTACTGCTGAAGGACGCCGACCGGTACGTGGCGCGGATCGTCGAAGCGGGGGCCGCGGCGCTCGGATTCGGGCTCGCGCCCGTGTACGACACGGTTCCGGCCGAGCTGGTCGACGCGTGCGACCGGCGCGGACTGCCCCTTCTGGAGGTGCCGCCACGCACCACGTTCACGGCCGTCGCACGTGCCATGTGGCGGCTGATGGCAGAGGCACGCCACCGCGAGCTGCGCCGGGTGACGCAGGCGCAGCAGGGTCTGGCCGCGGCGGCCGCCCGCCCCGACCCGGTCCCCGCGGTGCTGCACCAACTGGCGGTGCGGCTGGAGGGGTGGGCGGTCCTGCTGGACGCCGACGGCACCCGGCTGTACGCGGCGGGCCGCGAACCGGGGCCGGACGCGGTGGCGGGGGTGGCCCGCCTGGCACGGGTGGTCAGCCCCGGCGCCTCCCCGCGTCCGGCCCCGGCCTCCGCGACGGACCTCGTGGACGCCGGCCACCTGTCCGCATACGCGCTCGGCGGAGGCGAGGGCCTGGTCCTGGGCCTGGCCACGCCGGCCAGGGAGGCCGGGGACCACACCGTCGCCGGAGTCGCCGTCGTCCTGCTCTCCCTGCTCACCGCTCCCCAGCAGGGCACGGACGCGGGCAGCCGCAGCGCCGCGCTCGTACGGCTGCTGCTCGGCGCGAGCCCCGCCGCCACGGCCCCGCTCCTCGGCCCCGGCCCGTGGACCGTGGTCCACGCACGCGGCGGCGACCGCACCGCCTTCGCCGCCACGGCGCTCGGCGCGGCACTCGGCAGCGCGCTGGTCGACCCCGACGCGGACGGCTCCGTACGGATCCTTCTCCCCGCCGCCCGCGAGGTCACCGCGCAGCCCGGCTGGACGCTCGGCATCAGCGCCCCGTCCGACCCGGCCGCCCTGCCCGCTGCCGACACCCAGGCCGCACGTGCCGTACGGCACGCCGTCGCGACGCGCAGGGATCTGGTCCGGCACCGGGAGACGGCCCCCCTCTCACCCGGCGAGGCACGCCTGCGCCTCGCGCCGCTGACCGACTCCCCCGTGCTCGTCGAGACGCTGCGCACCTGGCTGTCGCTGCACGGCAGCTGGGACCGCACGGCGGCGGCGATGGACATCCACCGCAACACGGTGCGCCAGCGCATCGCACGCGCCGCGAGGCTGCTGGAGGAGGACCTGGACGACGTGGACGTCCGGATGGAGCTGTGGTTCGCGCTGCGGCACGGGTGAGTACCGGAGGTCCAGGTTTCGCGGGGAGCCCACGGCTCTTCGGCGACAGGGGTTCCGTGGGAAGCCCACGACTCTCCTGCCGGAGGACTGTGGAAACAAACCCAACTCCCTTCGCCCTCAGGTGTGTTGGAATTCCTGCATGGCCACTCCCGATGACGGAACCGTGCTGCTGGACCCGGACGAGCCCGCACGGCGCCTGCGCGAAGAGATCGTGCGACTGCGCGACGAAGCGACACGCCAGAAGGAACTCGCCCATCGCCGGGCGGAGTTCTGGACGAAGGCCGACATCGCCCTCGGCTTCCCCGCGGCCCTCCTCGCCGGCACGGCCGGAGCGGCGGGCCTGGCCACGGCGGACGCCCGCGTCCCCGCGGCGCTGCTCGCCCTCGCCTCGGCCGGTTTCGCGGCGGGCGCGGGCTTCCTCCGCAGCGACACCCGCCGCAGGGCCAACAAGCGCGCCCGGCACGCATGGGCGGCGACGGAGGGCAGGGCGACGGTGAAGCTGGCCCAGGAACACCTGACGCCCCAGGACCTGGTCGAACTGCTCGATTTCCGCCAGGCGGCACTCGCCGCCTACGACGGCGACGATCCCCCGTCGGCCTGAGCGGAACTGCCGGGCGGTGTACCAGTTCGGGCTACGCGATCTCGCCCATCCACATCCGCCGCCCCAGTTCGTCCAGCTCGGCTCGCCGCTCCTCGTACTCAGGCAGCGCCTGGCCGACCAGCCGCCAGAAGTCCGCACGGTGCCCAGGCACCCGCACATGCGCCAGCTCGTGTGCGACCACATAGTCCACGAGGTGCATCGGAAGCTGGAAGAGGGGCCACCCGAGGCTCATCCGACCTGCGCCGCGCTCCCCTTCACCCGGCCGGTAGCTGCCCCAGCGCCCGCCGAGGTCGCTCACATGCAGTTCCGGCTCGGCGACCGCCATTCTGGCCGCCCACGGCTGAAGTCGCCCCGCAGCCCAGGCGCTGCCCACCCGGCAGTACCAGTCGACGAGAGCCGCCCTGCCGCGGTCCGGCTCCGCTGCCTGCTCCTCGCTCACTATGAGGCGTCCGGCGACCAGACGGACCTCGGTGTCTGCCGGGCGGTCCGGATCGATGGTGAGACGGTATGTCCGCCCGAGGTACCGAAAGATCTCGCCCTCGACAAGGCGCTTGGCAGGATTGAGCGGGCGGGTCCGCTCTCGCAGAGCAAGCTTGGTCATCAGCCAGGACCTGTGAGCGCGCACGAACCGCTCCGCGTCGGCCGCGGGGCAGCCTTCCGGCGCATGCAGCGTCAGCACTGCGTCCATCTCCACGGTCAGCGCGAACCGTTTGCGGCGAGGACTGACCCGGACGTTCAGTGCCAAACCGTCCACGGCGAGCCGGTCCCCCTCGGTGAGGGCCGGCGAATTGCGGTCGGCGGTGATGACGGTCACCCGGCCTATTCTCCCCGGGACCTGGCCAGAAACTGCGCTTGGTTCCGCGCGGCGTAGGCGGCAAGCCTTTCCGCGACCGCCTTCAGCGGTGCCCAGTCCGTGGCGGCGGGCCTCAGACCACCCTTGATGAGCTGCTGCTGGATGTCCAGAGCCAGGGCGCTGAGGTCCTGGTGCTGCCCCTGGTAGGACGCCTTGCCCATGGTCTGGGCAGCGACATCGCAGACAGCGCCGACGAGAGGCCGGATGTCCCCGTCGCCACGTGCGACTCCTGGTGTCTCGTCCAGTTCCTTGTCCAGCAGCCGGTACACCCGTTGCTCCAGCGAACTGAGCCCGGCCAGCCTCGGGTCCTCTTCTTCCTGGCGGCGTGCCTCTTCGAAGAGCGGACCGAACTCCTCGATCTGCTCCTCGAAGCGTCCGGGCATCTCGCGCAGGATCTCCTCCAGCCGCTCGGAGAGCCGGTCGTACTTCTCCGGGTCCTCGCGCTTGACCCGTTCCTCCAAGTGGAAGCGGAGAGCGTGCCCCATTTCGGCCGCCGCCTCACGCGGGGGCATCGCGCACACCTTCTCGTCGAAGAGCGGGGACGACAGCGAGACGGGCGCGATGACCTCGTCGATCTCCGGCCCCTCCAGATGGTCGGCGATCATCGCGCGGACCTTACGGCCGTAGGTGCGCATGGTGAACCTGCCGCCCGGACCGTCACGGTGGAGGGTGCGGATGCGCTTCTGCAGGATGCCCCAGCGCCGCGCCTCGCCCACGTACTTCAGACCATGCTCGTGCGGCAGCACACGCTCCAGTGCGGTGAGGAACTTGTGCAGCACCTCGTCGTAGCCGAAACGCACCGCCTCGTCGTCGAAGGACAGGGCGGCGGAGCGGACGGCGTCGAAGTCCGTGAGGTCCGCGTCGTCGATGCCGTGTGCGGCGAGATACCGGCGCACGGACTCCGCGGCCGGCTCAAGGCCGTCGATCTCGTCGGACATGCTGCGCATCGTGTCGTCGACGTCGGCCTGCTGGTAGTCGGCGAGGGCCCCGGTCAGATGCTCGAAGACGCCGTAGTAGTCGACGACATAGCCGATCTCCTTGCCCGGCATGGGCCGGTTCACCCGGGCCACGGCCTGGAGCAGCTCGGCGTCCCGGATGGGCCGGTCCAGGTAGAGGACCTGTTCGCGGGGCGCATCGAACCCGGTGAGCAGCATGGACTTGACGATGAGGAACGCTATGGGGCTCTCGGGGTGCACGGGGTCGGGCACGGTGCCCGCCTTCACCTCCTGTTGCCCGGCCTCTTCCTGCGACCACGGATGGTCTCCCATCCCGTCCGGCCCCGGCATGTCCGGTGCGGGCACGTGGAACGGGGTGGTCAGGACCCAGTCGGGCTCCGGCGGCACAGCGGGGAACACCTTGTGGAAGCGCTCGATGTAGGCCGCCTGCCGCACCGGATCCGTCCAGTGGAGCCAGCGGCGGCGCTTGCGCTCCGCGTCCGGGGAGATGACCGGTACGAAGTCGATCCGGCGCAGCAGGGAGCGGTACTGATGCGCCTGGAACAGGTACCGCGTTCGCCTGGGCAGTTCCTCGACCGGGATACCGGCGACCGACTCCGGCCGGAAGGCGGCCAGTTCGGCCATGAGGTTGTCGCGAGCCGCGCGCAGCGCGTGGTGGTACTCGACGGCCGCCTTGCGACTGAGGGCAGCGACCTGCGCCTTGAAACCGCCACCAGGCAGCACCCAGGTCACCCAGTGCTCCAGCATGTCCTCGGCCTTGGCCCGGATCATCGGCCGGGACTCGGCGACGTCCCGTTCGGTGGGCCAGCGCCGCAGCAGTTCGGCGCGTTCCTCCGGCGTACGGTCCCGGATCAGGTCCTCGAAGCCCTGGTCCAGCCCGTCCTTTTCGAAGATCTTCCCCTCGCCCGTGCGCCCCTCGTAGCGGATGCGCACGACGACGCCGTCGCGCTCGGCGTCCGCCATCCGGTAGGTGTCGAGGAACCTCCGGTCGGGTCCACCGCTGAAGATGCGGCGGGTGTCCTCGGTCTGGCCGGTCATGATCGGAGTGCCGGTGAAACCGATCTTCGCCGCGTTGGGGATCGCCTTGCGCAGGGCCGCGTGCAGCAGGCTGGTGTGCGAGCGGTGGGCCTCGTCGACGAGGACGAGGATGTCGGGCGACGTGTTGCACTCGGGGAAGTTCGGCACCGGCGGCAGCTTGGCGGCCCGGCGCTCACGCCGGGCGCGTTCGGCGTCCTCGTACTCCTGGGCCAGGTTCCGGTCGTCCCCGCCCCCTTCGGTCTCCCCGGCGAAGGTGAAACCGCCCGCCCCGTACTTCTGGATCATCGCGAAGACGACGCGTCGGCCGCCGTCGCGGAGCAGTCCTTCCATCTGGGTCGCCGTCTCGGCCGTCTCGACGTCGGACTCGCTCAGCTTGAGCGTGCGGGAGAGCTGGTCCTGCAGCTGTCTGCGGTCGGTGACCACGACCACGGTGAACTCACTGAGCCGGTGGTGCAGATGCATCCGGCGTACGAGGAACGTCATGGTCAGGCTCTTGCCGGAGCCCTGCGTATGCCAGATGACTCCGCCGCGCTCGTCCTCCGGGACGGATCCGCCCCGCGTCCTGCCGTTGAGCAGTTTGCGGACGGCCTTCTCCGCGGCCCGGTACTGCTGGTGCCGGGCGACCGCCTTGACCATTCGGGTCCCGCCGGAGTCCGTCTCGACCGGCAGGGGGATGATGTAGTGCCGTACGACGGTGAGCAGCGCGGCGGGCCGCAGCACGACGCCGACGAGCTTGTGCCGCTCGTTGAGCTTGCCGATGCCGTCGGGCAGTTCGGCGCTGAGCGTCGCCTTGTCTTCCGGTTCGACGCTGCGCCATGGGTGGAAGTGCTCAGGTGTGGAAGTGACGGTACCGAGGTACGCCGTCTCGGCGGTGGCCGCCACCAGTAGCTGCACGGTGCGGAACAGTTCGGGTACACCGGCGGGCTGCGGCAGGTCGGAGCCGTCACGCTCGTCGTCCGCGAGCGGGGCGCCCGCGTAGTGCCGCAGATCGAGGACGGCACTGCGGATCGGGTCGGCGAGGTCGGGGCTCTTGCACTCGACGGCGACGAGCGGGATGCCGTTCACGAACAGGACGATGTCGAGGATCGACTCCTCGCCGGAACGGTTCCTTACGCGGAGCTGGTCGACGACGGTGAACTCGTTGAGGCCGAGCCGCTCTTCGTGCCACTCGATGTACTGCACGGTCGCCGAGGGCCCGCCGTGCGCGGACGACGGGCCGGCGAGGAGCAGACCGCTGAGAAGCAGGTCGGTGGCGGCGAAGTTCGCCTTGTCGACACCCTCCCCGAGGGAGACGGAGGCCAGCTCGGTGAGGGACCGTTTGACGTCTGTGTCGTCCATCCACGGCTTGCCGTCTGTCGCACGCCTGTTGATACGGCGCAGGGCCGCGCCCGCTTTGTCGGCGAGCAGGGGCAGCGTGGCGTCCAGCGTGCCGATCTCCTTGCCGCGGACGTGCTCCCATCCCATCGCCTTGAGCTGCGCGACGATCGGCCGCTCCACCTCGTCCCGCTCGACCTGCATCGCCGCCATGCCCCGCGCCCCTCTGCCTTGCCGTCGCCACCGCCGCGCCCGCTCAGGTGATCCATTCTGCGCCAATGGGTGGCAGGCGGGGGCGAGTTCAGGCGGCAGAGCACTATGCGGGTCCTTCAGCGCCTCCCGGGACATGAGCCAGCCGCGCACCTCGGCTCCGGGCGATGCGGTGCACATCGCGCAGCGACTCGGCCATGCGGGCCACGACGTAGCGAAGTTGTTCAGGCGTGGCCTGGCGGTCACGCAGCAGGTCGTCGACATGGTCGAGGAGGTCGGTCGCCATGCCGAGCTGGACGCTCTCGACATTGTCAGCGACTCGGGAGACATAGCCGTTGCCGTCTCCGAGGAGATAGCAGGGTTTGCCTTCTGGGCCGCCCCACGGGAGCAGGCGGACGACTTCGCTGATGTGACGGGTCATGCCGTCACCTCCATTCCGTGGATGACGCGCGGGCCGATGTCGATGCCGTGCACGGCGAGCCACAGGGCACGGCGGCGGGCCCTTTGTCGGCGGGCCTCGGCGCGTTGCTGTTCGTGGGCAACGAGGTAGGGGCGGACGAGCGGACTGTCCTCGCCCCGGTAGTACGGGCGTGGGGCGCAGGTGGGATATGGCGGGACGGTTGCGGCGTTACGGCCGCACTCGGGCGGGGTGCCATGCGCCCGGTGGCGTCCGGGCGGGGCCGGCCAGAGGAGCCGCAGCAGCGGATCGAGCAGGCGGGCGATACGGTGCAACACATCGTCAACTCCTGTGTCAGTTGAGGGCCACGCCCCCGGACCGTCGCCACGGTCGCGGGGGTCTTGCGCATGCATCTCCACCGAGCCGTTGGGCCGGTGCTTCGCTCTGTAGCGATTCACTCACAGCGTGAGACCGCTCGGGCTACCCTGACCAGGGGGTTCGGTGTGACAGAGCGTTTGTCACAAGGGAGTTGACGATGAGCAACATGTATGGGGAATGGTTGAAGGCCCAACGTGAGGCAGTCGGCCTCACGCAACAGGAGCTGGCCGAGTCGGCGATCATGACGCGTTCGCACATCGCCCACATCGAGGCGGGCCGGCGCATCCCGTCGAAGGAGGACGCGCGGAGGCTGGACAGGGCGCTGAACACGGGAAACGTACTGAGCAGCTTCCTGCCGGAAGAGGACGTGGCGGTCGCGGACTACTTCGAGGCGGCGCGTCAGCTCGAACAACAGGCGACGGTGATCCTGGAGTTCGCACTGTCCCTCGTGCCAGGCATCCTGCAGACCGAGGCGTACGCCCGTGCGGTTCTGCGGCCTGGGTTCCCACCCCGGAGTGAAGAGGAATGTGACAGGCTCCTTGTCACACGGCTGGAGCGAGGAAAGGTCCTCTCCAACCCAGTTACGCCGCTAGTCTGTGTCCTCCTGGACGAGGCGGTGCTGCGCCGCCGTGTCGGAAGCCCCGAGATCATGGCGGAGCAACTGACCCACATCGTCCGCCTGGCGGAGAACGAGCGCGTTCGCGTGCACGTCCTTCCCTTCGGAGTCGGCTACCACCAGCTGCTCCAGGGGATGCTGTCGCTGATGATGTTCAACGACCAGCCCCCGGTCGCCTACGGCGAGGGTGTCCTCATGGGCAGGTTGCACGACTCCCCTGCCCTGGTTGAGACGTTGCAGCGCACCTACACTCTCGCCTTGGGCGACGCGCTCCCCCGCCAGGAATCGGTCGCCCTACTGAGAGCGACGGCAAAGGAATACGGGCAATATGACTGACCACACCATCCCGAACGCAGCCGCACTGAACGGCTGGCGCAAGTCGTCGTACAGCAGCGGTGACGGGGGCAGTTGTGTGGAGGTCCTGGACGACTACCCATCGGGCGTCCCGGTGCGCGACTCCAAAACCCCGCACGGTCCCGCGTTGGTCTTCCCAGTCGCTTGCTGGTCAACGTTCGTCACAGCTACGAAGGGCAACGAGTTCCTCACCTGACCGATCGACGCCCGGCGTTTCGCAGGATCAGGCTTTCCCGCTCAGCAGATCGTCCACAAGCCCCGTCTTCAGCGCACGCAGCTTGCGCAACTCCTCTTGCTCGCCGGAGATCTGCGCATCGCACGCATACAGCGAATCGACGATACGCCGCTGTTCACCAAGGTCGATCGGCATATCGATTACTAGCTCACGGAGCCGAGTGGGGTTCACGTTGACCTGTTGAACCGCGACAGTCGAGATGGACCGCACTCGCTGCCGGACCAGCGGGTGCATGAGCCACTCGACTAGATACTCCGGGATCAGTCGAGACGCGTCTGGGTTGATGCGCACCAAATAGGAAGCGAACGAGGCCTTGGGGATCTCCCCGCGCCACATTGCAGACTTCCCGATGTGATCAATGCTGTTCGTCCGGTTGAACAGCACGTCGCCGTGGCTGAGTTCGAGCCTTGCAGGGAGGGGCACCGGGCTGTACCGCAAGTCAGAGAGCTCCGGGCGACCAGACTCCAGGTTGTTCATGCGGAGGACCGCAATGCCTCGGGAGTCTCGGTCAAGTGCTTCAGAGACGCCGTACTCAGCCGTGGGCACAATGTCCTTGAGCGGCATCCGAGCCCATCCTTTGAGTGACTCATTGCCGCCCAGAGGGGCCATAGCGGCCAACAGTGCTCCCTGTCGCACGCGGCGAAGTTTCGTGATCGAATCTTCGATGGCACGCTCCTGAGCCGACACTGCGTCGACCAACTCGACGATCCGTTGCTGCTCACGCATCGGAATAACCGGAACTGGTACGCGTCTGAGTGCTGCACCAGAGATCTTGACCATGCTGTCGGACGTACCTTGAGCCAATGCGGCAATTCGCCTTCTAGCTTTCGGTGCACGGAGCACAATCTCAAGAAACTCCGGCACATACTCCTCAGATGACCGAAGCCGCATCATCAGGTCGGGATAGATGCAGGGAGTTCCGATATCCCGGTAGATCCCTGCCACCCCAACCAGTTCCCGAGTGTTGGCGCGGCTAACAAGAAGATCCCCGTCGCGCAGTACTGCCGTGTGCTGGCCGAGCGAAGCCGATGGGGCATGCTTGAGCTGGCGCGGCTGGAACCCATTCAGCGTGAGGCAGCCAAGCCCCAGCATCTGCACGCCAGTCCACGTTTGACTTTCCACTGGAGAAGTACCGTTTCGGATTTCCGTAACGACCGCCCCCAGAGGCACCTGCTCCCAGCTCTCAGCCGCCATGGCCAATCTCCTCCAGAAACCCGTCCAGCTTCTCCGCCGCCCGCTCCCGCTCCGCGCGGATCTCCTTCAACGACACCGCGTACTTGTCCGCCCAGACCCCATACGCGTCGACCAACTCCCGCCGCCGACGTACCACATGTCCGTCCAGCTTCCCGGCCAAATCGTCCCGCAGCAGCTCAAGCACCACCCGACGCTCCCCCTCCGGGTCTTCCGCGAGCTTCCGCCGGGCCGCGTTCAGGCGCGGCGGCTCCTCGTCCAGCTTCGGCGGGTCGCTGGGCCACGGGAACCAGAACTCGGCCTCAAGCTTCTTGATCCGCGCCGCCGCCTTCGTGCGCTCCTTCTTCACGTGCGCCAGCTCCGCCAGCTGCTCAACGCTCAGCTCGGCTTCCTCCCGCGCGGGCGCGTCGCCGCCGTCCCCGCCCTCGCCGTCCTCCGGCGACTCCGGCTCCGCGTTGAGCTCCTTCCAGCGCGCATCCAGCTCCGCCTTGCGCGCGTCCGCCTCCGCCAACTCCTCCAGGAAGTCCGGGGCGATCGCCCCGACCACCTTGTGGTCGTAGGCCTGACGCCGCTCCGCCGACGTACGCTTCCGCAGCTTCCGCGTCTTCGGGTCCTGCTCCGGCGCGAGCATCGTCTCGACGTTCTCGACCCAGCCGTCCAGCACTCCCGCAAAGCCGTTCTCCGACAAGGCCAGCAGGTCGTACTTGGCCTCGTACCACCAGCCGGCCACCGCGCCCGCCAGCGCGTACCGGTCGAGCAGGCCGATGCCGCCCAGCCGCTCCACGAACGACTCGATCAGTGACGCGCGCACGGCCATCAGCCCCGCCTTGCGCTCCGAGGCCGTCATGTCGGCAAGCCGCTCCGGGGTTGCCGCCACGGCCTCCAAGTGGCGAGCCTCCTCCTCCCACCATTTGGCGAACGCGCCCCGCAGCGCCTCCTCGCGGGGCCGCGCGAGCTCGGCCAGCCGTGCTGCATCCGGGCGCTCGCCCTCCGGGAAGAAGTCCACATACGCCGGATCCACCGGCTCCCGCTCGGCGAAAAGATCCTCCAGTCGGACCTCGTACGCGTCCAGCAGATCCTGCTTCGCCTCGATCTCGGCGCGCGGCATCCCGCCCACCAGGTGCGCCTTCACATCCTGCGGTTCCGGCGGCGGGGTGTTGTCCACGTAGCGGCGGATGTTGAGATTGTCGTCGTTCTCCCGCAGCTCGTCTCGCGAGACCAGGCGCGAGAAGCCGGGCACTTCCGCGTACGCGCGGAACGTGGTGACGATCTTCTCGGCGTGCTCGGGGAGCAGCACGTTCTGTGCCGACTCCTTGTGGTACTCACGGTCCGCGTTGATGAACAGGACCTTGCCCGCCCGCTCGGGGTCCTTCTTGCCCGGCGGGCGGAGCACCAGGATGCAGGCCGGGATGCCGGTCCCGTAGAAGAGGTTCGGAGCGAGGCCGATGACCGCCTCGATCGCGTCCTCGTCGAGGAGCGCCGTGCGGATTTCCTGTTCTCCTCCCCCTCGGAACAGCACACCGTGCGGCATGACGGTGATGACCATGCCGCCGCGCCCCTCGCGCTTGGTCATCCACAGCATGTGCTGGAGGAACATCAGGTCGGCCTTGCCGCGTTCGCTGGTCACGCCGTAGCGCGCACGCCCCTCTTTGTGCACGAGGTCGGCGAACACGTAGTCCATCGAGAACGGCGGGTTGCTCAGCACCCCGTCGTAGCGGTCCGCGTCCGACTTCGGCGCATGGGCCGGCTCCGACAGCGTGTCACCCGTCCGCAGGTCGAACCGGGTGCTGACACCGTGCAGCACCATGTTCATCGTGGACATGATCCAGGACCCGCTGTTGGCGTCCTGGCCGGCGAAGAACATGTCCGAGGTGTCGCCCCCGTGTTCCTCCACATGCTCCTTGGCGTGGATGAGCATGCCGCCCGAGCCGACGCACGGGTCGTAGATCCGCATGCCCTGCTTCGGGCCGAGGAGTTCGACCATCATGCGGACCACCGCACGCGGGGTGTAGAACTCGCCGCCCTTGCGGCCGGCCGAGTCCGCGAACTCCTTGATCAGGTACTCGTACGCGGCGCCGATCAGATCCGGGAACTCGAAGTCGTCGGTCCTCAGCCGCACCCGCCCGAAGTGGGCGATCAGCAGCTCCAGCCGCTTGTCGGCGAGCTTCGCCGCACCCGCCGTCGCGCCCGAGCCGCCGATGCGGTTGAAGTCGAGCTGGTCGAAGAGGCCCTTGAGCTTGCTGTTCTGGCCTTCCAGGGCCTGGAGCGCGGGACGCAGCCGCTCCTCGTTGATGTTGTGGGTGCCGGAGGAGATCCACTTCCATCGGGCATTCTTCGGGACGAAGAGCACATCCCGCTCGCTGTACGGAGCAGCATCTTCCAGGTAGCTCTCCAGCAGCTCCCCGGACAGGCCGAGATCGTTCGCCGCCTGCTCCTTGATCCGCTCCCGCGCCGCCTCGAACTCGTCGTTCGCCCGCTTCAGGAACAGCAGGCCGAAGATGTAGTCCTTGTACTCGGAGGCGTCCATCGTGCCGCGGAGGATGTCCGCGGCGGCGAAGAGATGGCGCTCCAACTGCGCGAGCGTGAGCTTGGCCACGTATCCGTCTTCCCTACGACCCGATATGACGTAGGAACCCTACGGCGACCGGGGCCGAGGTGATAACCGTTCCCTCGAACCGGTCGTTTTCCGTCAGTAGGAGGTGATCCCGAGCGCCTTCTCGACGAACTCGAAGACGTCCGTGTACGGGTCGCGCAGCACCTTCGGCACATGTGCCTCGTGAGCAGCGTTCATCTTCAGCGCCCGCTTCTTCGCCTCGGCAAAACTGCCCACGGGGATCTGCTCCGGCAGCACCGTCTTGATGTTCGTGGTGCTTCCCGCGAACGGCAGCCGGTCGGCGGCCATGTCGCAGCTGCCGCCGAAGGTACCGGTCACCGCCTTGTGGTGGAGCACGCGCCACACCTCGAAGCAGGGATGGGAGAAGGCGACTTCGACACCGCCCTCCTCGGCCAGCTTGAAGGCGTCCGTGATCTGCTGGTGCTCGTCCCTGTCGAACAGACACCACACCGCGGGCCAGAAAGCCTCGGCCAACTTGGCGCGCTTGGCTGCCCGGGTCTCCTCGCGCATGAGCCGGACCGCTGCCTCGACCAGCTTGATCGGCTTGCGTTGCGAACCAGGAGCGGACGCGTTCGCGATGCGGACCTCGATGCCCGTCACGCCGGCCCGTTCCTTCACGATCTTGATGTACTCGGGTTCCGTCACCCTGCCCTCGGTGAAGACGTGCACGACCTTGCGTCGCCGGCTGCCCTTGTTCGCAGGGCCCAGCGAGTCCTTCCCCCTCGTGCGCGCCATCAGCTGCCGCTCCGCTCCGCCTCGTGCTCTCGTTCCCGTTCGTTCGCTGCCAGCAGCCGACGGGCGATCTGTCCCTCCAGAAGGGAGGGAACAGCACCGAAAGCGCCGGCCAGGTAGGACTTCATCAGGTCCTCGTCCTCCCCCGGGGACGCAGCGGTCAGCGGGTAAAGGTCGGTGGCGCCGTCCTGGTCCTTCTCCGTCAGCCACACCTGGCCGGGCTCCAGCAGACGGCCGCCGCTCGGTGTGGTGAGCACGGACGGATCGTGGGAGGTGAAGACGAGCTGCGCACCCTTGGGATTGGCCTGCGGATCGTGGAAGAGCCGGACGACCTCGGCGGCGAAACGCGGGTGGAGGCTGGAGTCCAGCTCGTCCACGAGCAGTACGGCGCCCTCGTCCAGGGCCAGAAGGAGCGGGCCGAGGAGGGCAAACCAGGAGCGGGTGCCGAAGGATTCGTGCCGCCAGTCGAACGCGACTTCTCCGGCGGCGGAACGATGGGTCAGTCTGACCGTGGGGCGGTCTTTGCCCTCCTGAACAACTTCCGCCCCCGTGATGCCGAGATCGGCGACCCGCAGCAGCTCGTTGATGCGGCGCGCGCGGCTGCCCGACAGTTCCCTCGTCGTGAACGCCTCTCGCTGTGTGCGCTCGTCCTCCGGATTGATCAACCACAGATTGCGGCGGAACCAGTGGAAGAGAGGCGACAGCTGTGGGTGGTTGTCCGTACCGGCCGTGGACAGCAGCAGTGCGTTGGGGCGCGTCCTCCGCTCCAACTGAGCTCGGTCCTTCACACGACTGCCCGGCCAGTCGTAGACCTTGTCGCGCGAGGCCTCACGGTCGAGCCACACCTGGCGATGGCCGCGCGGATAGCTGTGAAGCCACTCCGACTCGACGCGGTCGGTCCCCAGCTCGAAGCCGTACGTCCATCGCACATCGTCGAGAACGAGGTCCGCCTCGAAGAAGCTGGGCTCCTCGCCTTCCTTGACGTCCAGCGCGAAGGGCGTGCGGGCGGTGCCGTCGAACGACGCCCAGCGGGCGTACGAGTTCAGGACAGCGGACCGCATGTCGGTCATGGCGGCCAGCACGTTCGACTTGCCCGAGGCGTTGGCGCCGAAGATGCCGATCAATGGCAGCACCGCAAGCGAACGGCTGCCGGCGAGCTCGACCGGCCGCGCTGCCGCATTCGGCTCGTCGTCGGACGCGACGAACGTCAGCTCCTGCTCGTCGCGCAGTGACCGAACGTTCGCTGTGCGGAATCTCAGCAGCATGCTGCCCCCTCTCCGCGGCCAGGGTAATGGTCACTGGGGACATCGGCTTGCGTTGGGCCCTTGTAGCGGTGCATGAGATCTTCCTCGATATCCCTCCGCGACAGGGCCGCCCACTGGTCCGCGCCTCCTCTGGAGACGTTGACCGGCCATGGGCGCCGCCGCAGAGCAAACAAGCGGGCCCGCCACGGGTGAGCGGCGACGGAGGGCCGGGCGACGGTGAAGCTGGCCCAGGAACACCTGACCCCACAGGACCTGGTCGAACTGCTCGATTTTCGCCAGGCGGCACTGGCGGCCTACGACGGCGACGAGCCGTCGGCCTGAGCGAGCCGCGAAGACGGTCCCGGTCACCCGGCGGGAGCCTGAAGCGCACGGGGGCCATCTCGGTGTCGGGGCCGGTCTCCTGGCGGCACACCGGCCCAGTAGTCGGCGTGCCGCAGCCCGTCGGTCCTGTCCCACCTGGGCGGTGAGCGCAGCAACAAGGGACGGAGCGCCGCTTCGGCGGACGGGGGCGCGACGGCGGGCTCTCTGCGTGCGCAGCATCACTCTGGACAGTTTCAACAACCGCCGGGTAACTTGTGGCTCTGAGCAAGCGCTTAGACATTGTCGTACCCAGTCACGAGGAGGCGTCCGTGCGCCGGACCGTATTCAACGAGGACCACGAGGCGTTCCGGGACACCATCCGCGCCTTCATCGAGGCCGAGGTCGTCCCCGTCTACGACGAGTGGTTCGCGGCGGGCCAGGCGCCCCGCGACTTCTACTACAAGCTCGCCGAGCTCGGCGTCTTCGGCATCCGCGTCGACGAGGAGTACGGCGGCGCCGGCATCAACTCGTACAAGTTCGAGGCCGTGATGTACGAGGAGACCTCCCGTGCCGGCGTCCAGTTCGGTGGCTCCGGCGTGCATGTGCTGCTCGGCCTGCCGTACATCAAGATGCTCGCCACCGACGAGCAGAAGAAGCGGTTCCTGCCGAAGTTCGTCTCCGGTGAGGAGATGTGGGCACTGGCGATGACCGAGCCGGGCACCGGCTCCGACCTCGCGGGCATGAAGACCACCGCCAAGCTCTCCGAGGACGGCACCCACTACGTCCTCAACGGTGCCAAGACCTTCATCACCGGCGGCGTGCACGCCGACCGCGTGATCGTCTGCGCCCGCACGGACGCGCCCAGCGCCGAGGACCGCCGCCACGGCATCTCCCTCTTCGCCGTGGACACCAAGTCCGAGGGCTACTCCGTCGGCCGCAAGCTCGACAAGCTCGGCCTGAAGACCTCCGACACCGCCGAGCTGGCGTTCGTCGACGTGAAGGTTCCGGTCGAGGACCTGCTCGGCGAGGAGAACAAGGGCTTCTACTACCTCGGCCACAACCTGGCCTCCGAGCGCTGGGGCATCGCCTTCGGCGCCTACGCGCAGGCCAAGGCCGCCGTGCGGTTCGCCAAGGAGTACGTCCAGGAGCGCACGGTCTTCGGCAAGCCGGTCGCCGCCTTCCAGAACACCAAGTTCGAGCTGGCCGCCTGCCAGGCCGAGGTGGACGCCGCCGAGGCCGTCGCCGACCGCGCGCTGGAGGCCCTCGACGCGGGCGAGCTGACCCCGGCCGAGGCCGCGTCCGCGAAGCTCTTCTGCACCGAGGTCGCGCACCGGGTGATCGACCGCTGCCTGCAGCTGCACGGCGGCTACGGCTTCATGAACGAGTACCCGATCGCCCGCCTGTACGCGGACAACCGCGTCAACCGCATCTACGGCGGTACCAGCGAGATCATGAAGTCGATCATCGCGAAGGACATGGGCCTGTAAGTCCCGGAAATCCGCACAGTAGAAAAGGTGCCATGAACGAGGCACTACAGGGTCTCCTCGATCTGCTCGACCTGGAGCAGATCGAGGAGAACATCTTTCGCGGCCAGTCCCGCTCCGCCGTCGTCCCGCGCGTCTTCGGCGGTCAGGTCGCGGCCCAGGCGCTGGTCGCCGCCGGGCGTACGGCCCCCGAGGACCGCCACGCCCACTCCCTCCACGCGTACTTCCTGCGCATGGGCGACCCGGGCGCGCCCATCGTCTACAGCGTCGACCGCATGCGCGACGGCCGCTCCTTCACCACGCGCCGCGTCGTCGCGGTCCAGCACGGCAAGCCGATCTTCGCCCTGTCGGCGTCCTTCCAGACATACGAGGAGGGCCTGGACCACCAGACCCCGATGCCGCCCGCGCCCGACCCGGAGACGCTTCCCACCTCGCCGGAGCGCCTGCGCGGGTACGACCATCTCGACCCGGCGGTCGTCGAGAGGTTCCTAGAGGCACGCCAGGCGGTCGACCTGCGCTATGTCGACGAGCCGCCGTACGGCAAGTTCGGCGAGCCCCGCGAACCGCACTCCCAGGTTTGGTTCCGCACCAACGGCAAGCTGGCCGACGACCCGCTCCTGCATGTCGTACTCGCCACGTACGTCTCCGACATGACGCTGCTCGACTCGGTGCTGCTCGCGCACGGGCGCGGCGGCTGGGCGGTCGGCGACGTCGTCGGCGCGTCACTGGACCACGCGATGTGGTTCCACCGCCCCTTCCGCGCCGACGAGTGGCTGCTGTACGACCAGGAGTCCCCGTCCGCGTCTGGCGGCCGGGGCCTGGGCCAGGCCCGCATCTGGACCCAGGACGGGCGGCTGGCGATCTCCGTCATCCAGGAGGGCGTGGTCCGCGTCCCGCACTGACGAGGCGCGCAGGCCGCCGGGGTGTGGGCTGTGAAACGGGGCTGTGGACCGGGGTGTGGGCCGTGAAGGGCACACGCGGAGGTGTCACCTTCAGCTCAACGCCGAGCGCCGCGTCGAGAACCGGCGCGAGGCGGGCGAACAGCGGCAGCGTCGACCCCGGTGCCACCGGGCTCCACGACGCAGGATGCGTCACCGGTTGACTACTCCCGCCCCATCACGGGCGGCTCAGCTCCGGAACAGAGCGCCGCCGGCACCGGCAGCGTCGCGGCGAGGGCGAAGCCGCCTTCGGGGGTCGGGCCGGACGTGAATGTGCCGCCGAGGGCCGCCGCGCGGGTGCGCAGGCCCGTCAGGCCGTGGCCGCCGGGGTCGGGGGGTGCGCAGGCTGCGGGCGGCGGGCCGTTGTGGACGCAGACCAGCAGGGAGTGGCCGGTGCGGCGCACCGTCACCCTGGCCCGGGCGCCGGGGGCGTGGCGGCGGATGTTGGTGAGGCCCTCCTGGACGATGCGGTAGGCGGCGTGCTGGACCGCCGGAGCGCAGTCGCCGGGATCCAGGTGCACCGAGTCCACCAGGTCGCGTGCCGCATCGAGCAGTTCCGGCAGCTGTGCGAAGCCGGGGCCTTCGTGGCGGATGGCCCGGCGCAGGTCGGTCGCGGCCCGGCGGCTGAGTTCGCCGAGCGCGGCGGCCTCCTCCCGGTACCGGACGGTGTCGGCGGCCGCGGCGAGTCCGCTGCAGCGCAGGCTGATCAGGCTCAGGTGGTGGGCGGCGGTGTCGTGCACGTCGCGGGCCAGCCGTTCGCGTTCCCGCTGCGTGGCCTGTTCGGCGGCGTACCGGCGCTCACGCTCACGGGAGAGGGCCAGTTCGGCGAGGCGGCAGGCGAGTTCGGCGCGCGCACGGCCGAGCAGGCCGAGGGCGGCGGGCGCGACGGCCAGCAGTCCCGAGAGCAGGATGCCGAGCGTGACGTCGGGCAGGGACCAGGAGTAGTCGTCCATGTGCTGCCACGGCACGAAGGACACGACGGCAACCGCACCCGCCGAGGCGACCACCTCGATGCGGCGCCGTTCGGACGCGGCGACGGCATGCAGGGCAGCCATCGCCGGGATCCACAGCACACCGGTGGCCAGCGTCGGCAGGGCGAGCAGCATGAAGGGACGGGGGAAACGCCGCCGCAGCGGAAGCGCCACGGCCACCGCCGACGCGATCCAGACCATCCAGCCGGTGAGCCAGTGACGGGTGGCCAGCGCTTCGGCGAGGGCGGCGGCCACGACCAGGCCCTCCACGGCCACCGTGGCGCCGCCCAGCCGGCCGAGCCGACAGCCGAGGCTCGGACGACCTGGGCGCGGGCGGGTGAGCCACGAACGGCCGAAGCGCGGGCGGGCGACCCCCGGGCCGACGGCGCCGTCTCGGCGGCCAGGGGGCGGCAGGCCGGGTCTCACGGCGCGGCCGACCGGTGCACCACGGACGCCAGCGCGACCCGGCTGCCGACCGCCAGTTTCCGCTTCAGTGCGCCGATGTGGGTCTTGACCGTCGTCACGCCCATGCCGAGGTGGGCCGCGATGTCCGCGTTGGACAGGCCGGCGGCGATCAGCGCGAGGACGTCCCGTTCGCGGGCAGTGAGGTGATCGAGAGCATCGACGCGGTCCGGGACCGGCGGCACGGGGGCCGAGGCCGCGTACCGGGAGAGTGCCTCCGCGCTGCCGGGCGGTGTGCAGACCACGCCGCCCACGGCGAGCAGGCGCACTGCCTCGACGAAGACCCGCGGCTCGGTGGTCTTGAGCAGGAAGCCGGCCGCGCCCTCGCGCAGGGCGCGTTCCACGTGGTCCGCCGTGTCGAGGGCGGTGAGCATCGCGACGGCGGGCGGCCGGGACACGCCCCTGAGCGTGCGCAGCACGTCGAAGCCGGGCACGGAAGGCATGTCGATGTCCAGCAGGACGAGATCGGGTGCGAGGTCGCGTACGGCGTCGACGGCGTCGGGGCCGTCGCAGGTCCCGACGACGGTCACGCCGTCGGCCGAGCCGAGAACCTGCTGGAGTGCGGTGCGTACGAGCTCCTCGTCGTCGACGACGAGGACACGCACCGGCCTCAAGTCGTAGGGCAAAGGTCGTCCTGGAGTCTGAGCGATGCAGCGGCCGCTGCTGCGAGCCTGGTTGCAGATCCTAGGACGCCACAAGCGACCGCCCGGATCCCCGGGGGTCGACCAGCCCCCGGGCCAACGCTGCCCCGGACACCGAGTCGGGCCGCCGAGTCGGCCCACGAAGGGAACGGATAGCAGTGAGCGCGCCGCCACCGGCCGAGGAGGAACCGTCGTACGACGACCCGTCGTCGCACGACGCGGCCGGGACCGGCGCCTGGGCGAGGGCGTCGCCCGCCGCGCGGGCGCTGTGGGCCGTCGGCGGTGGCGCGCTGATCGTCGGCAGTGTGCTGCTGCTGATCGTCGCCCGCGACTGGTGGATCGGCCACACCGGGGGCGTGCGTTACGGCCTCGGGCTCGCGCTGCGGGGCGCACTGACGCTGATGCTGCTCGTCGGCACCTACGGCGTCGTACGCGGCACGTGGCGTGACTGAGACCCCGAGGCCCTGAAGCCCCGGGGCCCCACCGCCCCGCCACCCCACAAGCCCGCCACCCCACGACCTCGTGCCCCCGCGGCCCCGCGCCCGGGGTTCAGGCGGCCGGCTCGAGCCCCGCCGCGTCCAGCAGGTAGGCCGTCATCGGGTCGTAGAACCGCGGGTCGGTCACATGGTCGTCGAGCGGAACCGTCACCTGGAGCGTGCCCTCGGCCTCGGCGATGAACAGCGCCGGGTCGTTGCAGTCCGCGTAGCCGACGGCGTCGATGCCGCGCTGGCCCGCGCAGCCCGCCCAGCCGTGGTCGGCCACCACCAGGTCGGGCAGCGGCCGGCCCTCGCGCGCCAGACCGTCGAGGATCGCCGCCATCGGCGCCGGCGAGTGGGTGTGCCACAGGGTCGCGCCGCGCTCCAGCATGGCGACGTCGGCGAACTGGAACACCATGCCCTCGTCGGCCATCAGCCCGCCCGGGATCCGTACGATGTCGCAGCCCGCGGCCCGCAGCGCGGCGGCGGTCTGCCGGTGGACGTCGAGCAGGCCGCCGGGGTGACCGGTCGCGAACAGCACGCGCTCGTGGGCGTCGGCGGCCTTGCGCAGGCGGGCGGCCATGCGCTCCAGGGCATCGACGGTCAGCTCGGGGTCGATGGTGTCCTGGCCCTGCCGGTGCTGGGGGTCGTCGCTGACGCCGCACCGCTCGGCCATGACCGCCAGCACGTCCTGCTCGTCGCTCCAGCGGTCGCCGAGCTCCAGGCCGAGCCAGTAGTGCCGGTCGCCGTTGGCGAGTCTGCGGTAGTGGGAGAGATTGTTGTCGCGAGGGGTGGCGACGTCTCCGGCGATACGTGAGCGGACGAGATGGTCGACAAGAGCGGCGCGGCTGGGTATCGGCATGGGCCCCATTCTGCCGTGGCGTGCGAGGAGAGGACCCACCGTCTCGTCCGCCGGACGTGCGGCGCAACGGACTCTCGGACTCCGCTACGCCCCCAGGGACATGCCCCGGACGGACCCTCCGATTCCGCTACGCCCGTACCACGGACATGCCGCGGACCGGACTCTCCGACTCCGCCTACACCCTCACAGTGCGCCCCCGACCGGATCCCCCGATTCCGCTACGGCCGCCTCTACGGCCCCGCAGAGCTGCCGCCCGGCACCACCGAGACCCCCGCCGCCCGCGCTACCGCGCCCCCAGCGGCCCCAGCGCCGCGAACGCCCCGTGCGCCAGCCGCCTGAGCAGGGACTCCGTCGCCGCGCGGCCCAGGGGGCCGCCTCCGTTCGCACCAAGGTGGGGCGTCGAGTTGAGCAGGCCGAACACCGCGTGCACGGCCGTCCTCGCCTCCGACTCCACCACCTCCGGGTGCAGCTCTCGCACCACCGTGACCCACAGCTCCACGTACTGGCGCTGCAACTGGCGCACCAGCTTGCGGTCGCTGTCCCGCAGGCGGTCCAGCTCCCGGTCGTGCAGAGTGATCAGCGGGCGGTCGTCGAGCGCGAAGTCGATGTGGCCGTCGATCAGGGACTCCAGGACCGCGTCCGGGCTCGCCGACGCCTCCTCGACCCGCAGTCGGCCACCGCTCAGGAGACGCTCGCTGATGCCCACGAGCAGCTCCGCGAGCATCGCATCCTTGCCGGGGAAGTGGCGGTAGAGGCCGGGGCCGCTGATGCCCACCGCGGCCCCTATCTCGTCGACTCCCACGCCGTGGAAGCCGCGCTCGGCGAAGAGGCGCGCGGCCTCCTTGAGGATCTGCTCGCGGCGCGTCGGGGCCGAGGTCCTGG
Source organism: Streptomyces sp. NPDC018833 (assembly GCF_044390825.1). Lineage (NCBI taxonomy): Bacteria > Bacillati > Actinomycetota > Actinomycetes > Kitasatosporales > Streptomycetaceae > Streptomyces > Streptomyces sp. NPDC018833. The sequence goes on along the minus strand of NZ_JBIRZM010000001.1, from coordinate 218,599 downwards.
TGCTCATGGGAATTCATTCTAGACAGGGCCGTTAGCGGTCGTTAACCTTGAGGAAACACGTTAACGCTCATTAACCGAGCAAGGGAGCTCGAGCAATGCAGCAGGCACCAGTGCTGGCGAGCGCCGCAGACCCGGCGTCCGAGGCCTGGCAGGCCAACGAGGCGGCACACCAGGAGCTCGCCGACGGTCTGCGCTCTCGCCTGGCGGCAGCCCGCCTCGGCGGCGGCGAGAAGGCGCGCGCCCGCCACACGGCGCGCGGGAAGCTGCTTCCGCGGGACCGCGTGGACACCCTTCTCGACCCCGGCTCGCCGTTCCTGGAGCTCGCTCCGCTGGCGGCCGAGGGAATGTACGACGGACAGGCCCCGGCGGCCGGGGTGATCGCCGGGATCGGGCGGGTCAGCGGCCGTGAGGTCGTGGTCGTGGCCAATGACGCCACCGTCAAGGGCGGCACTTACTACCCGATGACGGTCAAGAAGCACTTGCGCGCACAGGAAGTGGCGCTGGAGAACCGGCTGCCCTGCGTGTACCTCGTGGACTCCGGCGGCGCGTTCCTGCCGATGCAGGACGAGGTCTTCCCCGACCGTGAGCACTTCGGCCGGATCTTCTACAACCAGGCCCGGATGTCCGGCGCCGGCATCCCCCAGATCGCGGCGGTGCTCGGTTCCTGCACCGCGGGCGGGGCATATGTGCCCGCCATGAGCGACGAGGCCGTGATCGTGCGCAACCAGGGCACCATCTTCCTCGGCGGCCCGCCACTGGTGAAGGCGGCGACCGGCGAGGTCGTCACCGCCGAGGAGCTCGGCGGCGGCGAGGTCCACTCCCGCGTCTCCGGCGTCACCGACCATCTCGCCGAGGACGACGCCCACGCGCTGCGGATCGTGCGCACCATCGTCGCGACCCTCCCCGAGCGCGGCCCGCTCCCCTGGTCCGTGGAGCCGGCCGAGGAGCCCAAGGTCGACCCCGCCGGGTTGTACGGCGCCGTCCCGGTCGACTCCCGCACGCCGTACGACGTGCGGGAGGTCATCGCCCGGATCACGGACGGCTCCCGGTTCGCCGAGTTCAAGTCGGAGTTCGGGCAGACGCTGGTCACCGGCTTCGCCCGGATCCACGGCCACCCGGTCGGCATCGTCGCCAACAACGGCATCCTGTTCGCCGAGTCCGCGCAGAAGGGCGCGCACTTCATCGAGCTGTGCGACCAGCGCGGTATCCCCCTGCTCTTCCTGCAGAACATCTCCGGCTTCATGGTCGGCAAGGACTACGAGGCCGGCGGCATCGCCAAGCACGGAGCCAAGATGGTCACGGCCGTGGCGTGCACGCGGGTGCCGAAGCTGACGGTCGTCGTCGGCGGTTCCTACGGCGCGGGCAACTACTCGATGTGCGGCCGGGCCTACGGCCCGCGCTTCCTGTGGATGTGGCCGAACGCGAAGATCTCGGTCATGGGCGGCGAACAGGCCGCGTCCGTCCTGGCCACGGTCAAGCGGGACCAGCTGGAGGGCCGCGGCGAGCAGTGGTCCGCCGCGGAGGAAGAGGCCTTCAAGGACCCGATCCGCGCCCAGTACGAGCAGCAGGGCAACGCCTACTACGCGACGGCCCGCCTGTGGGACGACGGCGTGATCGACCCGATGGACACCCGGCAGGTGCTGGGTCTGGCCCTGACCGCCTGCGCCAACGCGCCGTTGGGGGACGCCGGCTTCGGTGTCTTCCGGATGTGAGGGACCTTCACGATGACGATGTTCGACACCGTTCTGGTCGCCAACCGCGGCGAGATCGCGGTACGGGTCATCCGCACCCTGCGGGCCCTCGGCGTGCGCTCCGTGGCCGTCTTCAGCGATGCGGACGCCGGTGCCCGCCATGTGCGCGAGGCGGACACCGCGGTCCGTATCGGACCCGCGCCGGCCGCCGAGAGCTACCTCTCGATCGACCGCCTGCTGGACGCCGCCGCGCGCACCGGCGCCCAGGCCGTCCACCCCGGCTACGGCTTCCTCGCGGAGAACGCGGGCTTCGCCCAGGCGTGCGCCGAGGCCGGCCTCGTGTTCATCGGCCCGCCGGCGTCCGCGATCTCCCTGATGGGCGACAAGATCCGGGCCAAGGAGACCGTGAAGGGAGCCGGCGTCCCGGTCGTCCCCGGCTCCTCGGGCAGCGGTCTCAGCGACGACGAACTGGCCGCGGCCGCCCGCGAGATCGGCATGCCGGTCCTGCTCAAGCCGTCGGCGGGCGGCGGCGGCAAGGGCATGCGCCTCACCCGCGTCGAGTCGGCGCTCCTCGACGAGATCGCGGCCGCGCGGCGCGAGGCCCGTGCCTCCTTCGGCGACGACACGCTGCTCGTCGAGCGCTGGATCGACCGGCCCCGGCACATCGAGATCCAGGTACTGGCCGACGGTCACGGCAATGTGGTGCACCTCGGCGAGCGCGAGTGCTCTCTCCAGCGCCGCCACCAGAAGATCATCGAGGAGGCGCCGTCCGTCCTGCTGGACGAGGCGACGCGTGCCGCGATGGGCGAGGCGGCCGTGCAGGCGGCCCGTTCCTGCGGCTACCGGGGCGCGGGCACGGTGGAGTTCATCGTCCCGGGCACCGACCCTTCGCAGTACTACTTCATGGAGATGAACACCCGTCTCCAGGTCGAGCATCCCGTCACCGAGTTCATCACCGGTGTCGACCTGGTGGAGTGGCAGCTGCGGGTCGCGGCGGGCGAGCACCTGTCCTTCGGGCAGGACGACATCACCCTCACGGGCCACGCGGTCGAGGCCCGTGTCTGCGCCGAGGACCCCTCGCGTGGCTTCCTGCCCTCCGGCGGCACGGTCCTGCGCCTCCACGAGCCCCAGGGCGACGGGGTGCGCACGGATTCGGGCCTGACCGAGGGCCTGGAGGTCAGCAGCCTGTACGACCCGATGCTCTCCAAGGTCATCGCGTACGGCCCCGACCGCGCCACCGCCCTGCGCAAGCTGCGGGCGGCCCTCGCGGAGACGGTGACGCTGGGCGTCCCGACGAACGCCGGGTTCCTGCGCCGCCTGCTCGCCCATCCGGCGGTCGTCTCGGGGGAGATGGACACGGGTCTCGTGGAGCGGGAGGCGGACGCGCTCGTTCCCGGCGGGGTGCCGGACGAGGTGTACGAGGCGGCGGCGGCCGTGCGGGCTGCCGAGCTGGCGCCCCCGGCCACGGGGCAGACGTCGGCCCCGTGGAAACCCACCACCGGAGATCAGCCGCCAACGCCCCCCGGCCCGGCCGACCACGGCCGCGCCAAGGGCTGGACGGACCCCTTCTCGGTGCCGAGCGGCTGGCGGATGGGCGGCGAAGCGGCCCCGCTCGTCTTCTCCCTGCGCGTGCCGGGAGGTGATCCCGTCACCCACACCGTGAGGCGCCAGGCGGCGCCCCGGGTCGAAAAGGACACGGTCGCCGTCGAGGTGCACGGCGTCACACACACCTTCCACCGCGCGGGCGACTGGCTCGGCCGGGACGGCGACTCCTGGCACGTGCTGGACCACGACCCCGTCGAGGCGGCCCTCAGCGGGACCGCGCACAGCGGCGTGGACACCCTGGCCGCGCCGATGCCCGGCACCGTCACCGTCGTCAAGGTGGCCGTCGGCGATGTGGTGACGGCGGGCCAGAGCCTGCTGGTGGTGGAGGCGATGAAGATGGAGCACGTCATCTCCGCCCCGCACGCCGGCACGGTCACCGAGCTCGACGTCACCGCGGGCTCGACCGTCGCCATGGACCAGGTTCTCGCCGTGGTCACCCCGGACGAGACCGGCGAGGAGACGCAGGCATGACCGGCACCGAAGGGCTGCCCATGACGGTGCGGGCCCCCGGCCTCCCTCCGCGCGTGCGCATCCATGAGGTCGGCCCCCGCGACGGCCTGCAGAACGAGAAGTCGGTGGTGCCTGTGGAGGTCAAGGCGGAGTTCATCCGCCGGCTGGCCGCCGCCGGGCTCACCACCGTGGAGGCGACCAGCTTCGTCCACCCGAAGTGGGTTCCCCAACTGGCGGACGCCGAGCAGTTGTTCCCGATGGTCGGCGACCTGCCCGGCGTGCGGCTGCCGGTTCTCGTGCCCAACGACCGCGGCCTGGACCGGGCCCTGGGGCTCGGGGCCCGTGAGATCGCCGTGTTCGCCAGCGCCACGGAGTCGTTCGCCAAGGCCAATCTCAACCGCACGGTCGACGAGGCGCTCGCCATGTTCGCACCGGTCGTCACCAGGGCCGTCGAGCACGGCCTGCGGGTGCGCGGCTACCTGTCGATGTGCTTCGGCGACCCGTGGGAGGGACCGGTTCCCGTCGAGCAGGTCGTCACGGTGTGCCGGCGCCTGATCGACATGGGCTGCGACGAGCTCAGCCTCGGCGACACGATCGGCGTGGCCACGGCCGGCCATGTGCGCGCGCTGCTCACCGCGCTGCACGACAAGGGCGTGCCGAGCAGCAGGATCGCGGTCCACTTCCACGACACCTACGGCCAGGCACTGGCCAACACCCTCGCCGCACTCCAGTGCGGCGTGAGCACGGTGGACGCCTCCGCCGGCGGCCTCGGCGGCTGCCCGTACGCGAAGAGCGCCACCGGAAATCTCGCCACCGAAGACCTCGTGTGGATGCTCGACGGCCTCGGCATCGAGACCGGGGTCGACCTCGGCCGGCTCACCGCCACCAGCGTGTGGATGGCCGAACAGCTGGGCCGTCCCAGCCCGTCCCGTACCGTCCGCGCCCTCTCCCACAAGGAGTGACACCCCGATGTCCCTGGACCACCGGCTCTCCGCCGAGCACGAGGAACTCCGCCGCACGGTCGAGGAGTTCGCGCACGATGTGATAGCGCCGAAGATCGGCGACTTCTACGAGCGCCACGAGTTCCCCTACGAGATCGTCCGCGAGATGGGCCGCATGGGCCTGTTCGGGCTGCCGTTCCCGGAGGAGTACGGCGGCATGGGCGGTGACTACCTCGCCCTCGGCATCGCCCTGGAGGAGCTGGCCCGCGTCGACTCCTCCGTGGCCATCACCCTGGAGGCCGGGGTCTCGCTGGGTGCGATGCCCGTCTACCGCTTCGGCACCGAGGAGCAGAAGCGACAGTGGCTGCCCCGGCTGTGCTCGGGCGAGCTGCTGGGCGCGTTCGGGCTGACCGAGCCGGACTGCGGTTCGGACGCGGGCGGCACGAGGACGACGGCCGTGCGCGACGGCGACGAGTGGGTCATCAACGGCTCCAAGTGCTTCATCACCAACTCCGGCACGGACATCACGGGCCTGGTGACGGTGACGGCGGTGACGGACCGCAAGGCCGACGGCCGCCCGGAGATCTCCGCCATCATCGTCCCGTCCGGTACGCCGGGCTTCACGGTCGCCGCCCCCTACTCCAAGGTGGGGTGGAACGCCTCGGACACCCGTGAGCTGTCGTTCTCCGACGTCCGCGTCCCGCTCGCCAACCTGCTGGGCGAGGAGGGCCGGGGCTACGCCCAGTTCCTGCGCATCCTCGACGAGGGCCGGATCGCGATCTCGGCGCTGGCGACGGGTCTGGCGCAGGGCTGTGTGGACGAGTCCGTGAAGTACGCGAAGGAACGTCACGCCTTCGGTCGGCCGATCGGCGACAACCAGGCCATCCAGTTCAAGATCGCGGACATGGAGATGCGCGCGCACATGGCGCGGGTCGGCTGGCGCGACGCGGCATCCCGGCTGGTGACGGGCGAGCCGTTCAAGAAGGAGGCGGCGATCGCCAAGCTGTACTCCTCGACGGTGGCGGTGGACAACGCCCGTGAGGCGACTCAGATCCACGGCGGCTACGGCTTCATGAACGAGTATCCGGTCGCCCGGATGTGGCGCGACTCCAAGATCCTTGAGATCGGCGAGGGCACGAGTGAGGTCCAGAGGATGCTGATCTCACGGGAGTTGGGCCTCACCGGCTGACGCATCCGGCACACGCGCGCGCGATCTGCTTGAGGGCGGTCGCGCGCGTTCGTGTGCCGTCCGCCGGCCGCACGTATGGCACGGCTCCGGCGGCTCGGCCGGCCAGGTCATCCCGCGCGGGCATGAAGGCCAAGGTGTGGCTGGAGGTGGCGCACGCCGGCGACCGTATGCCGCTCGCCACCGACGCGGACGCCGACATCACCTGGCTGGTGCGGGAGGAGAACGCTCCGCCCGCGCTGGAGTCCGTCGCCGCCGCCGAGTTGCCCGAGGGCGCTGCGTACGCGTGGCTCGCGGGCGAGGCGGGCAGCGTGAAGTCCCTGCGGCGCCACCTGGTGGACGACCGCGGGCTGGACCGCCGGCGGGGGACGTTCGTCGGCTACTGGAAGCAGGGCCTGAGCGAGGACGGTCTGCGCGGGCAGCCCGATTCCGCGTAGGCGCCGATCGCCTCGGACCACGGGCCGCATCGGCCTGCGACCGGCCGCCGACGGCGTGGGCATTCAAGCCCCTCCGGCGATTGAGGAGCAGGGGCGCGGGGGCGGAGCCCCCGCCGGGAGACACCGGACACGGATCCGGCCCCTGAAACGGCGGGCGCCCCGAGGACGGTCCCACGGGGGGCCCGTCATCAGATCACCGTGTCGCAGGCCAGGGAACCTGCGCCGAGCGGTAGTAGTCGATGCCCAGCGCGTCCATCCGCGGGCCCTGCGCCGCGAGCCGGACCTTGTAGTCCTCCCAGTCGTGGGTCGCCGCGGGCGACCAGCCGAGTTCGGCGACACCGGGCAGGCGCGGGAACGCCATGTGGTCGATGTGCTCGTTGCTGGAGATGGTCTCCGTCCACAGCGGCGCCTCGACACCCGCGATCGCGCTCGCGGGTGCGCCTGCCAGATAGGCGCCCGGGTCCCAGTCGTAGGAGCGCCGGACCTCGACGTAACCGGCCCAGGACAGGCCCAGCTTCGTGTCCTTGTTGTACTTCATGTCGAGGTAGATCCGGTCGGCGGGCGACAGGATCAGCCGGGTGCCGTTCTTCGCGGCCCTGACGACCTGCGCCTTCTCGGCCTGGCTGGTGCCGTCCAAGCCCCAGTACTGGGCGATTGCGCCCTTGGCCGGTGTGGCGCCGGTCAGCTGGTGCCAGCCGATGACGGTCTTGCCGTACCTGGCCACGATCGGCTGTACGCGGTTCATGAACGCCACGTAGTCGGCGCGACTGGTGGAGTGCGCCTCGTCCCCGCCGATGTGGATGTACCTGCCGGGCGTGAGCGCGGCGATCTCCCGGACGACGTCGTCGACGAAGTCGTAGGTGACGGCCTTCGGGACGCACAGGGAGCTGAAGCCGACCGCCGTGCCCGTGTAGAGGGGCGGCGCCACGCCGTCGCAGTTGAGCTCGGCGTACGAGGCGAGGGCCGCGTTGGTGTGGCCGGGCATGTCGATCTCCGGCACGACCTCGACATAGCGGGCGGCCGCGTAGCGCACGATCTCCTTGTACTGGGCCTTCGTGTAGTAGCCGCCCGGGCCGCCGCCGACCTGGGTGGAGCCGCCGTAGGTGGCCAGCCGCGGCCAGGAGTCGATGGCGATGCGCCAGCCCTGGTCGTCGGAGAGATGGAGATGCAGCTTGTTGATCTTGTAGAGGGAGATGTGGTCGAGGTAACGCTTGACCTGGTCCACGGTGAGGAAGTGCCGTGAGACGTCGAGCATGGCGCCGCGGTGGGCGAAGCGCGGGCTGTCGGTGACCGTGCCGCCCGCGACCCGCCAGGGACCGGGCTGACGGGTGTCCTCCTCCACCCGCGAGGGCAGCAGCTGGCGCAGGGTCTGCACGCCGCGGAAGAGGCCCGCGGGGCGGTGCGCGGTGATGGTGAGCGCGCCGGGCGAGGACTGCAGCCGGTAGCCCTCCTCGCCGAGCGCGCTGTCCCCTCCGCTCAGCCGCAGCCTGATGGCGCCGGGCGAGGGACGGTCGGTGACGGGCAGCGCGTAGCCGGTGGAGGGGCGCAGCACCTCGGCGAGGCGGTCGCCGATGGCGCGCACCTCGTCGGAGTTGTCGGTGCGGATGCGGGTCTGGGCGGTGAGCGTGAAGGGCGCACCGCCCGGCACGACGGAGGCGGGTACGGGAACGGTCTGGCCTAGCGGACGGACGGGCTCGGCGGCCTGGGCGGGCGTGGCCGCGAGCGCGGAGGCCGCGACGCCCGACAAGGTGGCCGCCGCGAGAAGCAACAGCGAACCGAGCAGTCGGGGAATCGGTCTGGGCTGACTCACAGGGGTCCCTTCAACGGGGGTCTCGACTGTGCGCAGAGCAACCGGACTGTCACCATGCGTACCTCGCGCCTCAACTGCGGTCAAGGTGTAGACCACTTACTCGCCCCGCGGGGGGAAGAATCCCTTCCCGGCGGAAATCATCCGGAATGATGGGCCCTTGTGTTCGACCTCACACCCCCAGGGCGGCCGGGATGCCGCACAGGCGGCCTCCTGCCCGGGATCGGGCAGGATTCTTGCAAAGCGACTCCTCCACCCCTCAATATCTACGGGTGCTCGAACAACGCCTGTCGTCCCACGACGACCTCGTCGACCATCTGGTGCGCAGCACCGCGCTCCGGCGTGGTGAAGCGGTCCGGGTGGTGCTCGACGTGCTGGCGTACTTCGACGAGACGACCGAGGAATTCGTTCGCCGACGCCACCGTGAGCTTCAGTCGGGCGGCGCCGTGAACGCGGACATCTTCGAGCGCATCGCGGCCGAGCTGCCGCACCGCGCCGTGGCGCCGCCGGAGCTCTCGCTCCGCCAGCTGCGCCGCATGGTCTACGGATGACGGTCGGCCGTCAGCACCGAGCACACACCTGATCTACGGAGGGGCAGAACTTTATGTGCGGAATTGTCGGCTACATCGGCAAGCGTGATGTGGCTCCGCTGCTGCTGGAAGGCCTGCAGCGGCTGGAGTACCGGGGGTACGACTCGGCGGGCGTGGTGATCAACAGCCCCAAGGCCGCGGCCCTGAAGATGGTGAAGGCCAAGGGCCGTGTCCGCGACCTCGAGGCCCGCGTCCCCAAGCGCTTCGCCGGCACCACCGGCATCGCCCACACCCGCTGGGCCACGCACGGCGCCCCGAGCGACATCAACTCGCACCCGCACCTGGACCCCGAGAACAAGGTCGCCGTCGTCCACAACGGCATCGTGGACAACGCGGCCGAGCTGCGCGCCAAGCTGGAGGCCGACGGCGTCGTCTTCGCCTCGGAGACCGACACCGAGGTCATCACCCACCTGATCGCCCGCTCCCAGGCCACCAGCCTGGAGGAGAAGGTCCGCGAGGCCGTCAAGGTGATCGAGGGCACGTACGGCATCGCCGTCATGCACGCCGAGTTCGCCGACCGCATCGTGGTCGCCCGCAACGGCTCCCCCGTCGTCCTCGGCATCGGCGAGAAGGAGATGTTCGTCGCCTCCGACGTCGCCGCCCTGGTCGCCCACACCCGCCAGATCGTCACCCTCGACGACGGCGAGATGGCCACCCTCAAGGCCGACGACTTCCGCACGTACACGACCTCGGGCGCGTCCACGACCGCCACCCCGGAGACCGTGGAGTGGGAGGCCGCCTCCTACGACATGGGCGGCCACGACACGTACATGCACAAGGAGATCTCCGAGCAGCCCGACGCGGTCGACCGCGTGCTGCGCGGCCGGATCGACGACCGGTTCAACACGGTGCACCTCGGCGGCCTCAACCTGGACGCCCGCGAGGCGCGCGGCATCCGCCGCGTGAAGATCCTCGGCTGCGGCACCTCGTACCACGCGGGCCTGATCGGCGCCGGACTGATCGAGTCCCTCGCCCGTATCCCGGCGGACGCCGAGCCGGCCTCGGAGTTCCGCTACCGCAACCCGGTCGTGGACCCCGACACGCTCTACATCGCCGTTTCGCAGTCCGGTGAGACGTACGACGTGCTCGCCGCCGTCCAGGAGCTCAAGCGCAAGGGCGCCCGCGTCCTCGGCGTCGTGAACGTCGTCGGCTCGGCGATCGCCCGCGAGGCCGACGGCGGCACGTACGTCCACGCCGGCCCCGAGGTCTGCGTCGTCTCCACCAAGTGCTTCACCAACACGGTCGTCGCCTTCGCCCTGCTCGCCCTGCACCTGGGCCGCATCCGCGACCTGTCCGTCGCCGAGGGCAAGCGGATCATCGAGGGCCTGCGCAAGCTGCCCGCGCAGATCAGCGAGATCCTCGAGTCCGAGGACGAAATCAAGAAGCTGGCCGAGAGCTACGCCGACGCCAAGTCGATGATGTTCATCGGCCGGGTGCGCGGCTACCCGGTGGCCCTGGAGGCCTCCCTGAAGCTCAAGGAGATCTCTTACATCCACGCCGAGGCCTACCCCGCCTCCGAGCTCAAGCACGGCCCGCTCGCGCTGATCGAGCCCGCGCTGCCCACGGTCGCGATCGTGCCCGACGACGAGCTGCTGGAGAAGAACCGCGCCGCGCTGGAGGAGATCAAGGCCCGCTCCGGCCGCATACTGGCCGTCGCCCACCGCGAGCAGGAGAAGGCCGACCACACGATCGTCGTTCCGAAGAACGAGGACGAGCTCGACCCGATCCTGATGGGCATCCCGCTCCAACTCCTCGCCTACCACACGGCGCTGGCGCTCGGCCGGGACATCGACAAGCCGCGCAACCTCGCGAAGTCCGTCACCGTCGAGTAGGAGAGCGGCAGTCGGCAGTTCGCCGCCCGGCGGCATGAAAACGCCCCCTGTGTGTGCCACCAGCACACAGGGGGCGTTCTGCGGTGCGGCCGACGCGCAACCCGTCACGCCGGCCTCTTCACGGAGGCCGTGTCGCACGGACCCCCGCCGGCCGCTCAGCCGGTGGCCGTCACTCCCCGGCCGGCAGCGCGTCCGCTGAACGTGGGCCACTTGGCGAGCGCCGCCGTCGCCCCGTACCACGCGACGAGGCCCGCGACCGCGCCGAGCCAGCCGCCCGCCTTCGCGAGCCCCGCACTGCCCGCGAAGGCGCCTATGCCGCCGAGCAGCAGTGACAGGCACAACAGGCCGTACACGCCCTGGCCGAAGACCCCACTGCCGGCGGAGGCAGCCGTCAGCGTCAGCGCGAGCAGCGCCCACAACAGCATGAACAGGCCCGCCGCCTCGGCCGAGACCTCGCTGCCCACACCGGTGCCCCAGGTGAACCAGAACGCTCCGAGACCGGCGAAGGCCGTGCCCGAACCGCTGTCGCCCGCCCGGTACGCGAGCAGTCCGACGACGAAGAGTGCGACGCCGCCGACCCAGGTGGCGAGGGCCGCGGCATCGGCCGCGGTGACGTTGTCGATCACTTGGGTGTTGCCGACGCCGAACGCCAGCAGGGTCAGTCCGAGCGCGAGACGGCCGAGGGTGTTGGTCGATCCGGCGCTTCCCGCAGAGACTCCGTTGTCCACGGCGGGCTCCCTTCCTGTCTGTCTGTGCAGTTGTGCTGCAGTGGTGCTGCCCTGTGCTGCGGACCCAGCGACCGTTATGTACCCTTCACAAGCGCACAATCCACCTGCTACGGACGGGTAGATTTCCGTGTGGCGAGCGGAAGTTGACGACAGGTCACCTGCGGAGACCCCTGCGGAACAGGGAGCCGGAAGTGACGCGCGGGACTCCCGGCGGGGGCCCCGATGGGGCGCCCGGCGCGGGGATACGGTGGAACGCGCCGCCGGGGCACCGCGGGACGGGCCGGCACGGGCCTACAGGCGGAGCACCCGGCGGGGCCCGGCGACGGAACGTGCGGGCGACGGCCACGGCCGAAGCATGCGCACACCGAGTCACGGCGGAACGCCCGGCGCGGGGCACGACGGAACGCCGGTACGGACCTACAGGCGGAGCACCCGGCGGGGGCCCGGCGGCGGAACGTGCGGGCGCGAGCCCATGGACGGAACGCCCGCCCGCGCGGGGCCACTACTGAACGCCGGTACGGGCTGCGGTCCGAACGTGCGGCGCACGGCCACGGCACGACGTGCCGGTGCGGGGGCCATGGGCGGAACGCCCGGTACGGGCCACAGCGAAACGTGTGGGCGCGGGCCACAGCGAAAATACGCTCGCACCGAGTCACGGCGGAACGCCCGGCGCGGGGCTACGGGATGACGATCACCGGGCGCCGCGCGCGACGGGCCAGCCGCCCCGCGACCGAGCCGAAGATCCGGCCGACGAGGCCGTGCGTGGAGCCGACCACGATCGCGTCGGCCGAGTACTCACGGCCGACCTCTTCCAGTTCATGACAGATGTCGCCGCCGCGCTCGACCAGGATCCACGGGACCTCGGTCAGGTAGTCCGCGCAGGCCAGCTCCAGGCCCAGCACCTCGGTGCGGTGGTCGGGGACGTCCACGAAGACGGGCGGCTCACAGCCGGCCCAGACCGTGGTGGGCAGCCTGTTGGCGACGTGGACGATGATCAGGCCGGAACCCGACCTGCTGGCCATTCCGATGGCATAGGCGAGCGCCCTCTCACTGGAGGTCGACCCGTCGAATCCGACGACGACTCCGTGCCGGAAGGCGGGATCGCAGGAATGGCATGCCTCTTCGGCCGCCTGCAGGTCCGACAGTGGATCGGCTACCTGCTTGCGGTCCGCGGGATCAGGGAATTCGTGACCGGCCATCGATGTCTCGGCGAAGAACGTCCTCTTGGGAGGGAGTCTGAGAAGTGCGTCGGTTGGGGTGGTTGTGGAGCCGTGTCCAGGAATCGTCTTCCCAAGCCCATACCCCCAAGGGTACGGCGGCACTCCTCTCCTGCCCAGGCCCCGCGGTGCCCTGCAAGGCGTTCCAGGGAGCATGCCCCAGGCCGCTCCTCCATGGCAATGCCGGTTGGCCACTACAGCCGTCTTCCGCTGCGCACAGTGACCGGACGACTGCGCTCGTCGTTGGCCGGGGGTCCCGGCCGAGTCCCGCCGGGACAGACCCCAGATCGCCCGCCGCGTCCGAGGAGCCCCGAGTGCCCCCACGTCCGCCCGCCTCTCCCCCCGCGCACCCCTCGGCCCTGCGGCGCGGAAAACGCCGGGCCGCGCGTCCGACCGCCGTTCCCGCCGAGTACGCCGCCGCCCCCGCGACCTCCGGCTGCGCCACACCAACACCCCTGCCCTTCTCCCCCGGCCCGGCGGCCGGCGGTGCCGCCGCGGCGACCGACGTCGTGCGCTGGGCGGCGTTCACCTGCCTGCTGGTCCCGGTCGTGCTCGTGGTCTACGGCACGTCCGTCGGCGGGGCGGCGGCCACAGCGCTCGGTCTGGCGGCCATGACGACCGCGTGCCGGGTACTGCTGCGCCACTCGGAGCGCGCGGCGGCGCACGCCCACGCCCGGTGCGGCGCATCACAGGGGGGCCGACGGGCCCGTACGCCGGAGGGGGCGCATCGGGGCGCGCGTCGGAGTCCGGGAAGTGCGCCTGGGATCTGACGAGTTCGCACGCTCACACCCATCGGTTTTCAGCCAACTTCCCGACACCCGCCCCACCTTGTGGAAATGGCCTGCCAACCCGCTTGTCACCAGGCAAGAAAGGACCGCAGGCGGCTCCCGCACCCTACGGGGACGGGCCATGCCCGGAACGCGCACTTCCCTGCGGGCCCGTCGAGTGGAACGCTTCGTGATCGACAGCATCGCGCCAAGTTGCCAAGTCGACATAGCGGGGCATGCCGAACCTGTCACGGCGGCACCGCGGAACGCAGTAGATTCGATCATGAGTATCGAAGGCCGGGGGACTCGTGCAGAACCGAGGGGAAACGTGCAGGAGCGAAAGGCCCGAAAAGAACGGGGAGACGCGCACTTCGAGGGGGGCTTAGCGTCATGAGTCAGGACTCCGCCGCACCGGAGGCAGCCCGGAAGCTCTCCGGCCGCCGGCGCCGGGAAGTCGTCGCGGTGCTGCTGTTCAGCGGCGGCCCCATATTCGAGAGTTCCATCCCGCTCTCGGTGTTCGGAATTGACCGTCAGGACGCCGGAGTTCCCCGCTACCGCCTGCTGGTGTGCGGTGGGGAGGAGGGGCCGCTGCGGACCACCGGCGGCCTGGAACTGACCGCGCCGTACGGCTTGGAGGCGATCAGCAGGGCGGGCACCGTCGTGGTGCCCGCCTGGCGCTCGATCACCTCCCCACCACCGCCCGAGGCGCTCGACGCGCTGCGCCGGGCGCATGAAGAGGGCGCCCGCATCGTCGGACTGTGCACCGGGGCGTTCGTCCTCGCCGCGGCCGGTCTGCTCGACGGCCGCCCGGCGACCACCCACTGGATGTACGCGCCGACGCTGGCCAAGCGCTATCCGTCCGTCCATGTGGATCCGCGGGAGCTGTTCGTCGACGACGGTGACGTGCTCACCTCGGCGGGCACGGCTGCGGGCATCGACCTGTGTCTGCACATAGTGCGCACCGACCACGGCGCCGAGGCAGCAGGAGCGCTCGCCCGCCGACTGGTCGTGCCGCCGCGCCGCAGCGGCGGTCAGGAGCGCTACCTCGACCGGTCTTTACCAGAGGAAATCGGCTCCGACCCACTGGCCGAGGTCGTCTCCTGGGCGCTGGAGCACCTCCACGAACAGTTCGACGTGGAGACCCTGGCCGCGCGGGCGTACATGAGCCGCCGCACGTTCGACCGCCGCTTCCGTTCGCTGACGGGCTCGGCACCGCTCCAGTGGCTGATCACCCAGCGGGTGCTGCAGGCACAGCGACTGCTCGAGACCTCCGACTACTCGGTCGACGAGGTCGCGGGCCGCTGCGGCTTCCGCTCACCCGTGGCGCTGCGCGGCCACTTCCGGCGGCAGCTGGGGTCCTCCCCTGCCGCCTACCGGGCCGCGTACCGGGCCCGCCGGCCCCAGGGTGATCCGGGCCCGCCGTCGATGATGGACGCGGTCCTGCCGCCCCAGGCCACGGCCGGGGTGCGCCGCACCGCCGCAGCGGCCGCGGGTCTGCCGGGCCCGACGGCCACGGCCTCCGCCCCGCCCGAGGCGGTCAGAGCCGCGGGCGAGATGTACGGCCGCGCGAGCCTGCCGGGCCAGCGCAGCTTGGGGTAGCACCCCGATCGGTCGCACCGGGCCGGACGCTTTGAGCGTCCGGCCCGGTCGCGTACGCGCCCGGCCGGGGACCGATCGTTCATGCGCCCCATAAGGTAGGGCGCATGAACGATCGCATGGTGTGGATCGACTGCGAGATGACCGGGCTCTCGCTGACGGACGACGCACTCATCGAGGTGGCCGCACTGGTCACCGACTCGGAACTGAACGTGCTCGGCGACGGCGTGGACATCGTGATCCGCCCGCCGGACGCGGCGCTGGAGACGATGCCCGAGGTCGTGCGCCAGATGCACACCGCCTCGGGCCTCCTCGACGAGCTCGCCGGCGGCACCACGCTGGCGGCCGCCGAGGAGCAGGTCCTCGCGTACGTCCGCAAGCATGTCAAGGAGCCCGGCAAGGCCCCGCTGTGCGGAAACTCGGTCGGCACCGACCGGGGGTTCCTCTCCCGCGACATGCCGACCCTCGAGGAATACCTCCACTACCGGATCGTCGATGTCTCCTCGATCAAGGAACTGGCCCGCCGCTGGTACCCGAGGGCGTACTTCAACAGTCCGGAGAAGAGCGGCAACCACCGGGCGCTCGCCGACATCCGCGAGTCGATCGCCGAGCTGCGCTACTACCGCGAGGCGGTCTTCGTCCCCCAGCCCGGCCCCGACTCGGACACGGCGCGGGCCATCGCGGCGAAGCACGTGCTCCCCGCGGAGCCGCCGCCCCCTGCGGACTAGCCCCCCGCGGCTCGCCCCACGAAACCCTGGCGCGAGCACCCTCCCGGACCCTGTACACTTTTTCTCGGCCGGTCAGAAGAAAGACCGGTCGTGGTGGGTGTAGCTCAGCTGGTAGAGCACCTGGTTGTGGTCCAGGATGTCGCGGGTTCAAGTCCCGTCACTCACCCTGAATGATCAAGGCCCGGCCTGCGAAAACAGGCCGGGCCTTCGTCATGCCCCGAGCTTGGGGCCCCACGGGGGCCTCGGCTGGGGCCGGGCGCCCGAGTACAGCAAGCCCACGCCGCCGACGGACACGATCCAGGCAGGGCTGGGCGGGAACAGGCTGCGGTGACCGCGCAGGACCCGGGCGTGCAGATCAGCCCAGCGGAGACCACGCCCCCCGTCCTGGCCTACACGGCTTAGACGGGGGCGCTTCGTCATGTGCGGCCTCAGCGCTGCTTTTCCCCTAGGGCGGTGCGCAGCCAGTCCAGCGACCCCTGCGAGAGGAGCTCGTCGGCCAGGCGCTTCCCCGTCTCGGTCACGACCCTCGCGCGGCTGTTGTCGATCCATCGCTGGGCGTTCTCGTAGCCCTGCGCCTTGTACTCGATGCCCTGCAGCATGCACTCCAGCTTGTCCGCGTCGCGCGCACAGATCGACTCGGGTGACTCCTTGGCCTCGTACTCGGCAATCAGCTCGCGTACCGTCACGGCCAGCAGCTCCGGCATACCCGCGACCTGATCGGCGGTTACAGCCTGCGGATCGGCCTCGGTCGAATACTTCTTCCCGAGGTAGTTCACATCACCGGTGCGCGTTTCCTGGGTGTCGTGCCACACGGCGAGGTACGCCGCGCGGGCGGGGTCGGCGCCTTCCAGCTTGGCGATGACCGACGCGATGAGCGACGTTCGCCAGGCGTGCTCGGCAACGCTCTCAGGGTCACGCACGCCGGCCATCCACCAGCCGGTGCGCCGAGCGTGTTTGAGTGTGCCCGCCTCGTACAGGAAGTGCGCCACTGCGGACAGATCGTCAGCCACCGCTCGTCTCCTCTCACGCCTCGGAGAGGCGGATCGCGTATCGGATGCTCTCAAGCTCACGGCGAGCCCGCGCCGACAGCTCGGAGTCATCCAACAGGGAGTTGATCGCGTAACGCCTGGCCCGCACTGTTGGCGCGGAGGAGGTTGGGCCGGACGGCAAGCAGGGCCCACAAGGTGTGAACGTTGAGGTCGAAGAAGCCGTGCTCGAGGGCGAGCCCGCGCACGAGATGGCCCAGTAGCTTGTGGCCGGGCCAGTTACGGGGGTCCTCCGTCGCGATGAAGTCGTCGGAAAGTTGTACGTGCGGTGCCTCGCCGATCCAGTAGGCCCAGTAGTTCAGGTTCGCTGCCTCACTGGCGTCATCGCCGTCGAGCGTGGTGATGAAGTGCGCCATCTGGTCCCGATCACCTTGTCTCGCTGCGACGGCTGCCACGGAGCGGGCGTTGAGCCACTGGGTCAGCCAGTCGTCCGGGCGCTCGGTGCGCTGCTGGTAGGCCAGCCACTCGGCCGTGTCTTCCGCCGAGTCGTCCCCAGCGAGGTACAGAGCCTGCCGGCGTAGCAGGAAGTGGTCGGTGCCACGAGCGGTCTCGGCGGTGCGTCGCATGCGTGCAAAGAACCGCTTGCGGTCAGCAGCGGCCAGCTCGGGGCCCTTTGGCGCGGGACCTCGGCGAGGGCGTGGCGGGGCAGGCAGGTTCCGTAGAGGCGTGGGCGGCGCCCCGTTGAGAGGCCAGGCGAGTACCTCGACGAGATCGCGCTGCATCACCCAGGCGCCGATCGGATCGGCATCCGCAGGTGTGTCGTCCTCCAGTGCGCTGGAGAGCAACACGTCTGCCTCCATGGCCCGTTCCAGGGCCAGAAGTAGCGCAGGCGGGGCACCAAGTTGGAGAAGCCGGTGGCGGTGCACGAGCATCTGGCCTACGGGGATCGAGGTAAGGGGGCGGCGTCCGGACTCCCACCCAGCGATGGTGTCGGCAGCGACTCGCATGTGCTCGGCCAGCGTCTCTTGGGTGTGACCAAGCTGCTCCCGGGTGCACCGGAAAACGTACCCGGACACGATGCCTCCGCGGCTGCGCAGGAGACTTCCCTGACCATCGGTCAGGGTGGATCGACAACTGCTGCCCATGGTGTTCCCCTTGGCCGGGTGTGTCCCGGCCGCTACCCGTACCCGCAGTCACTACTTCCGGCAAGCGCCTCTTTCTACCGTCGTAATCAGCAACGACGAGCAACTCAGCGTAGTAGAAGGAGCCCGCTGCGTGAACGCCAATGTGAACAGCTCAGCCGCTCTTACCGAGGCGCTACCGCCGATCGGGACCCTCACGCAGCGGCAGCAGCGCGGCATCGACTGCGTCTTCTGCGGCATCGTCCTCAGCGCCGGCACCGTCATCGACCTCGGACCGCGTCCGCTCCGCAAAGGCGACTGGAACACCCAGTGGTTCCCCCGTGTCTGCCGTCGCCACCCGGAGCTGACCGGATGATCTGCGCCCGCTGCGACAAACCAATCCTCGTCGGCGAGGACTACGAGGTGGTCGACAAGCCGTCCGGCTCGGGCGCCGGAACCACGCTCCGCCTCCACCGCACCTGCCCCACACCCCGCTGACCGCGGTTCCCAGACTCCCGTCCGCGCTGGTGCACCCCGTCACCCAACGCGGACGGGCCCAGCCCCAACCCGGGGCACCGTCCACACAGGAGGAAGCATGACCATCGCGCTCGACCGTCCCGTGTGCACCACCGACCCGGCGACCCTCGTGCGGACGACACGATGCAGCGGCTCACCGCCCGCATCGTCAAGGACCAGCCCGACATCGCGCCGGACACCGCCCGCCGCATCGTCGGGCAGGCAGCAGCGTTCCTCGCCGCCAGCGGCCAGCAGCCTGGAGAGGAGCTGTCGCCGAGCGAGCTCGTGGACATACACACGCCTGATTCCCCGACGCCACGGTCGGTCCGCGTCCCGCGTCGCAGGCCGGCCGGCTCATGTGCGGACGAGGTCGGAAGGGGTACGCCGCACCCACGCTGACCAGGGCAGTGGGATCAAGGGCCCCGGCCTTCGGACCGGGGCCCTTGGCTTGTGGGAGTTCCGCCACAGGCCTACCGTATCGTGCAGGCCACCGTGGACGCCGAGCCGCAGCTGCGCACAACGAACTACTGGTTCGTCGCACCAGGTACAGCAGAAGCTGGGACGTCACCAACACCATGGCGCCGGGTCGCGGATCGTACGTCGTCGTTCCCCCACCCCGACACACCCAGGGGCCCGGGCCGCATTGGCGTATTTGCCCTGGCGACGGTTCATGGACCACTTCCGCCACTGCCCTGCGGGCTGCCATCGAGGACTCCTTGGACCCGTCACCGGAAGGGTTCGGGCGTCATGAGGGGCACGATCATCAAAGCGGCCGATTGGCACCTGGGCCTCGACACCGAGGAAGGCGCACCCGAGAAGCCGCTGCACGAGGTGGAGTGCACCACCTGCCACGCCAAGTCCGGAGCGACCGAAGGGCGACGGCTGCCCGCCGAGACGTGGGCGATCAAGCACACCGGCGAGCGCCCCGGGCACTGGTCCTTCCGCTCAACCGCCACGTCGTTCTGGCGTGTCACGCCCGCGCCGGGCAACCCCTACGCCGAGGTGACGCCGTGACGGGTGCCGGCCTCCACCGGGCCGTCGCGCCAGGCGAGGACTACGAGGAGGGGACAAAGCTCTCCGCCTCGAACGCGGGCATCGCATTGGTCGTACACAAGGGCACCTGCCCTCCGAGGCCCCACTGACCCGCCCCGGCCGAATTCCCTGGCAGGACCGCAGCCGGGGCGGTTGCAAGGACAGTCACGTCCCGACTGAAAGGACACACCACGATGGGCACCATCAGCAATGGGCTTGCCGGCAAGCCCTACGAGAACACGAACGCCCCCGGCCTGGACTGGCGCAAGTCCAGCCGGACGGACCTGGACCCGATCCTCAAGGACTGCGTGATCGTGGCCGAGGCCGACGACGCGCAGGGGCACCCGCACTTCAGCATCCCGGACGGCACCCGCATGGTCGCCCTCTCGGACGACAAGGACCCCTCCAGCCCGGTCCTGTACTTCAGCCGCGCGGAGATCCGGAAGTTCTTCGAGGGTGTGAAGGCCGGCGAGTTCGACGACCTCATGGCCACCGACGAAGAGATGGAGGAGGCCGCCGTCGTCGTGGCCGCCTGACCATGGATGCCGCTCAGGTCACCCGCGTGTTCGCGTGGGCTGAGCAGAGGTATTCGCGCACGCCGTGCCGCGAATGCTCGGGCCGGAACACCAGCGCCCTGATCTACGGGGAGTCGTCATGGTCTCGTGCGAGGACTGCGGCGGAGCGACCGGTAAGGGCCGCCTCACCCGTCGCTCCCCCAGCAGAGCGTAGGGCACCCCGGCCACCCCGGCCGGCCACCGTCCCGGCCGGCCGGGGCTCATTCGCGTACAAGGTCGGAGAGCGGTCAGGCACACCTTCTCTGGACCATTCAGGCATGGATCGCTTTCAGGGAACCCCATGGATCAACCAAGAGATTGAGTCGACCCCGCCTACTGTCGGCTCAGGGAGCGGGTGATGCCCGCCGCAACCGTGGTGACCAAGACCCAGCCGGTGGCGATCAGTAGATACGAGAGCCACTGATGCCAGCCCTGCGGCGCGAAGGCTCCCTCCTGTCCGAAGCCGATGATCGGCAGCAGCAGATCAAGGGTGTAGAAGACGGGGTTGAAGTCAGGAGCCTCGTTGGACTTCAGCGGGCGCGGATGGTCCAGCGCGAAGGCGAGAGCGCCAGTGATCAGCAGAACCAGCAGCCACCCTGCGGCGCGCATTGGGCGGAATCCGTAGCCGACGGTCACGTCCTGGAGTTGGCCCCAGATCCGGGCGTACCGGGGCAGGGTGCGCCGGTGCCGGCGGAGTTTGGCCAGCTGGACGGTGCGGGCGGCGGCCTCGTCGCCCACAGTGCGATACGCGGCGGTCAGCTGCTCGTATAGGTGCGGAAGATAGCCGTCTTCCTCACGTTCCAGCAGCGGCAGTCGCTGCTCGGCGGCGAGGTGCGGGGCAAGGCTGCGATAGCTGAGGCCGTCGAGCCTGACCTGGTCGGGCCACACTTCCGGGGGGATGTGCAGCAGTTCAAGCTGGGAGCGGCGCAGATTCACGGTGCCCTGGATCGGAGCGGCCTCGCGCAGCCACATCTCGCCGATGACGCAACTGCTGGCGCGCAGCGCCTGCCCTTCGGGGTGGGACAGCTGGGCGTAGGCGAGGTTGAGCTGGCGGGGGATTCTGGTGCCGCTCAGGTTGACGCTGCCCTGTGCGCGCAGCCGCATGGCCCGCAGGTCAGTGCCGACCGACAATGTCTCGGCGTGCAGGGCAGTGTCACCGGTGGCATGGAGTTCGGCATCGTCGAGGTTCACCTGGCCTCCGACGGTGGCCCCATTGAGCCGGATCTGGCCGTGGGCGAGGAGGCCAACGGCCCATACGTCGGTACCGATGACCGCGTGGTTGAGCTGCAGAACAGGTTCCTCGGCTACTTCGTGGTCCGCGGTGTCCGGCGTATCCGGGTTCTCAGGTGCGGCTGGGGTGCCCAGACACGCCCTATCGAGGAAGAAGGCGCCGGAGACTTGCGCTCCCGCGAGCCGCACAGGGCCCGCTATTCGGCAGCTGGTCATCCGCAGCACGCCGTCGACACGGAGTGTGCCGGCAGTGAGCCCCGGAAGTACCGAGTCGCTCAGCACGAGGGCGCGGATCTGCGCCCCGTACAGGTTCGGGGCCTGCTCGAAGTGGCAGGACCTCAGCCGTACGGCGTGCTCCACCGTCCCGTACATGAGGTGCAACTTTCCCGTTATGCGCGCACCCGTCAGCTTCAGGCCCGGTATCTCACCGTCCCGCGTTGGCCCGTTGAGCAGCAGCACCCGCAGCACCTCGGCGCGTACTGTCCGCCGGGACCCCCAGGACGCACCGGTCCGAGGGTCATCGTCCGCGCTCTCGCGGAAGTCGACGCCTTCGCCGAGCGCAAACGCCTGCCAGACGCGGTGTTCCGCTGGTGTCAGGTCGGTGATCTCCATCGGCGGGATGCTGTCGCGCGTGTGTTCAGACTGTCAACTCCCTTGCTGGTCAGGTCCTTCCGCTGTCGGTCGATCCGTCCCTGGCACGCCACGAATGCCGCGCTCCGGATCGGCGAGCACACGCAAGGGGTGTTCTCCGACGTGATGCGGCGCGATCTGCCGGCCGACGCCGGTTGGCAGGTCTGGCTGCCGAACGAGGAGTTCCACACGCACGGCGGCCATACGTTCGACGGCACCGGGATCCCGCCGCAGCTGCGCGAGGAGTCTTCTCGGAGGAGGAGTTCGCGCGCGGGCTGGACTCGGCGTTCGACCGGGCTATCGCTGTCCTGCGCTGACAAATGCGCTCCTGAGCGGACCGCACCGCGGCGCGGCCCGGCCGGATGGGGGGTGAGCCGGCCGGGCCGCGCCGTAGGGGCGAGGACGTCGAGGGGCGCTGCCTGTGGCGCTACTTGTACGCGGCGAACGCCTTCGTGAACGCCAGCGGCTCCTGGAGGATCGAGCTGCATGTCGCGTCCGCCGCCGGCTTCTCCCCGCCGGCGCACTGCTTGTCACGGGTCGAGGACCACATGGACAGCCACCCCAGGTTCTTCGACTCGGCGAACCGCACCAGCTGTCCGGCGTCCTCCACCGTGAAGATCTCGGTGACCACGTCGTTGACACCGATCATCGGCGTGACCGCGACGGTCCGCCACGCGTCGGCGTCCGACAGCCCGAGGACGCCCTTGATCTGCGCCTGCGTGGCGGTGGCGGCCTGGATCGCGTACTGGCCCATGTCGTCGCTGTACGCCGGCCCGTAGTCCATCGCCATGATGTTGACCGCGGCGATGCGCACACCGTTCTTCTCGGCGTCGGCGATCAGGTCCACGCCGGGCTGGGTCAGGCCTTCGGGCATCACCGGCAGGGTGAAGGACACGTCCAGGTCCGGGTGGGTCTTCTGGAGCTTCGCGATGGCCTGGGAGCGGCGGGAGTTGGCCGCGGTGTCCGGCAGCGCGGCGCCTTCCACGTCGAAGTCGACCTTGGTCAGCTTGTAGGCGTCGACGACCTTGCCGTACGCCGCCGCCAGCTCGTCCGCCGACGAGCAGTTCAGTGCCAGTTCGCGGCCGGCCGCACCGCCGAAGGAGACGCGGACGTCACCACCCTTGGCACGGAGGTCCCCGATCTGCGCCGCGACCTTGTCGTCGCCGAGGCCGGTGACCCCGCCCCACAGCGGGGTGCAGCCGCCGCCGGCGGTGATGAAGGCGAGATTGAACTCCTTGACGCCGGTCTTGGCGGCGGTGTCCAGCATGTCGTACGCCGGGTACAGCGAGGTGTCGATGTACGGGGCGTACCGCGTGGGCGCACCCGGCTTGGGGGTCGCGGTCTGCGTGGGTGTCGGGGTCGGGGTGGGAGTGCTCGGCGTCGGGGTGGGGGCGGAAGTGGTGGGAGTGGTGGGGGTGGGAGTGGGGGCCGTCGTGGGCTGCTCGGTGGGCCGGCCGCTGGGCTGCGGGGTGGGGCCCCCGTCGGCCGAGCACTTGGCCTCGTCGATGAGGCAGGACGTCGGATCGGCCGCCTTGCCGGTCGCGGAGGCCACGAAGCCGACCGTGACAGAGGCTCCGGGCGCGAGCTCCTTGTTCCAGCTCGCGGGCTTCACGGTGATGTGCCGTCCGTCGATTGTGTACTCGCCGTTCCACAGCGAGCCGACCGTGGTGCCCGCGGGCAGGTCGAATTCCAGCGTCCAGCCCGAGCGGGCGCTGCCGGTCTCGTTGGTGATGACGTACTGACCGGTGTAACCGCCCTCCCAGGAGCTGGTCCTGGTGTACGCGGCGCCGACCGCCGCGGCCTGCGCGGTGCCCGTGAGGGCGACTGCCGCGCCGCCGATCACGGCCGCGACGACGACCGCGCCGACCGCCTTGGTCCTGACGCTCGCCCTGCGCCGGTGCGTCCTGCTGCCCATCGCGTCCTGCCTCTGTGCCTCGGAAGTGGGGGTTGATGCGGCAGCACGCTAGCGACCGCGAAACGGACAAACATCCGATCGTGGGCGGGCCTCGGGTTCCTTAGGACGCGCTTAAGGAAGGCATCGGGACGGATTAATGATGGACGGCGGGCCTCGCGCGGCGGTCTCTCGGACCGCCGCCCTGCGGCGGGGCGGTGGTCTCTCAGACCGTCGCCCTGCGGCGGCGCTGCACTCCTGAGCGATGACCGCGCCGGCGCTCCCCGCGCACCGCCTCGCGCCGGTCGAGCCCGATCCAGATGCGTACCTCCGTGCCGCCGAGGACCGAGCGGCCGATGCGTACGTCCCCGCCCGTCGACTCCGCGACCCGGCGCACGATGTCCAGGCCGAGACCGGTCGAGCCGTCCCTGGCCCCGCTGTTGCCGCGGGCGAGCGCGGCTGCCGGGTCGGCGATGCCGGGACCCGCGTCCGAGACGAGCACGATGACGGCGTCGTCGCTGTTGTGGACATCGACGGAGAACGCGGTCCCCTCCGGAGTGTGCCGGAAGACGTTGCCGAGCAGCGCGTCGAGGGCCGCGGCCAGTTCGGGACGGGCGACGGGGATGCGTACGGGCCGGTCCACACCGGCGAGCCGTACCTTGCGGCCCTCGTCCTCGGCGAGCGCCGACCAGAACTCCATCCGCTCGCACACCACTTCGGAGGCGTCGCAGCCGGCGCCAGGACCGCTCGCCGCGGTCTGCGGCTTCGCCTCGCGCGCCGTGCGGATGATGGTGTCCACCTCGCGTTCGAGCTGGGCGACGGCCGCCCTGGTCTGTTCGGCGGCGGCGCTGTCGCCGAGCGAGGCCGCGTTGAGACGCAGCACGGTCAGCGGGGTGCGCAGCCGGTGCGAGAGGTCGGCGGCGAGCTCACGCTCGTTGGCGAGCAGCTGGACGACCTGGTCGGCCATGGAGTTGAACGCGACGGCGGCGGAGCGCAGTTCGGGCGGACCCTCCTCGGGGACGCGGGCCCCGAGTCTGCCCTCTCCCAGTTCCTGCGCCGCGCCCGCGAGCCGCTGGGCGGGCTGCACCATGCGGACGCCGAGCCGGTCGGCGACCGCGACCGACCCGACGATGAGCGCGGCGCCGACGCCCGCGAGGACGAGCCAGGCCGTGTCGACGCCGTTGGACACCTCGCCCTCCGGCACGAAGATCTCGACGACGGCGATCTGGCCGGTGCCGATGGCGGTGGGCTGGAGCAGCGCGGAGCCGCCGGGCACCTCGGTGATCGAGGCACGGCCGATGCGCTGCACGGTGTCGAGGTCCTTGGCGGCGGCGCGCCGGGTGCCGATCTCCAGCGGCACTTTGCCGAGTTCGCCGGAGGCGGGGATGTGCACGGCCATCCGGCCGGCCGCGCCGGCCGGGGTGGACTCCACGGCCCGTTCCAGCGGCCTGCGTTCCGTGGTGACGGTGAGCGTAGGGCCGATGGTGGCGGCCTGCCGCTCGGCGTTGGAGAACGCGCGGTCGCGGGCCATCTCCTTGATGACCATGCCGAGGGGCAGCGCGAAGGCGAGCACGACCATCACCGTGACGGCGAGGGAGACTTTGACGAGAGCCCATCTCATGGCCGGACGGCCTTGGGCGGCTCGAGCTTCACTCCCACGCCCCGCAGGGTGTGCAGATACCGCGGCCGGGCGGCCGTCTCACCGAGCTTGCGACGCAGCCAGCTCAGGTGGACGTCGATGGTCTGGTCGTCGCCGTAACTCTGCTGCCACACCTCGGCCAGCAGCTCCTTGCGGGGGACGACGACACCGGGCCGGCCGGCGAGGAAGGCCAGAAGGTCGAACTCGCGGCGGGTCAGGTCGAGCGGGGCCCCGTCCAACTCCGCCTGGCGGCGCAGCGGGTCGATGGACAGCCCGCCGACCTGGAGGACGCGGCTCGGCGGGGCGTCACCGGCGCCGGAGCGCGCCCGGCGGAGCACTGCGGCCATCCGCGCGGACAGGTGCTCCACCGAGAACGGCTTGGTGAGGTAGTCGTCGGCACCGTCGTTGAGCAACCGTACGACCTCGGCCTCGTCGTCCCGGGCGGTCGCGATGATCACTGGTACGTCGGTGATGCCGCGCAGCATCTTCAGCGCCTCGGCGCCGTCCAGATCGGGCAGGCCGAGGTCCAGAATGACCACGTCGAAGCGGAAATGGGCGACCTCGCGCAGTGCCTCCAGGGCCGTACCGACGCTCCGTACCGTGTGGGACGCATCGGTCAGGTGCCTGATGAGGGCGGAGCGCACGAACTGGTCGTCCTCGACCACGAGCACACTTGCCATGGGCGGCACCGTACGCCATCCGAAGGACCATGGTCCCATGGATGCTTGGGGACGGGGAGGCGGGACAGCCGGGGACCGCGTGGTGCACTATGGCCCGGATGAGCAGAGGACTGGTGCACGCCCTGGCGTGGTCGCTGTCCACCGGAGCGGCGGTGACGCTGTCCTGGTGGGGCGTCCACACGGTCATGGCCGGAACCGCCTACGACCGTCCCCGCGCGCTGCCGATCACGGCGCAGACCTCGGCCCCTCGGACGCCGCAGACACCGCAGGCGTCCTCGACGCGGCGTCCGGCGAGCCCGTCCCCCACGCCGTCCCCGAAGAAGCCGTCGGTCGCTCCCCCGCCGTCCCGCCCCTCCCCGGCCGCACCTGCGAAGTCGGCCTCCCCCTCGGCGGGGAACGTGAAGGGCTACACGGTCAAGGGCGGGCGGGTCGTCTTCGACATCGGCGAGAGCTCGGCCGAGCTGGTCTCGGCGACACCGGCGTCGGGCTGGCAGATGCAGGTGTGGAAGCAGCCGACGTGGATCCGGGTGACGTTCACGCAGGACGGGCACGAGGTATCGGTGTTCTGCACCTGGAACGGCCATCCGCCGATGGTGCAGTTCGACGAGCGTTAGTCCTTGAACACGTCGGGCGGCGGTGCGGGCGAGTCCTTGGCCCGGGCGTCCGTGACCGGCGCGGCGCCTCCCGTGAAGTCGGCGAGCGCGCGGCCGTGTTCGACGCGCCCCGCGAAGGGGTCGCCGGCGACGCGGCGGGTCAACTCGGCCACGGGCAGTTCGGAGTCCGAGGCGAGCAGTACGGCGTTGCCGAAACGGCGGCCGCGCAGCACGGCCGGGTCGGCGGCGACCGCGAGCTCGGGGAAGACGGCGGAGGCGGTCGCGATCTGGGCGCGCAGATGGGCTAGCGGGGGACCGTCGGCGAGGTTGGCCGCGTAGTACGCCCCCGGGCGCAGCGCCCTCTTCACCTCGGTGAGGAACTCCCTACTGGTCAGATGGGCGGGTGTGCGGGCACCGCTGAACACGTCGGCTATGACCAGGTCCGCCCAGCCGTCCGGCACCTTCGCCAGACCGGCACGGGCGTCGGCGGCCCTGACGCGGATGCGGGCACCGGGGTCCAACGGGAGACGTGTGCGGACCAGTTGCACGAGGGCGGCGTCGACCTCGACGATCTGCTGTGTGGAACGGGGCCGGGTGGCGGCGACGTACCGGGCGAGTGTGAAGGCTCCGCCGCCGAGGTGCACGACCTGGAGGGGCCGGCCGGGCGGTGCGGCCAGGTCGACGACGTGGCCGAGCCTGCGCTGGTATTCGAACGAGAGGTACCCGGGGTCGTCGAGGTCGACGTGCGACTGGGGGGCGCCGTCGATGAGGAGGGTCCACCCGCGGGGCCGCTCCCGGTCGCCGACGAGTTCGGCGACACCCCCGTCGACGTGCTCGACAAGGCTCCCGCCCACCCGCTCCCGCTGCCTGCGCCTGCCCACACCCCCATTATCGCCGCGGGCGGTCGCGGGGGCGGCCGGGGGCGTGGAGGGCGGTCCCGGTGCGCGTGCGTGGCACTCACCGTGCGAGTGGGTCGCGCACGCTCGCGCCGCGGCCCGGCCCGGGTGATCGAGGGGGCCCACCCGCGAGTGCCTCCCCGGACCCGCACGATCGGCGCCCCAGCGGGGGCGGGTGCCGCGGGCGCCCCAGCGGGGGCGGGTGCGCCGGGGCGAGCCTCCGGTCCGCCGGCCGATCGCCACGCGGCGGACGCAGCCGGGGGCGCGGCCGAGCATCCGCACCGGGCATGTCCTCGCGGGCGCGGCGGGGGCGCAGCCAGGTCCCGCACGAGCCCGGCCCAGCGGAGGCCCGGGTACAGCCCCTCACCGGAGCATGCCCTTCACGGTCGATAGTGGCCGTGCGCGGGCCTCGGTACGCAAGCCCTCGCCCCACAGACGCGGACGGAGATCGAGTCCCCGACGCCGGGGCGCATGCCGCTCAGGTCCCGAAACGGGCGCGACAGAGGGCCGGAACGCATCCCCGGTCCGCAAGCCACTCGCCACGAAGTCGGCGCATCCGCGGGCGGTACAGCCTTTCCGCACGGGGCTTGACCCTCGCGCCGCGAAGCGGGCCCCGCCGCGGGGCCGGAACACAGCCCCCGGTCCGCAAGCCACTCGCCACGAAGTCGGCGCATCGGCGGCCGGATACAGCCCCGCACCGGGGCTTGACCCTCGCGCCGCGAAGCGGGCGCGGCGGGGGGGCCGGGGGCGGAGTCCCCAAGGTCTCGTCAGAGTTTCGGGGAGGGGCGGGGTGGGGAAAATCCCCCCCTCTCAACGTCCCCCGGCTCACCGGCAGTTGTCCGCCGCCTCGATCAGCCGCGCCGCCTCCCCCAGCGCCTCCCTCAGCACCGCCGGATCCGTCACCGGCTCCGTACCGTCCGGTGGCAGCAGCCAGCCCGAGCCACGTACCGGCGGCTCCGGCGGGAGGCCGGGGATCCGCAGACCCTTCCCCGACGTCTGCGTACACGCGCTCCCCGGCACGTCCCACCCGTCCGCCGTACCCGGCGGTACCAGGAAGCCCAGCGTGTCGCACTCGCCGTCGTGCAGCACCGGGCCCACGGCCGGGGCGGCGGCCGCCCGGCGAAGGATGTCGACGGCCTCCAGGCCCTGGCGTGCGGGAACCGTCACCAGGTCGCACGGCACGGCAGGCGGCAGGCTGCTGTCCGGGGTGGGCCCGTGGCCCACGGTGGTCGAGGGCGTCGCACCGGTCTCCATGCCGACCTCCAACAAGGGGATCCCCCTACCTCGCTCGACTGGAGACACATGGCCCGTCTCCGCATGGTTCAACGCCCGTCGGCGTCAAGGGCTACGGCGGCACGCCGCCGCAAAGGATGGCAGTTCATGG
The DNA here is from genome assembly GCF_044390825.1 of Streptomyces sp. NPDC018833. Taxonomy (NCBI): domain Bacteria; kingdom Bacillati; phylum Actinomycetota; class Actinomycetes; order Kitasatosporales; family Streptomycetaceae; genus Streptomyces; species Streptomyces sp. NPDC018833. The sequence continues at coordinate 189,872 of NZ_JBIRZM010000001.1, read as the reverse complement.
CAGATCACCGGCGAGATGTCCCCTTTGTAGGCAAACCCTGTGTGTGCTCCCTGTCACAGCAGGTACGTTCTTGCTCCGCCGGAACACGGCTGCACAAGAGAGGGCTCGGCCATGGCGTCACCGTCACAGGCATCGAGGGCGCGCCCCGCGCACCCCAACCTGGCCTTCCGCCGACTGCGCGGATCGCGCTCCCCGGGCGAGTTCGCGACGGCGGTCCGCAAGGCCGCCCGCGAGATCGGCGAGCACGTCTCGTGCGACGCCCGGTACATCGGCCGGGTCGAGGCGGGCGAGATCCGCTGCCCCAACTACGCCTACGAGCGGGTGTTCCTGCACATGTTCCCCGGTCTCACACTGACCGACCTGGGCTTCACCGCCCGGGAGAACGTGCGCGGGCGCGGCCGTCTCACGGCCGCCGGGGCACCGGGTGCCGGACGCCCGGCACCCCCGTCCCAGCCGTGCTGCCCCTTCGACGGCGGCCGGTCCCGCAACGACAGCGACATCGACAGCGACATCGACGAGGAGAGCGACGTGCTGCGTCGCGCATTCATGACAAGCGGCTCCGCCACAGTGGCGGCCGCGTCCCTGGGACTCGGGTTCGCATCCGGTTCCGTGCCCGCCCAGCGCCGGGTCGGCGAGGCCGAGGTCGCCGCGGTGGAGGACGCCGTACGCCGCATCCGCCTCCTCGACGACCGGCACGGCGCCGACGGGCTCTACCGGCAGGCCGCCCAGCCGTTGCGTGCCGCCTACGCGCTGCTCGACGCGGGGACCTGGTCCCGCAGGTCGACGTCGGACCGGCTGCACGCCGGTGCGGGTGAACTGGCCGTCTCCGTCGGCTGGCTGGCCCATGACTCGGGGCGCTTCGACGACGCGCGCTCGCACTACGCGGAGGCGCTGGCCACCGCGCGCGTGGCGGGCGACCCCGCCCTGGAGGCGCACGCGTTCTGCAACACGTCGTTCCTGGCCAGGGACGCGGGCCGGTACCGGGAGGCGGTGCGTACCGCACAGGCGGGCCGGCACGCGGCCCGACAGGTGGGCTCGCCGCGGCTGTTGTCGCTGCTGGCGCTGCGGGAGGCGGGCGGCTGGGCCGGGCTCGGGGACCGTACGGACTGCGAGCAGTCGCTCGCCCGCGCGCACACGTACTTCGAGCAGGGGCCGGCGCCGGACGACCCGGAGTGGATGTCGTTCTTCGCGGAACCCGAACTCCAGGCGCTCCAGGCGCAGTGCTGGGCGGCGCTCGGCGACTTCGCGCGCGCCGCCCGCCACGCACGGCGAGCCGCGATGTTGCAGGACCACCGCTTCACCCGCAACCTGGCGCTCTATCGCGCGGAGCTCGCAGGCGACCTGGCGCGCGCGGGCGCCCCGGACGAGGCGGCCGCGGTGGGTGAGCAGGTGCTCCAGCTGCTCGGCGACGTCCGGTCGTCGCGTATCCGGACGATGCTGGCGGACACCGCGCGGGTGCTGGTGCCGCACCGCCGGGCCGAGGGCGTCGCGGCCTTCCTGAACCACCACGCGGCGACCTCGCACTCCGCCTGATCCGCCCGCGCCGGGCGTCGCGTCCGCCGGGACCCGGTCATCCGCCGGGATGCGATCCCGCGCCGGGCGTCGCGTCCGCCGGGACCCGGTCATCCGCCGGGATGCGATCCCGCGCCGGGCGTAGCGTCCGCCGGAACCCGATCACCCACGCGCACCGTCACATCCGCCGGGATGCGATCCCCCGCCGGGCATCGCGTCCGCCGGCCCCGCCGTCGCCCGCCCAGGCCCAGCGGTCGGCCCCGGCTCAGACCTCCATGTGGCCCGTGTCGTTCCAGCGCTCGACCGCCGGGTCCCCGTACGCCCAAGAAAGGACCGACAGGCTCGTCGGGTCGAGCCGGATACGCGCACCGAACGAGATGTCCTGGCCCAGCCACCGCGCGCCGATCGCACGCAGGATGTGGCCGTGCGCGAAGACGAGCACGTCGCGGTCGGCCGAGAGCGCCCACTCGACGACCTCGTCCGCGCGGGCCGAGACCTCCGCGAGCGTCTCGCCGTCCGGGACGCCGTCACGCCACAGGAGCCAGCCCGGCCGCAGGGCGTGGATCTCCGGTGGGGTCAGGCCTTCGTACGCCCCGTAGTCGAACTCCATCAGCGCGTCCCACGGCTGCGCCCGGTCGCCGAAGCCGGCGAGCGCGCACGTCTCGCTCGCCCGCACGAGCGGGCTGGTGCGGACCTCGACACCGGGGAGGCCGGACCACGGCGCCCGGTGCAGCCGCTCGCCGAGGAGCTTCGCGCCGCGCTTGCCCTCGTCCAGCAACGGGATGTCCGTCCTGCCGGTGTGCCGGCCGCTCAGCGACCATTCGGTCTGGCCGTGCCGAGCGAGCAGGATCCGCGGTGCCATGGGGCCTCTCCCTGATGTTCACGATTGCGTGCCGCTCCATCATCCCGTACCTCGTCGGCAGGCAACCTCCGCGGCGATCTCGGCGTCACCTTCCAGGACGGGTGATCCCTCGAACTGAAGACGGAGACTGACCGGATGCCGCTCCCCGCGCAGCACCCTCGGCCCCGCTGGTGGACCGAACTGATGCTGATCGGCTTCGTGTACGCGGCGTACTCGGCCGGGCGGCTCCTCGCTCGCGGTGACGTGGCGACGGCCGTGGACCACGGACTGGCGATCCTGCGCGCGGAGAAGGCCCTCCTTCTCAACGCCGAGCATCCGCTGAACCGTCTCTTCACCGACACCCCGGTGATAGGCATACCCGCCGACTTCGCCTACGCGACCCTGCATTACCTGGTGACCCCGGCGATCCTGGTGTGGCTCTTCCGCCGCCGTCCCGCCCGTTACCGCGCCGCCCGCACGTGGCTGATGCTCTCCACACTCCTCGGCCTGATCGGCTTCACGCTGATGCCGACCTGCCCGCCGCGACTGCTGGACGCCACCCACGGATTCGTCGACACGATGGCGCAGTACAGCTCGTACGGCTGGTGGGGCGGGGAGGCGAGCGCCCCGCGTGGGCTCGGCAGCATGACCAACCAGTACGCGGCGATGCCCAGCCTCCATGTCGGCTGGGCCCTGTGGTGCGGTGTGATGCTGTGGCAGCACGGCCGTACGCCGCTGATGAAGGCCCTCGGCGTCGCCTACCCGCTGCTGACCACCCTCGTGGTCATGGGCACCGCGAACCACTACTTCCTCGACGCCGTCGCCGGGGCCGCCGTGATGGGCGTCGGCGCGCTGCTCGCGCCGGGCGCGATGCGGCTCGCCGACCGGCTGGAGGCCCGCTTCGGCCGACGGACCGCAGCTGTAACGGCCCCCGTTGTCGGTGGCGGATGCGAGACTTCGGCGGGTGAGCGAATCCCCGGACAGCGCACCTCCTCCGAAGGCGCCGACGACAGTACTCAGGCAGCGGCTCGCTGAGCTCCGCGGCCCCGCCACGCAGCCCCATCCGCTGGACGCCCGCGCGCTCGCGGCCCTTGCCGCCAACCCCGGCTGCAAGCGGCGCGCCCTGCTGGACGGAGCGGGCGTGGACAAGGCGGCGCTGGCCACGGCGCTCGGCTCTCCGGCGTCGTTCGGTCAGTCGCAGTTCGCCTTCATGCGGGGCAATGCCTTCGAGGCCAAGGTCAAGGCCGACGGCGGCAAGGAGCTGATGCGGCTGCTGGGGCTCGACGACCCGGGTGAGGTCCGTGTCCCCGACCTGGCGGCGGTCGGGCCCGAGGGCCGCGCGGCCCGCACGGCGCTGGCGCTGCGCGGGGCGACCGGGGCCGGCGCCTTCACGCTGCTCGACCACCCGATGCTGGCGCTGGACGTCGCGGGCTCGCCCGCGTATCTGGAGCCGGACGCGGTTGTCGTGCACCCCGACGGCCGGTGGACGGTCGTGGAGATCAAGTCGTTCCCGGTGATCGACGCGTCGGCGGACGCGGCGAAGGTGGGCGCCGCGGCCCGGCAGGCCGCGGTGTACGTCCTGGCTCTGGAGCGGGTCGCGTCCCTGACCGACGGCGCGTCCGTGGCGGACCACATCCTGCTGGTCTGCCCGAAGGACTTCACGAACATGCCGACCGCGTCGGTGGTGGACGTGCGCAAGCAGTTGTCGGTGACCCGGCGCCAACTGGCCCGGCTGACCCGGCTCGAGGAGATCGCGGCCACGCTGCCGGAGGGCGTGACCTTCGACGTGGAGTCGTGCTCGGCCGAGGAGTTGGCCGACGCGGTCGAACAGGTGCCGCACGCGTACGCCCCCGAGTGCCTGGCCGCCTGCGAGCTGGCCTTCCACTGCCGCGACCGGGCCCGTCTCGCGGGCGCGGTGGAGGCGCTGGGCCGGTCGGTGCGGGGCGAGCTCGGCGGACTGACGACCATCGGCGACGTCCTCGCCGCCGCGCGCGGCGAGGCGGGCGACCCGGACGACCCGGCGGTCGACGCCCTGCGCCGGGCGGCGGCCCTGCGGGCCGAGGCACTTCGCACGGGCGGCCCGGTCCCGCCGCCCCGCGTCGGAACGGACTGCGGGGACCCCGCGCCGCAAGCCGGGACGGACCGGGAAGACCGGCAGGGACTCCAGCCCGCCGGCCGGGACGGTGCCGCACAGGACCCCTCGCCGCCGGCCGGGACGGACGGCGGCGAGCAACACGCCCCCGGCACCGGGGCGGACAGTGCGACGACCCAGCAGGACTCCACGCTGCGAACCGGGACCGACCGCCGAGACGCGCAAGACGCCGTTCCGCGAGCCGGGACCGACCGGGCGGACAGCCACGACGCCCCGCAGACGGCGGACGCCCACGGCCACGACGCCCCGCAGACGGCGGACGCCCACGGCCACGACGCCCCGCAGACGGCGGACGCCCACGGCCACGACCAGGTCCGCGGGTCTGTCCCGCACGAGGCAGCGGAGGCGGCCGGATGTCGTTGATCTCCACCCTCGCGCGGCTCGAGGCCGTCGAATCGGGGCGCGCGCAGCCGCTCGCCACGGTGCGCCACCGCCATCTGTCGGACCGGCCCCTGGTGTTCCTGCCGCTGACGACCGCGGGCGAGGCCGGAGCGCCGCTCGGCGCGCTGGTCGGCTCGGCTCCCGACGAGCCCAGACTGCTGGTCGTGGCCCAGCCGCGTGACCGCGATCTTCGCTCGGCGTTCCTCGCGGAGCTGGCGGACGCCGTCCTGCCCCACATCGACGCATACGGCGACGACATCGAGCATGTCGAACGCAAGGAAACGGACGCGGAGACCGGAAGGAAGGTCACCGTCGAGGTCGAACTGTGCGCGGACGCCCCCCAGTTGATCGTGCCGAGCCGCGCGGGCATCGAGTACGTACGGCTGCTGGGCCGCTCGATGCGCTTCCGGCGCACCGTCGAGCAGGACCCCGACACTCCCTACCCCGCACCGCCGCGCGTCCCGCTGCTCGGTCGCTGGCTCACGCACTACGGGGAGCGGGCGCGCGTGCCCGGTTCCTCGCTGCTGCTGTCGGCGACCGACCTGTTGAACCGGCACTGGGCGACGGGGCAGTCGTCACTGGAGGACCAGCACCTGGGCGCCCTGCTCGCCTGGATCGACGCCCAGGAAGGCGAGTCGGGCGCGGAGGCGGCGCTGCGCACGGAGCTGGCGCGCGGCCGGGACGGGCAGCTGCTGTGCCCGCCGGCCGGTCCCGCGACCGACCCGGCCTTCGACAACCGGCTGCTGGCGCCCGCGATGGAGCGGTTCGACAGGGCGCGTCAGCTGCTGGCGGCCGCGGAGGACGGGGCGAGCGCGGACGAGCGCCTGGGCGAACTGCACGGTGCCGAGCGGGAGATCCGCCGCCTCGTCGCGGGCGTGCTGCGGCCCACCTGGGAGGCGGTGTGGCGGACGGTCGCGCTGATGCGTGAGCAGCCCGAGGGCTCCCGGGTCGCCGACCGCTGGACCAGGGACCGCTGGTCGTTCACCGCGCACCGGGACCGGGTGCGGGCCGGGGAGCCGCCGCAGCCCCGGCGCGACGACGCGGTCACGGCCGCGCAGAAGCTCGCCGCGCGGGAGAGCGCCCAGGCGCAGCTGGACGCCCATGAGGCGCTGGACGATCCACTGGTGCTGGCGGGGTTCAGGCTCGCGGGCCAGGCGTTCACCGCCGAGGTGCTCGACGTGGAGATGGCCTGGTCCGAGTCCAAGCGCCCGAGCCCGCGCCCGCTGGTCACCGTGCGTACGGAGGACCGCCCGCACCTGGGCGAGAGGGCGAAGGTGTACCGCTCGCTCGAAGGCAAGCCGCAGACGGCCGAGTTCGTGCGGTACGAGGGGGACGGGGTCCTGGTCCTGCGCATCACCGACCGTATGGGCCGGGCCAAGGAGCCCGCCGAGGGGTCGGTGCCGGACAAGGGTGACCTGATCGACTGGACCCTGTTCGAGCACGACCAGCGGGGCGGCCCGAAGCTGCCCGACCCCGAGGAGACGCCGTGGACACACGGCGGCCCTCCCTCTGGCTTCGCCGGGGGGACCCCCGGCTCCGACACCGCCGAGAGCCCCGATCCCGTCACCCCGGAGGACCTCCTGTGACGTTCGACCCCTCGGCGGAGGCCGCGCGCGCCACCGCCGGCATCCTGCACGACACCCTCCACGGGGGCGCCCGGGGCGTCGTCGTCGACTCGCCGCCCGGCGCGGGCAAGTCGACGCTCGTGGTGCGCGCCGCCTTGGAACTGGCGGCAGCGGGACGCCCGTTGATGGTCGTCGCGCAGACCAACGCGCAGGTGGACGACCTCGTGCTCCGTCTCGCCGAGAAGGAGCCGGAGCTGCCCGTCGGCCGTCTGCACTCCAACGACTCCGACCCGTACGACAAGGCGCTCGACGTCCTGGACAACGTGCGTACGTCGGCCAAGGCCGGTGATCTCGCCGGTCTGGACGTCGTCGTCTCGACGGCGGCGAAGTGGGCCCATGTGCAGAACGTGGAGCCGTGGCGGCACGCGATCGTCGACGAGGCGTACCAGATGCGTTCCGACGCGCTGCTGGCCGTCGCCGGGCTGTTCGAGCGGGCGCTGTTCGTGGGGGATCCGGGGCAGCTCGACCCGTTCTCGATCGTCGGCTCGGAGCAGTGGGCGGGGCTCTCGTACGACCCGTCGGCGAGCGCGGTCTCGACGCTGCTGGCCCACAATCCGGATCTGCCGCAGCACCGGCTGCCCGTCTCGTGGCGGCTCCCGGCCTCGGCGGCGCCGCTGGTGTCCGACGCGTTCTACCCGTACACCCCCTTCCGCAGCGGCACGGGTGCGGCCGACCGGCGGCTGACGTTCGGCGTCCCGTCCGACGGCTCGGGCCCCGACCGGGTGCTGGACGAGGCGGCCGAGTCGGGGTGGGGGCTGCTGGAGCTGCCCGCACGGCGCACGCCGCGTACGGACCCGGAGGCGGTCGGAGCGGTGGCACTGGTGGTACGGCGGCTGCTGGACCGGGGCGGGGCCGCGGTCTCGGAGCGCTCGGCGGAGCCGGCGCCCCTGACCGCCGACCGGATCGCGGTCGGCACGGCCCACCGCGACCAGGCGGCGGCGGTCCGGGCTGCGCTGGCGGACCTGGGGGTCGCGGGCGTCACGGTCGACACGGCGAACCGGCTGCAGGGCCGTGAGTACGACGTGACCGTCGTGCTGCACCCGCTGTCGGGCCGCCCGGACGCGACGGCCTTCCACCTGGAGACGGGCCGCCTGTGCGTCCTGGCGTCGCGCCACCGGCACGCCTGCATCGTGGTGTGCCGCGCGGGCGTGGGCGATCTGCTGGACGAGCACCCCTCGACGGATCCGGTCCAGCTCGGCGTGACGGTGAAGTTCCCGGACGGCTGGGAGGCGAACCACGCGGTCCTCGCCCACCTGGCCGAGCACCGGGTGAGCTGGCGGCCGTGAGGCCCTCTTGCGGCGCGCGGGACAATGGATGACGGTCCGGGCCGGACCGGGGTGCGAGGAGGAGAACGGACATGGCAGAACCGGAGCGGACGACCGAGCGCAGGATGCGGCCGGCCCCGCTGCTCTTCGAGCCGTCGGAGGCTGCCGCCGATCCCGAGCACTTCTTCGACCTGGAGTCCATGGAAGACCCTCAGGAGCTGCTGGCCCGTGCGACGGAGCTGACGCTGGCCTTCCGGGCGGCGACGGACCGCGCGGTGGAGTTCCAGGCGATCGCGGCGGCCCAGCTGGCCGACCCGCGCCGCTTCGACCGGCTGACGCCGGCCGACATCGGCGAGCGCGCGGGCTGGACCGAGGACTACGCGAAGAAGATGATCGACTTCGGCCGCGACCTCATGCGCGGGGCTGGCTGACGCTCGCCTACCGGGCCCTGTGTAGTGCGAGGACCAGCCACAGCGGTCGGCGGTGCACATGGCGGCGTGCTTGGTACGTCCGTGCCGGTCGCAGTGGGTGCCGACCTGAACCGGGAAGATCCGCATCACGGAGTGGAGGCACCCACGGGCAGACATGGCGGGTTGTCCTCTCTGGTCAAGCGAATCCGGCGGCAATGGCGTCGGCCATCGAGGCAGGCAATCCGAGGCGGGCGCGCGGGGGTGAGTGGTGCCGGGTGCTGGGTGCCCATGCACGTCAGCAGGGGGCGAGTCCGGGCAGGGACGCGCAGGAGTCGTTTTCGGGACGTAAGGCGTGGCGGGACAGGGACCGGCCCGGCAGCCAGGAAGCAGTCCCCGATACGGCACCGGAGGCCCGGTGCCACGCGCCGGGACCGACGGGCCCGAGGAGCCCGGTGCCACGCGCCGCGACCGACGGGCCCGAGGAGCCCGGTGCCACGCGCCCGGACCCGGCCCGAGAGGCACGGTGCCGCGCGGCGGGGGCGATCCAACCCGAGGAACCCGGCCGGCACGAGGGGCATTGCGCGCACCGGATCGGCGGCCCCCCGAGACGTGACCCGGTACGCCGCCCGCTCAAGGGCCCCGCATATGCCGACCACACGTGGCCGGCGCAAGATACTCCCCTCCGCCCCGCCACGTGCGCATTTTCGCCAACCCTGGGAAACCGAATCGTTACTGCCGGTAGACCTTGGGCGCATGAGTGCATGGCTGCGAGACCGAGAGCACACCGCGGACATCGTCACCCCCCTGGGCGAGGAGAGCCGTGATCGCGTCGCCGAGGTCACTCCCCCCGGCGCCGAGTGGCTCGCGTCGGCCCAGGCACATCCGAGGTCGGCGCTGTCCCAGTGGAAGGACCGGCCCACCGCCCCCGCCGTACTCCCCTGCGGCACCGTCTTCGACGTGGTGAACGTGCCCACCGTCTTCGGGCGCCGGATGCTCGACCGGCTCTGGAGCGAGGGGCCTGGCTCGGGGCCCGTCGCCATGCACCGCGGGCGCATGATGCTCTTCGCCGCCCGGGGCGCCGCCCAGCGCCTGCCGTCACTGCTCGAGTGGGAGGTGGGGGTCCGCCCAGGACGAAGTCCTCGGGGAAGGGGTGAGGCCGTCCCGCCGCTCATCTGCCACGGCAGCGGCGACGCCGTGACCGTCCCGCCCCTGACCCCCTCGGACACCACCTCGGCGCCCCGCTGGCTTGTGGCCCCCGACACACGTCACCCCTGGCTGCCGGCACCCGAGGTGCTGCTGTGGGCCTGTGTGCGGGCCGCCCGCGACCAGGTCCGTCCAGGTGTCCGCATATCGATTTTTCCTCCCCCGGATCAGGGTGCTAAGGTCTACGACGTCAGCAGGCGCCGCTAGCTCAGTTGGTTAGAGCAGCTGACTCTTAATCAGCGGGTCCGGGGTTCGAGTCCCTGGCGGCGCACAGACGGGAAAAGCCCCCTCGCGACAGCGAGGGGGCTTTTCCGTGCCCGCCGCATCCCCACCGCATCCCCGCCGCACGCCCGCCCGAAATGGCCCGTCATGCCGTCGTGATCTTGACCGTCCACGCCCCTGTGGCCGTACGGTCCGCCACCTCCACCCGCGTCCGCCCACCTGGCGGGCCGGGCACCGTGAACGTCTCCCCCACCTGCAGCGGCGCGTCCGCGAGCGGCGGATAGACCGACTCGTCCGCGCACGCCTCCGTCTCCGGATGCGTGTCCACCACCTCGATCGGCCCCTCCCCGGAGGCAGCCTCCCCCTGGACGCGGTAGAGCAGCACGCCCTCGGTGCAGGTGGACGCGTCGTTGCCGGTGGCACCGCGCGCCTCGATCGCGAGCACGCTGTTGTGCCCGGTGCGCACCACCGCCAGCCGCGTACCGACGCTGCCGCCGCGGACGGGCGCGGCGGCGAGCGGTTCCAGGGTGACGAGCTCCCCGCCGCCCGGTGGGCCGGCCGAGACGGGCGACCGGCCGCCGCCGTTCACGCACCGGACCTCGGCGGGACCGAGCCAGCCGAGCTTCCACTTGTGCCAGCCGAACAGATCGGGCGCGAGGCCGAACTGGCTGCCCATGACGTCCCAGTCGCCGACGTGGGTGTCCCAGTCGCCGTTGCCGTCCTCGGGCCGGTGGTAGAGGTCCGGGAGGTCGAAGACGTGGCCGGTCTCGTGGGCCAGGACATTGCGGTCCGGCGGATGGCGTTCGAAGACGGTGACGACACGCCGGATCTCGGCGCCGTCGGCGGTCAGCGGGCGGTCGAAGTTGACGACCTTGGTGGCGTCGGAATCGACTCCGGGGGCGTCCGGGTCCGCGACCAGATAGACCACGTCGTAGCGCGAGAAGTCGACGTCGTCGTCGGCCGCGTCGATCGCGTCCCTGAGGTAGACCAGGCGCCGTTCGGGATCCCAGTCACGCCTTATGTCGTAGGTGACGGAGGCACGGGGCATCCGCACCCACTCCGTCTGCGGGTGCGCGCGCAGCACGAACGCGCCGTAGGAGGCGCGCCGGAAGAAGTCGCTGGTGGCGGGGAAGTGGTCGGCGGCGAGCTCCCGCGGGCTGTTCATCGGGACGGAGTCCGGGAACGACAGGAAGACCATGACGGCGTCGAGCCGGTTCCCGGGCCGGGGGTAGGCGGAGTTCCAGGAGTCCAGGCCGAGCGAGTGGTGGGCCGCGGTCCGCGGCAGGGCGCACGGTCCGCCGGGGGGGTCGGCCACGGCCGGCCCGGCCACGAGGGACGTCGCCGCGAACGCCATGAGGGAGGTGAACGCGGCGGCGGCGCTGCGCGGGCGCACGCGTTCCACTCTCCCGGGTGTTCCCTCGGGCGACTGCTGACCCTCCACGTGGACCTCCGGCTCGGGAATGACGGATGCCCCACCCACCCTGTGATGCTTTGCAGTGGTTTGCACTGTTCCGGTGCCCCACTCGGGTGACCGGGTCGACACCGACCCGATGCCGACCCGAGATGCGGCGACACTCCGAAGGCTCACGGAACGTCACATCCGGTCAGCTTGGATGCGACCCCGGACGCCACCCGCGCAGAAACGATCGACCTTGGTGCACGGGCGGCCCACCCCGGGTCGGTGACGCTGGAACGGCCGCCGCGCCTGCCTCTATGATCGGCACACTTTCCCCGAGTTCTTGCGGGATTTCTTCGGTGAATGTCTCGGGCGGCCACCCCCCGACCACATTTGCACGACCTGAATCGACACACTGCATGCGGGAGTGAGCGGTGAGCGGAACCTCCGAAGGACAAGGGCCCGCGGGCGTCGCAGTCCCCGGAAACGTCCGACCGTCCGTCACTGAACGTGACGGCATGGGCCCGAGCTCCGCCGACCTGCGCGACTACCGCGCCGCGTTCAACGCCGCCCAGCTCGCCATGGCGGTCGTGGACCATGAAGGGCTCGTCGTCAGCGCCAACGACGCCCTCGCCACGCTGCTCGGCACCGGCGCCGCCGACCTGCGCGCGCACTGCGCCGCCGACCTCATCGACCTCGCCTCGGACGCCCGCACCTGGCACGCCTACCGCGAGGTCCTGCGCGGCCGCCGCTCCCGCTTCCGCTGCACCCGCCGCCTCAAACACCCGGACGGGCGCCCCCTGTGGGCCGAGGTCACCGTCGCGCCCGTGCCCGGCACCGGCGACGTGCTGCTGTCCGTGGCCGACATCAGCGACCGGCGCGAGCTCCATGCGCGGCTGCGCCATCTCCAGCTGCACGACCCGGTGACCCGGCTGCCCAATCGGACGCTGTTCTTCGAACGGCTCACCGCCGCACTGGAGTCCTCGCCGTACGATGACGGCTCCACCGGGCGGATCGGCCTGTGCTACCTGGACCTCGACGGCTTCAAGGCCGTCAACGACACCCTGGGGCACCGGATCGGCGACCGGCTCCTCGCCGCCGTCGCGACCCGGCTGACCGAGTGTGCCGACAACAGCGGGGCGCAGGGCTGCGGTCATCTCGTCGCCCGCCTCGGCGGGGACGAGTTCGCCATCCTGGTCGAGGAATCGACGGGCACCGAGCAACTGGCGGACCTGGCGCGGTCCGTACTGGCGGCGCTGCAGCAGCCGTTCGACCTGGCCGGCCAGCGACTGTCGGTGTCCGCGTCCATCGGCGTGGTCGAGCGCGCGGCGGCCGGGACGAGCGCGACCGGGCTGATGCAGGCCGCGGACACCACGCTGTACTGGGCGAAGGAGGACGGCCGTGCCCGCTGGACGCTCTTCGACCCCGAGCGCAACGCGCACCGGATGACGCGCCAGGCGCTCTCCTCCACGCTCCGCCCGGCCGTGGAGCGCGGTGAGTTCACGCTGGAGTACCAGCCGCTCGTGGGGCTCGCGGACGGGGTGACACGCGGTGTGGAGGCGCTGGTGCGCTGGAATCACCCGCAGTTCGGCACGCTGACGCCGAATCGGTTCGTCGCCATCGCCGAGGAGGACGGCTCGATCGTGCAGCTCGGGCGGTGGGTGCTGCGCACCGCGTGCCGCCAGGCGCGCCGCTGGCAGCTCGACCACCCGGGCGTGGAACCGCTGTTCGTGAGCGTCAATGTCGCCGTACGCCAGGTGTGGGACTCCGACCTGGTGGCGGATGTCGCCGACATCCTGGCCGAGACGGGACTGCCGCCGCATCTGCTGCAGTTGGAGCTCACGGAGTCGGCGGTGATGGGCTCGGCGGGCCGGCCGCTCCAGGCGCTGAGGGCGCTCAGCGAGATGGGTGTGCAGATCGCGATCGACGACTTCGGCACCGGTTATTCGAACCTCGCGTACCTGAGCCGGCTGCCGGTGTCCGCACTGAAGCTCGACGGAACGTTTGTCCGCGGTTTCCAGGACGAGGCGCACGCCAACCCTGCCGACGAGACGATCGTCGAGGCGCTGGTCGAACTCGCGCACCGGCTGGGGCTCACGGTCACGGCCGAGTGCGTCGAGACCTCGGGACAGGCATCACGGCTGCGGCACATCGGCTGCGACACGGGCCAGGGGTGGCTGTACTCGCGGGCGGTGGCGCCGGAGCGGATCGCGGAGATGCTCGGCGCGGGACCGCGCGCGCAGCCGGCGGGAGCATCGGGCTGAGGGGTGTGGCGCCTGCGGGCTGCTCGCCGCTGCCGCGCCTCCCCAGCCTGCCGGCCCCGGGAGGCCCGTCCGGAAACGGGGCCGGAGCAAGCCCCGGGGCAGCACCGCCTGAGAGCCCCTGGCTTCGCCCGGGAGACGCCCCGACCGGCTGGTGCCGCGCAGCGAACCCCGGCCCTTGTCGGGGAGGTTGAAACGCCGACGACCCTCCCCCACGCCGCTGGGCGCAGAGGGGGAGGGTCCTCGTTCCCCGGGGAGGCGGGGTGGGGTGGGGGAAGGCACCCCGCCTCAGGGGTCAGCAGGCGCCGAGGTCCTCCCAGACGCCCCACTCACCCGTGGTGCCGGGCTCCTCGCCCTGCGTCCACCACTTGGCCCGCCACAGGTGCCCCTCGTGGGAGACCTGCGTGCTGCCGGTGTACGCCGGGGTCGCGGACCAGGCCGGGGCCGTGCAGCCGGTGTCCGGCTCCGACGGCGAGGGCGTCGGCTCCGTGGGGGCCGGCGTCGGGTCCGTCGGCGTGGGCGTCGGGGCCGGGTCAGTCGGCGAGGAGCCGACCGCCGCGACGATGTCCTTGAACAGCGTGGCGTTCGCGTCCAGTCCGAGCAGGGAGTACATCATCGCGCCCGCGAGACCCCGGCTGTGGGCGTAGTCGGCCCGCGCCTGGATCGCCCGCCGGTCCAGTCCGGTGAAGAACTCGCCGTCCTTGTAGAAGTACGCCGCCTTCGCCTCGTCGTCCCAGAAGGTGGTCGCCGGGTTGTCGACGATGCCGCCGAGTTCCTTGTAGTGCGCGATTCCCGCCTGCTGGCTGACGGGACGGGCGGCGGAGGCGCCGGTCGCGCTGCCACCGAGACCGTTCTTCGTCCCGGCCGGGACGCCCTTCCAGCCGCGGTAGTAGAACTCGTAGCCGAGCGTCAGCTTGCCCGCGGGGAAGCCGCCGGTGATGCCGTACGCCGCGTTCCCGTCGATCCACGCGTCGATGGCGCCCGCGATCGAGTACTTCTCGGTACCCGGCTTGATCGGGTCGGTCGGGTCCGACGCCGGGGAGTGCAGCGGGGACTGGTGGTAGGCGGGCCCGTCGCCGTCCCAGGCGCCGTGCATGTCGTACGTCATGATGTTCGCGTAGTCGAGGTACGCGCCGATCTTGTCGGTCTCGATGTGCTTGATCTTGTCCTGACCGGCCGGAAGTGCCGCGGTCAGCAGGTACTTCTTGCCGCCGTGAGCGGCGCCGTACGCATCGAGCTGCTTGCGGAACTCGGCGAGCAGCAGAGTGAAGTTCTGCTTGTCCTCGGGGCCGTAGTGGTTGCCGAGGTGCCCGTCGGGCGAGCCGGGGTACTCCCAGTCGATGTCGATGCCGTCGAAGATGCCGGCCGCGGTGCCCGGACCGCCGTAGCCGCCCTCGACCGGCAGGTCACCGGCAATGTACTGCTTGATGCAGGAGGACACCAGCTTCTTGCGGCTCGCGTCCGTCTTCGCCGCGTCGTGGAAGAACTTGGAGTAGGTCCAGCCGCCCAGCGAGATGTTGATTTTCAGCTTGGGGTACTTGGCCTTCAGTTCCTTGAACTGGTTGAAGACGCCCACGATCGGCTGGTTCCACGTGTCGCCGACGCCGTCGACGCTGTCGGCCGCGGCGAAGCTGCGCTGGTAGTCGGCGTACGAATCGCCCGCGCCGTCACCGGCGTTGGGGTTGGCGTCGTCACCGGCGGCCTTGTTCGCCATGAAGCAGGTGTGGTCGGTCGGGTGGATGTTGCCGAACGAGTAGTTGAGGACGTCCAGTTCGCGCGCGATGCCCCGGGTGTCCAGGTGCTTGGGGTAGAAGGCGTTGCCGTACACGCTCCACTGGTCGTAGTACGCGATCTTCACACCCCCGGTGGAGGCGGCGGGCGCGGTGTCGGCCGCCTGGGCGGCGCCGAAGCCACCGACGGCGGTCAGCGCGCCGGCGGCGAGCGCCGCACTGGCGAGTGCGGCGAGCAAGGTTCTGCGGACGGGCACGTGCGGCCTCCGAGGGGGGTACGTACAGGAGTTGGAGCAGTGATAGCCGCCCTCGGGAAGCCGCGTCAATGGTCTGAACCAAATGAGGACTAGACCAATTTCGGCCTGAATCGACTCGGCAGCGACCCACACATGTTGCGAAAAACCGCCCGTCACCACGGGTGACGAGCGGCTTAAGCCCTCTTTAATGCGCCACGGAAGAGAAGTTCACGAGCGAACCACTCAGGCGGGCAAGCCGTACGCGTCGGCGATCAACTCGTAGCTGCGCAACCGCACATCGCCGCCGTGCGCGTTGGCCGTGATCATCAACTCGTCCGCGCCGGTGCGCTTGTGGAGGTCGTCCAGGCCCGCCCGGACCGCGTCGGGCGTGCCATGGATCACGTTCTTCAGCCAGCCGTCGGCGAACTCCCGCTCCATGGGGCCGAAGGCGTACTCCTCCGCCTCCTTCGGCGTCGGGATCAGCCCCGGCCTGCCGCCGCGCAGCCGGACCATCGACAGCGCTCCGGTCAGCACCTGACGGCGGGCCTCCCGCTCGTCGTCCGCGGCCAGCGCCGAGACGCCGATCAGGGCGTAGGGCGTGGCCAGCACGGCCGAGGGCCGGAAGCTCTCCCGGTAGAGATCCAGCGCGGGGAGCGTGTTCTGTGCGGAGAAGTGGTGGGCGAAGGCGAACGGCAGTCCGAGCGCGCCCGCGAGCCGGGCACTGAACCCGGAGGAGCCCAGCAGCCAGACCGGCGGGCGGGCCGGGGACTGGACGCCGCCGGGCGAGGTGGCCTGCACCGGTCCGGGCACGGCGTGGATGCGGGAGTAGGGGTGCCCGTGGGGGAAGTCGTCGTCCAGGAAGCGGATCAGCTCGGCGAGCTGCTGGGGGAAGTCGTCGGCGCCCTCGTGGAGGGTGTCGGTGCGGCGCAGGGCCGCTGCCGTGGCGCCGTCCGTCCCGGGCGCGCGGCCGAGGCCGAGGTCGACGCGGCCCGGGGCGAGCGCCTCCAGCGTGCCGAACTGCTCGGCGATGACCAGGGGGGCGTGGTTGGGCAGCATCACGCCGCCGGAGCCGAGGCGGATGCGTTCGGTGTAGGCGGCGAGGTGGGCGAGGATGACGGCCGGGGAGGACGAGGCGACGCCGGGCATGGAGTGGTGCTCGGCGACCCAGTGCCGGTGATAGCCGCGGCTCTCGGCCAGGCGGGCGATGTCCACGCTGGTGCGCAGGGCGTCCGAGGCGGTGCGTCCGCTGCCGACGGTCACCAGGTCGAGCACGGACAGGGGGACGGGGGCGGTGCCGAGCGCCGCGCCTCGGATCTCGTCCACTGCGTTCACGGGTGGGGCCCTCCTGGGTGAGTCGTACGTACGCCGAGCCACAACAGGAGGCAATCTCCGCTTTATTCCCGGCCGCCGACGGCTGTCCTCCCCGCCCCGGTACGGCAGGTTTTGCGGGCGAACCACTGCGTCAGTCCTCGCGGGCGACCCCGCTGCGTCAGTCCTTGCGGGCGACCCCGCCGCGCCACGCCTCGCGGGCAACCCCGCCGCGCCAGTCCTCGCGGGGAACCCCGCTGCGTCAGTCCTTGCGGGCGAACAGCGTGCCCAGCTCCTCCGACCAGGCGCCCCTGCGCTCCGCCAGCCGCAGGCCCTCCCACACGGTCACCTGGTTGGCCGTGAGCACCGGCTTGCCCGCGACCTCCTCGAGCTCCTGGAGGTGGGCCACCGTGTGCAGCGCGGTGTCGGGGAGCAGGACCGCGTCGGCCCGCGGGTCGTCCGCCTTCCGCAGCAGGTCCAGGACCTGCTCGCGCCCCCAGGTCGCCACCTCGGCCGCCGTCACGATCCCGCCGGCCCGCGTGGCCGACACCTCGATCCCGGCCGCCCGAAGGAAGTCGGCGAACAGGTCCGTCACGTCCTCGGGGTACGTCGCGGCAACCGCCACCCGCGTGGCCCCGACCTCCCGCGCGGCGTGGACGAACGCGAACGACGTGCTCGACGCCGGGAGCCCGGCCGCGAGGGCCAGGGCCCGGGTCTGCTCATGGGCGCCCTCCCACCCGTACACGAACGAACCGCTGGTGCAGGCCCAGACCACCGACTCGGCGCCCGACAGGCGCAGCTGCTCCACGCCGGCCGCGAGCCGCTCGGCCGATCCCATCTCCCGCAGCGCGTCCACACGGTGCGCGTCCTCACCGATGTCGGTGTGGACGATCGGCACATTGACTCCGGTCAGCAGCGTCTCGATCCGGGGGTAGTCGTCCTCGGCCGAATGCCCGGGATACAGCAAGCCCACCGTCGTCATGTCACGCCCTCCTGTCCTTCCGGCTCGGCCGACGCCTCCGCGGCGTCCATCAGCAGAGCCTGATAGGGGCCGACCGCACGGGCGCCGATGGCGCGCAGGGCCGACCACATCGTGACCTGGTTGGCGGAGACCACAGGCACCCTCAGCTCGGCCTCCAACTGCGGGATCACGTCGTACGTCGGCAGATTGGTACAGCTGATGAACAGCGCGTCGGCGCCCTCCACCGCCACCTGTCGCGCCATGTCGACCACCGCGCGGTACGGCACCTTCCAGATGTGCCGGGTCAGTCCGAGAAAGGCCCGTCCGACCACCGTCACTCCCGCTTCCGCCAGAAAGTCCTCCAATGACCGGGTGACCGATTCCGTGTAGGGCGTCAGCAGCGCGATCCGCCGGGCCCCCAGCTCGCCGAGCGCGTCGAGGAGGGCGCCGGACGTGGTCAGGGCCGGCACGTCACCGGCCGTGCGCATCACCTCGCACAGGGCGCGTTCCCCGGCGAGGCCGCCGACAAAACTGCCCGATGCGCACGCGTAGGCGACGACCTCCGGTTCGGACGCGATCAGCGCCCGCACCCCCTCCCCCAGTGTCTCGTGCTCGCTCACCACCCGCGCGAGGTCGAGGGAGACACCCACGGGCACGAACGGAGTACGCGTCAGCCGCAGGGAGACGTCGTCGGGGACCCAGCGCCACAGCTCCCGGTCCAGAGCGAAATCGAAGGGGGCCACCACACCGATGCCGTGCTCCGGGTCCGGCCCGCCGAGAAAGGAGACAACGTCCATGCACTCAGCCCCCTTGGCGTCTTGTTGACGACGGTAGGTTCCAGTGCGAGCGTGGGTCAATCCGTACATTGCGACGTGACAAGGTGGCTTCCGACCGATGTCCGAACCCACGGTGCTCGTGCTGGCCGCGGACCCCCCGCCACGCCTCGGTCACCTGACCGGACGAGCCCGGGTGGAGTACGCCGATGAGGTGACTCTCGCGGACCGACTGCCTGGTGCCGACGTGCTGCTCGTGTGGGACTTCACCTCCGACGCCGTCCGTCGGGTCTGGCCCGGCGAGGGCCCGAGGCCGCGGTGGGTGCACACCGCGAGCGCCGGCGTCGACCGCGTGCTCTGTCCGGAACTCGCCGCCTCCGACACCGTCCTGACCAACGCCCGCGGAATCTTCGAACAGCCGATCGCCGAATACGTGGCGGCACTCGTGCTCGCGATGGCGAAGGACCTGCCTCAGACGCTGGACCTGCAGCGCCGGCACGAATGGCGGCACCGCGAGACCCTCCCGGTCGCGGGCAGCCGCGGTGTCGTGGTCGGCGCCGGCCCCATCGGGCGCGCCGTCGCCGGGGCCCTGCGGGCGCTGGGCGTCACCACAGCGGTCGTCGGCCGTCGGGCCCGGCCCGGCATCCACGGCGACCAGGACCTCGACCCGCTGCTCGCGCGCGCCGACTGGGTGGTGTGCGCGGCGCCGCTGACCACGACGACGCTCGGGATGTTCGACGCGCGCCGCTTCGGGCTGATGCAGCCGTCGGCCCGGTTCGTCAACGTCGGCCGCGGACCGCTGGTCGTCGAGGCCGACCTCGTCGACGCCCTGCGCAAGCGGTGGATCGCGGGCGCGGCCCTCGACGTCTTCGAGTCGGAGCCGCTCGTGCCGGACAGCCCGGTGTGGGACGTTCCGGGGCTCATCGTCTCCCCGCACATGAGCGGTGACACCGTCGGCTGGCGCGACCGGCTGGGTGAGCAGTTCGTCGAGATGTACGACCTGTGGGCGGCCGGAGAGCCGCTGCCGAACGTGGTGGACAAGAAACGTGGGTACGTCCCCATGCATGACCACTCGCCTGACTGACCTCACCGCACGTCAACTGCTGGCAGGCTACGCACAGGGCGACTTCTCACCCGTCGACGCGACCCGCGCGGCGCTGGACCGGGCCGAGAGCGTGCAGCCGCTGGTGAACGCCTTCGTCCGGATCGATGCCGAGCCGGCCCTCGCCGAGGCCGCCGCCTCGGCGGATCGCTGGCGCCGGGGCGAGCCGCAGGGGCTGCTCGACGGAGTGCCCGTCACCGTGAAGGACCTCATCCTCCAGCGCGGCGTGCCCACGCTGCGCGGCTCCTGGACCGTACGGGCGGACCGCGCCTGGGACGAGGACGCGCCGTCGGTCGCCCGGCTGCGCGAGCACGGGGCGGTGTTCCTCGCCAGGACGACGACGCCCGAGTTCGGCTGGAAGGGGGTCACGGACTCGCCGCGGCACGGTGTGACCCGCAACCCGTACGACCCCTCGCGCACGGCGGGCGGCTCCAGCGGAGGCAGCGCGGCGGCCGTGGCACTCGGCGCGGGCGCCCTGTCGGTCGGCACCGACGGGGGAGGGTCGGTCCGCATCCCGGCATCGTTCTGCGGGATCTTCGGGCTGAAGCCGACGTACGGACGCGTGGCCCTGTATCCGTCGAGCCCCTTCGGCAGCCTGTCCCACGTCGGGCCGATGGCGAGGGATGCGGCGGACGCGGCGCTGATGCTGGACGTGATGAGCGGCGAGGACTGGCGGGACTGGTCCCATCTGGGGCCCGCGCAAGAGGTGCGGCAGGGGCTCGGCGAGGGCGTGAAGGGCCTGCGGATCGCGTACTCGCCGACGCTCGGCGGCCAGGTCTCGGTCCGTCCCTCGGTCGCCTCGGCGGTGCGGCGGGCGGTGGGGGCGCTGGCGGACCTCGGCGCCTACGTCGAGGAGACCGACCCCGACATCACGGAGCCGGTCGAGGCGTTCCACACCCTGTGGTTCACGGGCGCTGCCCGGCTGGTGGAGCCCCTCGGCCCGCGGCAGCGGGAGCAACTGGACCCGGGGCTGCGGGAGATCTGCGGCATCGGCGCACGGCGCAGCGCGCTGGAGTACCTGGCGGCGGTGGACGTGCGGGCGGAGCTGGGCCGGCGGATGGCGCGGTTCCACACGACGTACGACCTGCTGGTCACCCCGACCTTGCCGCTCACCGCGTTCGAGGCGGGTGTCGAGGTCCCGGCGGGCTCGGGCCACCGGCGCTGGACGGGGTGGACCCCGTTCACGTACCCGTTCAACATGACGCAGCAGCCGGCGGCGACGGTCCCCTGCGGGTCGGACCCGGACGGACTTCCGATCGGTGTGCAGCTGGTGGGCCCGCGGTACGCGGACGGGCTGGTGCTGCGGGTGGCGCACGCGCTGTACGAGGTGGGAGCGGCGAGGATCCCGGGGCCGGGGGCGCTGGGGTAGGGCGGGGCGGGCGTGGCGCCTGCGGCGGGCTTGTCCCCTCCCGCCCTTTCCCGGAACCGGGCTTCGCCCGGACCCGTGCCGCGGGCCACGCCCCCGAGCCCCCGCGCCTCAAGCGCCGGCAAGGCTGGATTTCGCTGCGCGAAATCAGCCCGTCCAGGGTCCCTCCCACGGCCGCCAGGCCGTGGGAGAGCTTGAGGACACCGCGCGAAGCGCGGTACGGGGTCCGGGGCTTGCCCGGTTTCGGGAAAGGCGGGGAGGGGAAACGTCACGCCCTCCGGAAGGAGAGCGTCTCCCCCGCCGCACCGCCGCGCCAGAGGTCCTGGCATGCCTCGGCCATCTCCGCCAGGCCCTCCACCACCGTCCCCCACACGATGCCCGGCACCCAGCCCGTATCGCCGTTCAGCAGCAGGTTGTTGCGTTCGTAGAACAGCGCCAGATCCACCGTCACGGACCGGGACGCGACCGCGGCCCGGTCCTCGTAGCCGTACGACGATGTGCCGAGCTGCACATCACTGAAGGTGAAATAGCACAGATCGCCAGGAATCGGCGTCACTGTCGGATTCTCCAACGGCGGCTCCTGCACGGCGAAAGCCGGGAACAGGGCATAGATCTCATTGCGCGCATACTTCGCGTGGTACACGTCCGCGGACAGCGGCAGCGCGTCCCACACCGCCGCGCAGGTCAGCGGCGCCTTGTCGGTGAGGAGCCGGGCGGTGCACTGCACCCCGCGCCGGTCCAGGGCAACGGTCAGGTATCGGTCGGCCATTTCGTACGCATACCCGGGACGGACCCGGGTAGCCGCGCGCCCATGGCTCGTAGAAGAGAACCAGGATCGATGAGCAGACGCTCCCTGCTGCTCGGCACGGCAGCCGCCGGCGCCTTCACCGCCGTCGGCGCCGCCGGATGCGGCAGGGTACCCTCCGGCGACGCACTGGCCCGGCTGAAGTCCCAGGGCACGGTGCGCCTCGGCATCGCGGGAGAGGTGCCGTACGGCTATGTCGACGACCAGGGCGAGTTCACCGGCGAGGCTCCCGAGCTGGCCCGGGTGATCTTCCGGCGGCTGGGCATCGACCGGGTCCAGCCGGTGGCCACCGACTTCGCCTCCCTCATACCCGGCCTGAACTCCCAGCAGTTCGACGTGGTCTCGGCCGGGATGTACATCAACAAGGAGCGGTGCGCCCAGGTCATCTTCGCCGACCCCGAGTACCAGATGCTCGACTCGTTCATCGTGCGCAAGGGCAATCCCAAGAACCTGCGCAGCTACGAGGACGTGGTGAAGACCAAGGCGAGGCTCGCGACCGGCACGGGCTACGCGGAGTTCGGATACGCGGTCTCCGCCGGCATCCCGGAGAAGGAGATCGTGATCCTCCAGGACCAGGTGGCCGGGCTGAACGCCGTCGAGTCCGGCCGTGTCGACGTCTTCGCCGGCACCGCGCTCACCACCCGCGAGGTGGTGCGCAAGAGCAGGCGGGCGGAGGCGACCGCGCCCTTCGCCGCCGTCGTCGACGGAGAGAAGCAGATAGACGGGGGCGGTTTCGCCTTCCGCCCCACCGACACCGAACTGCGCGACGCCTTCAACGTCGAGATCCACAAGATGAAGAAGAGCGGCGAGCTCTTCCGCATCCTGAAGCCCTTCGGCTTCACGGAGAACGAGATGACCACACTCACTGCCGAGGAGCTGTGCCGATGACAGCCGGACTCTGGCAGAACTGGGTACTCCCCGGCATCTGGATCACCGTGCAGCTGCTGGTCTACAGCGCCGCCCTCGCCGCGGCCGTCGCCTTCGGCATCGGCATGGCCCGCACCCACCGCTCGCGCACCGTCCGCTTCCTGGCGGGCGCCTACACCGAGATCTTCCGTGGCACGTCGGCGCTGGTGCTGATGTTCTGGCTGTTCTTCGTGGTGCCCCCGCTCATGGGCTGGCAGCTGGTGCCCATGTGGGCAGCGGTGCTGGCGCTCGGCCTGTCGTACGGCGCGTACGGCGCCGAAATCGTG
Organism: Streptomyces sp. NPDC018833; assembly: GCF_044390825.1. NCBI lineage: Bacteria > Bacillati > Actinomycetota > Actinomycetes > Kitasatosporales > Streptomycetaceae > Streptomyces > Streptomyces sp. NPDC018833. The sequence continues at coordinate 167,130 of NZ_JBIRZM010000001.1, read as the reverse complement.
CGCGGCGCGCTGAACTCGGTGCCCAAGGCCCAGCGTGAGGCGGGTGTCGCCCTCAGCTTCACGCCCTGGCAGCGGATGCGGAGGATCCTGCTGCCGCAGGCGGTGCCGGAGATGATCCCGCCGTTCTGCAACCTGCTGGTCGAGCTGCTCAAGGGCACCGCGCTGGTGTCGCTGCTCGGTGTGGGCGACGTCTCCTTCGCCGCGTATCTGGTGCGGCTCGCCACCCAGGAGAGCGCACAGATCTACACGATCAGCCTGGTGATCTACTTCCTGCTCGCGCTCGCCGTGACCCGGTCCATGAAGGTGCTCGAGCGCAGGACCAAGCGGAACGTCGGCATCGAGACAGAGCCCGGGCTGTTCGCGGGCATGGGCTCCCGGCGACGCGCCGCGATGGAGATCGCCGGCACCACCGTGACGGGGGGTGCGTCGAAGTGACCTGGGACTGGTCCGCGGTCGCGGACTTCATGCCGCGCTTCTGGGACGGTGTGCTGGTCACCCTTCAGGTGCTGGTGCTCGGTTCGCTGATCTCCTTCACGCTCGGCCTCGTGTGGGCCATCGCCTTCCGCGCGCAGAGCCGTTTCGTGCGGTGGCCGGTGAACGTCGTCACCGAGTTCATCCGCACCACCCCGCTGCTGGTACAGCTGTTCTTCCTGTACTTCGTGCTGCCGGAGTGGGGCATCCAGTTCTCCGCCCTGACCACCGGCACGATCGCGATCGGGCTGCACTACTCGACGTACACCGCACAGGTCTACCGGGCCGGCATCGAGGCCGTACCGCCCGGCCAGTGGGAGGCGGCGACGGCCCTGAGCCTGCCCGCCCACCGCACCTGGTTCGCCGTGATCCTGCCGCAGGCGATCCGCCGGATCACCCCGGCGCTCGGCAACTACGTGATCGCCATGCTCAAGGACACGCCGCTGCTCGCCGCGATCGGCGTGCTGGAGATGCTGCAGCAGTCACGGTTGGAGAGCGCGTCGACGTTCCAGTACACCGAGCCGCTGACCGTGATCGGCCTCGCCTTCATCCTCATCGCCTACCCGGCTTCTCTTCTCGTACGAGCCCTGGAGCGCCGCCTTGTCCGCTGACATCAACGACACCACGACCGAGGACCTGATCCGGTTCGACAACGTCACCAAGAGATTCGGCGACAACACGGTCCTCGACAACCTCTGCTTCTCGGTGCGGCCCGGCAAGCACGTCACCCTGATCGGCCCGTCGGGCTCGGGGAAGACGACGATCCTGCGGCTGCTGATGACGCTGGAGTCGCCCGACGGGGGCTCGATCCGGGTGAACGGCAACCGGCTGTTCCCGGCCGCCGAGAAGGAGCGCCGTGAGGCGCGCAAGAAGATCGGCATGGTCTTCCAGCAGTTCAACCTGTTCCCCAACATGACCGTGCTGCGCAACATCACCGAGGCGCCGGTGCGGGTGCTCGGCCTGTCCAAGGACGAGGCCGACGCCCGGGCCAGGGAGCTGCTGGACCTGGTGGGCCTCGGCGACCGCGCCGACGCGAAGCCGACACAGCTGTCGGGCGGCCAGCAGCAGCGGGTGGCGATCGCCCGCGCGCTGGCGATGCGGCCGCAGGTGCTGCTGCTGGACGAGGTGACCTCGGCCCTCGACCCCGAGCTCGTGGCCGGCGTGCTGGACCTGCTGCGGGACATCGCCCGCACGACGGACATCACGATGGTGTGCGTCACGCACGAGATGAACTTCGCCCGGGACATCTCGGACGATGTCTTGATGTTCGATTCAGGCAAGGTCATCGAGTCGGGTCCGCCGGAGAAAATCTTCTCCGACCCGGAGCACGAACGTACGCGCGAGTTCCTCGGCGCGGTGCTCTGACCACTCACTCCGCCGAGCAGGCGTGTCCTTGGCATATGCCAATGACGGGGCGCCCCAGCGCAGCCCGCTGGGGCGCTTTGTCATTTGCGCCAACAGCCCGCCTTCAGACGGCTCTTGGCCGCTATCGTGGTACGAAAGCTTGCGGTCACAACCTGCTAGGGGGAAACCGTGGCGCTGAAGCCCGAGCCGACCGCGCCGTTCCACTCGGTGCAATACGTCTTGCGCGTACTGGAGACGGTCTCCAAGCACGGTGGCGGTGTCACCGACGCCCAGATCGCACGCGAGACCGGCCTGCCGACCGGCCATCTCGCCCCCATGCTCGCCATGCTCCGCCGCGAGGGATACGTGGAGCAGGTCGCCGACGGCGCCTATGTGATCGGCGACTCCCTGGTCCTGCTCGGCTCGGGCGCCACCCGCAAGGAGGCCCTGGAGGCCAAGCTCCAGGACACCCTGACCGAGCTGCGCGACTCGGTGGGCGCCGCCGTCTACATCAGCCGGTACATCGACGGCGAGGTCAAGATCACCCAGTTCGCCGACGGCCCACGCGCCCCGAAGGTGAACGAGTGGGTGGACTTCCGCTCGGCCGCCCACGCCAGCGCGGTCGGCAAATGCCTGCTGACCCAGCTCGATGCGAACGGCCGCCGCGACCACCTCTCGCGCCACAAGATCGCGCGCCTGACCTCGCGGACGATCACCAGCGAGCGGCTGCTGTTCTCCAAGCTGGACGCCCAGCCGCCGACGGTCCCCGTCCTGGACCTGCAGGAGTACGCGGTGGGCACGGTCTGCGCCGCGGTCCCACTGACGGCGGGCTCGGCCGTGGGCTGCCTGGCCCTGTCCCTGCCGATAGAGCACGCCCACCGGCTGCGCGCGGCGGCGGACACACTGAACCGCAAGGCCGCTCCGGTGGTGCTCTCGCTGGCGATCTAGGGACGTCCGGCGGATCAGGCGCGGACAGGCCGCGGCCGCCTTGGTGCACGGGGCCTCCCCGGACCCGCCAGGGTCCGGGGAGGCATTCCAAGGCGCCGAGATGTGCCCATAGCGGAGCTTTCGGGTATTTCAACAGCACGGCATGGCGCCCTCCCGCGCCCGAAGGGCTGCGGGGGAGGGCCGTCGCCCAGTGACTGGGGGAACGTCGCGGCCTCGGCCACGATCCGCCGGACGCCCCGGGGGCCCTGTCGGCCCTCCGGTTCCGGGTGGTCAGGAGCACCCCCCGGGGCCAGGTACTATTAATGGGTCAGCCGCCGAGCGGCAGACAAAGAGGCGCCGCTAGCTCAGTTGGTTAGAGCAGCTGACTCTTAATCAGCGGGTCCGGGGTTCGAGTCCCTGGCGGCGCACGCGCAGGGAAGACCCTCTCGCCTCGGCGAGGGGGTCTTCTTCGTCATGCTCAGGCCGCGGCCGTGCCGGCCGGGGCGCTCACCCCGAAGACGACCACGGCCCGGTAGTACGTCCAGGCCGTGTAGTTGCACGAGGTGCGCATCCCGCGCGAGTACCGGGCGCACACCCGTTTCATGTCCTCGTGGAACGCCGAGTCCAACCGCGACTTGTTGGCGGCGAACGTGCCGGCCGCCTTGTAGTTGCGGTAGCCGAAGTCGTGCCGGGCGCAGGACATCCTGAACGGGAAGCCGAACGGATTGTCCGGGGACGAGGAGCAGTAGTCCGTGGACCAGTCGAATCCGTAGGCGCTCCAGGCGCTCCGGTTCGCGCGGGCGGCCGCCCAGGCGTGGTGGCTGGTGACGCCGGTCCGTGTCCAGGAGCTGAGGACCCGGGGCTTGTCGGCGGGCACGGCCGACGCGATGCCGGCGGGCACCAGGACGGCGGGGAGCGCGAGAGCGGCGGCTGCGAGAGGAAGGGCAAGTCGGCGACGCATGCAGAACCTCCAGGCTTCGAGCGGGGAGTTGGTGCACGCACGTGGCCTGTCCACGGCGGCTCCAGAATCCCGCTCGACGCGCGTCCCGCACAGCGTCAGCGCGCCGATCGGAGGGTGAACTTTCCCCGACGGGCCCTCGTTCGAGGGCTGTTCGACGGATGCGTACGGACTGGGCCGAGGCCTCGGCGGAGGTGCGCGAGCACTGGGGCGGGCACCCCCCGCGGAGGGCGTCCTCGGCCGAGGCAGGTCGAGCTGGGCGAGGATGTTGCCGAGAGGCGGCCCGCCGGGGCCGCCCACTCCCCAGCGCGCCCGGCCGGGCGAGGGCCTGCGCTACGTCGCGGGCCGCCCATGGCGCACACGGCAGGAGCGGCGGCGCGGCACCGGTCATGTGACGAGGGGTGTACGGGGGTAGGGCGGGCCCTACCCCCGTGAACGACCGCCGGTGTGGCCCCGGCCCGCGACGGACGAGCCGGACGCAACCGCGCCTGGGGGATCCGCGAACGTCAGAACTGGACGTCGGAGCAGGCGTAGAACGCGTTGGCCGTGTCGTGGACGGTCCACACCGCCAGGATCAGATGACGTCCGGACCGCTGCGGCAGGTGGCCGGAGTGCGAGAGCGTCGCGGGCGGCTGCTGGCCGCCGTACGGGACGGTCAGGAAGGGCTGCGACTCCAGCGCGGCCCTGGTCAGCGGCTGGTTGGGGTTCCAACCCGCCTTGGTGATGAAGTACTTGAAGTCGGTGGTGCGGTGCCGGGCGGTGAACTGCCACCGGAAGGTGTAGTTCTGGCCGGAGCCGACCCTGGTCGTGGGCCAGGCGCCGCCCCGTGGGTCGTCGAGCTGGGCGAACTGGGACAGTCCTGCCGAGCAGATCCTGCCGTCGGCGGGACCGGCGGCGGGGAAGCCCTTGGGGCCCTCGACGCTCTGCGGTTCCCACTGGATGGGGCCGCAGTTGCTCACGGTGCCGTTGGCACAGAGCTTCTGGCGGCTGATGGGTGAGTCGGTGTAGCCGTGGCTGCTGGCGCTGCCGGTGGCGAGCAGGGTGGCGCCCGTCACGGCGAGGCCGACCACGGCCGCACCTATCTTCTTTCGCATGCTGGCTCCAGGAAGAACGTGGGGGAGTTCCGTGGGATGTGCTGCACCCGTGCGGTAGTGCCTATTCCGGTCTAGACCAAGCTCCAATGTATTGACGCGAGTTCATCATGTCCAGACCAATCACGAGGAGCGGTTCCCCGTGTCCGCGCCGCCGGCCCGGCCCGTGTAGAACGCAACCGTCAGATCCTTCACCAGCGCCTTGCGCTCGTAGTCGTCCGGCTCGATCAGCCCACGGTCCGTCAGCCGGCTCACCGTGTCGTCCACCGCGTCTACCACCGAGGTGAGGACACTGTCGCGATGGCGCGCGTCGAGGGCCGCGAGCCGCCGCAGCTGCATGGCCTCCGCCACCTCGGGCGCGTAGTCCAGTGCCGTCGGCTGTGCGGTGAAGATCTCGATGCCCGCCGCGGCGCACTCGGCGGCCAGTGTCTTCGTCAGCGTGGCGCCCACCGCCTCGGCGTCGCGCAGCGTGGGGGGCGACTCCCCGACGGGGGTCCCACCGTCGAAGACCGAGGGACCGTCGGCGGGCAGTTGCGAGAACACCCGGGCCGTGGCCGCCTCGACCTGCTCACCCAGGTACGCCTCGTGGTCCTCGACACCGAGCACGGCCCGCGCGGTGTCCCTGACCCGCCACACCACGAGCACGACCACCCGCAGGGCCGTCCCCTCGGCGTCGTGGACGGGCATCGGCTTGCTGCGCCAGTGCCGTAGCCGTACGTCCACCCGGCGGCGCAGCACCAGCGGGCTCATCCACACCAGTCCCGTACGCCGCACGCTGCCGTGGTAGTCGCCGCACAGGGTGAGGACCCAGGCGTGGCCCACGGTTCCGCGGCCCAGTCCGCCGAGTCCGAACAGGGCGAGCAGGACGCCCAGTGCGAGCAGACACCACAGTCCGATGCCGATGCCGTGGTACGGCGGCGGGGTCACCCGGAACAGGGCCGCGACCATGTCCGGAACGGCCCCCGTCCCCCACACCAGGGCACCGATCCCGGCCAGCGAGCAGGCCCCGGCGACGAGCCCGGTCCAGCCGGGGAGCACGGGCGCCGGCCGCTCGATCAGCGCGGGGTCGGCCGGCGCCGACCCCGCGGAGGCGGCGGCCGCCGGCGGCGCGGCGGTCGGCCCGATCCTCGGCTGCTCGCCCGTGCCCTGCCACCGGGAGACGACTGCGGGCCGCAGGGCCGGGGGCGGCGCGAGGGGCCCGTTGTCGTCCCGGAAGAGCAGGTGCACCGGGATCTCGGCCGTCGTCTCGCTCGCGATCACGGCGTTGCGCCGCTGGGTGTCGGAGGGCCCGGTGCCCTCCGGCTCCGACGTCGTGGTGTTCATGCCGCCTCGTCTCTCGCTCGTTGCTCGTGTCGGCTCGTACTCGTGACGCGATGCGGGGGCGGGCCGCCGGCCCGCCCGGTCAGCGGGCGGCGAAGAGCCGCCGCCACGTCTCGGGGCCCGGGTAGCCGTCCGCCGCGCCGCCCCGCCAGCCCTGTGCGCGCTGGAACGCCTGGACGGCCAGCCGGTCCCCCTCGCTCCAGCGGGGCGAGGGGGCCGAGGTGTAGTACCTGCCGTAGCCGCGCTCGACCAACTGCCGGCCGAGCCGGGTGATGTGGTCGCCGGCCCGGCCGGGGCGGAAGTGGTCGCGACCGGGGAAGGCGGGCGGCTGCTCCGTGGACCGAGGCGCCGCTCGGCGGCCGGTCCCCGCGGCCGGGATGTCCTTGCCCTTGCCCTTCACCAGCAGCCGCCAGGTGTCGGGCCCGGGCAGCCCGTCGGCCTCCGTGCTGCGCCAGCCCTGAGCCAGCTGGAAGGCCTTGGTGGCGCGCCGGTCGGCATCGGACCAGCGCGGTCCGGGGCCGTTTGCGTAGAAGCGTTTGCCGCCGCGTGCCACCAGCAGCTCGCCGAGCCGGGTGATGTGCTTGTTGGCGGCTCCGGGCCCGAACAGCGCGATCCCCGGGTAGGGCGTGACGCTGCTCTCGCCGCGCCCGCCTGCCGAGGTGACGACGCCCTTGTAGCGGTAGGCGACGTAGCTCGCGGAGTGGTTCCAGTAGGCCATGGGCGTGGCCTGCTTCCGGGTGTGCGGCTTGGTCTGCTCGTACGCGACGTAGGAGGTGTGCGTGTAGTCGGTCCAGCCGCCGAAGATCGTGACGTGCGAGCCCTTGGTGGGGTCGGCGGGGTTGTGGAAGAGCAGGATGTCGCCGGGCTGGAGGTCCTCGCGGCGGATCCGGTCGCCGAACTCGGCGAGGCTGCCGGTCCACTCGTTGGTCGCCAGGTTCCACGCCATCGACACATAGCCGGAGCAGTCCTGCCGGTAGCCGTCGGTCCAGTACTTCGACATGCTGTACGGCACCTTCGCGCGGACCCACTTCTTCGCGCGCTTGATGATCTGGGACCGGGTCGACGGCCGCAGGGCGGACTGATCCACGTCGGACCCTCCCGAGGGGCCGTGCAGCGGACCGGCGGCACCCTGCTCGGTCGACGGATCGGGGTCCAGGACCGGCGCGGCCCGTTCGGCCCCGGGCACGGGCACGGGGACGGCGGCCGCCGCCGTCCCCGCTCCCCCGCCGCCGAAGACCACGCCGGCGGCGGTGACCAGCACCAGCGCCCGGCGGCAGACATGTGCGGACGGGTGAGCTCGGGCGGCGAGCGCTCGGCGCTGCTGCGCGCATCCGGCGCAGTCGCAGTCACCGGCGGGCTCGTACTCCTCGAAGACCGGCACGTCCATACGCGTCCCCTCCGCAGGACCACTCGGGAAGATCTTCTGACGCTGTTTCACGGGCGCCAGTGTCTCAACTATCGGTACATTGCGCATTTTGACCGATGTACAGCCAAAAGCGATGATCTGGAGACCCGGGCGCGGCGCTGGGCGGACACGGGCCCGGCGCGGAGCAGCCTTCCGGATCCGGTAGAGTTCTCCAGGTCAGCAGGCGCCGCTAGCTCAGTTGGTTAGAGCAGCTGACTCTTAATCAGCGGGTCCGGGGTTCGAGTCCCTGGCGGCGCACAGACACACGCGAGGCCCCCCGTCCGACGGACGAGGGGCCTCGCGCATTCCCGGGCATTCCGCCCTGCCGGGCGTGCGACTCGGGGGCGCGACTCGGGGCCGCAGCCGGCTCCGGGACACCACCGCCGCCAAGAGAGATCCACCTTCAACCGGCGTACTGCTCACCGGAGTTCCACATTCCGGCAATGATCACCATCACGTGCCCAACTCATGAAAGATCTTGGACGCGGTGCGTTGCCGGCTGTCACAATTCGCATGCCAGTTCTAAGGCAGTTCTCACGCAGCAACTGTTCTGGAGGCTGAACCACGTGCACAGATCGACCCACCTGCCCCACGGCAGATCAGGCCGGCGATCGGGCTCGCCCTCGCGACGCGGACGGTTCGCCGTCCCGCTGTCCCTGCTCCTGGTCGCCGAGGCGGGGCTGATCGCCACGACCGTCTCTCCTGCCGGGGCCGCCGCACCCCGGACACAAGCCGCGGCCGCCACAGCCGCGGAGAAGAACGCAACGATCACCGAAGAGGCCGCGGCACGGCTCACCGCGGCGGCCCAGGACCGCCGGATCGAGGTGATCGGCGCCCGCACCGAGAACACCACGCTGTGGGCCAACCCCGACGGCACCATGTCGCTGGAGACCCACTCCGGACCCGTCCGCTTCCGCAAGGCAGGCGCCTGGATCGCGGTGGACACCACACTCGTCAGGAACGCCGACGGCTCGGTCGGCCCGAAGGCCCACCCGCGCGGGCTCCGGCTCGCGGGCGGCGCGGGCGAGAAGGGCGGCACCCTCGTCACCCTCGGCGGCTCGGACCGCTCCGTCGCCCTCGGGTGGCAGGGCGCTCTCCCCCGTCCGGTGCTCAAGGGCAACAAGGCCACCTATGTCGACGCACTGCCCGGCACCGACCTCGTGATCGAGGCCACGAGGACCGGGTTCGAGCAGTTCCTGGTCGTCAAGACCCGAGCGGCGGCCCAGCGCGCCGCGGACGTCAGCATGCCGCTCCGGGCCGAGGGCCTGAAGGCCGTGAAGGGCGCCGACACGACGCTCACCTTCACGGACACGGCCACGAACCGGACCGTGGGCAAGCTGCCGACGCCCGCGATGTGGGACGCCTCGCGCGACCCGCGCGGCCTGGCCGCGACCAACCGGGCGCCGGTCGGCCTCGATGTCACCGCCGACAAGGGCGGGTACACGCTCGACGTCTCCGCCGACCGCGGCTTCCTGGCCGACAAGGACACGAAGTACCCGGTCACCATCGACCCCGCGATCTACTTCGGCACGAACTTCGACACGACCGTCGTCAACGGCGGAACGGCCGACCTGTCAGGCGACGCCGGGCTGCGCGTCGGCCGTGAATGGCAGAAGAACGAGGCGCGCTCGTTCATCCAGTTCCCGCGCGACGCCGCGGTCACCGGCCAGGACGTCCTCAACGCGGAACTGAACCTCTTCGCCACCTGGTCCGACTCCTGCGAGGCCCGCGCCTGGGAGGTCTGGGACACCGGGACGGTCTCCACGGCGACCCGCTGGAGCAGCCAGCCCGCCTGGCGCACCAGGGCGGCGACCTCGACTGCGACCCATGGCAACACCGACTGCGGGCCGCGCTGGGTCTCGCAGGACATCACCTCGATCGTCAAGCAGTGGGCCCAGGTGGACAGGGCGGTGGACACCGTCGGTCTGCGCGCCACGGACGAGGCCGACTACAAGGCGTTCAAGATCTTCGCCTCGGCCGACGACTCCGCCCACGCACCGTCGATCCTGGTCACGTACGAGACCCCGGCCGACCCGGTCAAGGACCACGTCGTGTACTGGAACGACGTCCTCCAGCAGACCTTCCGGGAAGTCGGCGGCGCCCCGGGTCCGCTGGCCCGGGCCGGCGCCATGATGCACGGCGCGATCTACGACGCGGCCAACTCCGCCAAGTGCGCCGAGGGTACGGTCAAGTGCCTCGGCGCCCCGTACCTGATCAAGGCGACCGCGAGCAACGGCGCCGTACCCGACGTCAACAGCGCCATCGACCACGCGGCCTTCGACGTGCTGCGCAACGTCTTCCCCGGGGCGAACTTCGACGACGAGATCGCCACGGCCCGCTCCACCATCCCCGCCGCGGTGACGGCGGAGCAGCGCGCGGCCGGCACGTCTGTCGGACAGCAAGCCGCCGCCGCCATGATCAGCGCCCGGCAGGGCGACGGGGCGGCGTCGACCACCTCCTACACCGGCAGCCAGACACCCGGCTACTGGCGTCCGACGGACGGCAAGCCCGGGGCCACGCCCGACTGGGGCCTGGTGAAGCCGTTCGCCCTGACCTCGGGTACGCAGTTCCGGCCCGCCGGGCCTGCCGGGCACACCGTCATGGACAACCTGGTGAAGAGCTCGGCGTACGCCACGCAGGTCAATGAGGTGAAGGATCTCGGCAAGAGCGACTCCACGCTCCGCACCGCCGACCAGCGCGAGGCGGCGCTGTTCTGGGCCAACGACCTCGACGGCACCTACAAGCCGCCGGGCCAGCTCTTCGAACTGACCCAGATCCTCTCGCGGGACCAGCGCCTGACCGTAGTGGGCAACGCCAAGCTGTTCGCGCTCGCCGCCTTCGCGATGTCCGATGCCGGTGTCACCGCCTGGGACGCCAAGTACCGGACCGACATCGACCTGTGGAGGCCCGAGTCCGCGATCAGGGTCGACGGGGACGGCAACGCGGCGACGACGGGCGACCCCAACTGGCAGCCCCTCTCGCAGGACCGCACCGGCACCCACTTCTCCCCCAACTTCCCGGCCTACGTCTCCGGTCACGCCACGTTCGGCGGCGCCTGGGCGAAGGCCATGGAGAAGTGGTTCGGCACGGACAGCATGACCTTCACCGCGACGACGGAGGACCCGCACGCCCTCGGTGTGACGCGTACCTTCAGCAGCTTCTCCGCAGCCGCCGAGGAGAACGCGGTCGGCCGTGTCTGGCTCGGTGTCCACTACCAGTGGGACGGCACGGACGGCGTCAGCGCCGGCCGGCAGGTCGGCGAGCACGTCGCGGCGACGAAGCTCAAGCCCAACGCGGCCGCGGACTGGGTGAAGTTCGAGGAGCTGCACAACCTCGGCGGCTGTGACGCGGCCGGCAAGCGGCTCGTGGCCGAGCACCGCTGGAACGCGTACCAGTGTGTGGCGGTCTCTCCCGCCACCAGCCCCGACCACGTGCTCTACGTCAAGTAGCCGAGGAGGAGACGGAAGCGATGCGTCTGTTCAACACAGGGTCCGGTCTGCGGCCCACCCGGCTCGTCACAGCGGTCGTGGCGGCGCTGGCCGCCGCCGCGGTCGCGGCGCCCCTGTCCATGGCCGACCCGAACCCGGAGCCGCGGACCACCGCCGCGGCCGCCGCGGCCGGTACGCCCGACACCCTGCTGGGCACTCCTGACAACCCGCGCATATCCGACGGCCCGTACGCGGGCTTCCAGTTCTGTGGCGCGCCGCAGCCGCCGCTGGTCGCCTCTGGCTCCGCGACGCTCGCCGCGACCCTGGAGTCGGTGTCCCCGCCGGGGACCGTCGAGAAGCCCGGCCAGTCGGCCCCCGGCCGGAAGGTCGTCTTCGAGGTCGAGGAGGCGGACGGAAAGCAGGTGCTGCGCAAGCAGACCGTCAGCGAGACCAGCCAGAACGCCGCCCTCCAGCTGCCCGAGAACCAGCTCGCCGACGGTGCCTACCGCTGGCGGGTACGGGTCCAGGACGGTGCCGCGGTCTCCGAGTGGACGGCATGGTGCGACTTCACCGTCCGCACCGCGTGACCGCGTGACCGCGTGACCGCAATGAACGCGTGACCGCGCTGAACGCATGAACGCATGAACGCACTGAACGCATGAACGCAGGCTCCCGGCGTGTGCCGCCGGGGGCCTGTCGCGTTCAGGGGGTGGCCGGCCCCGATCCGTCAGGCGCCTCCTGATGCATGCCCGTCAGATACGCGGAGACGACGACGCTCGCCGTGTAGCTTCCGCTCGCTCTGTCGAAGGCGCCGCCACTGGTGATCAGGCGCAGCTCGGCACGGCCCTCCTCGCCGGGGCCGTAGACCTCCCGCGCGTCGAACCGCTCGCGGCCGACGACACGCACGTCGTCCACGGTGAACTCGGCAACCCTGCCGTCAGCCCCGGTCACCGTGATCCGCCGGCCGGGCCTCGCGGTGCTCAGGTCGTAGAAGACGGCGGGCCGCGTCTCGGTGCCGACGTGGCCGACGAGCAGCGCCGCACCCGGCTCGCCGGGCCGGGAGCCCCCGCCGTACCAGCCGACGGTGTCCGGCGTCTCCAGGGGCGGCGGAGCGACGGCGCCACGCTCGTCGAGCCCGCGCACGACGGGAGCGGCGAGGCCCACGGCGGCCATCTCGACACGGCGCGGTTCAGAGGCGTCGAACGGGGCGTGCGCGGCGGGCATCGGGACGCCGGGCGGACGGCCGACCGCCGCCATGTCGCCGGTGGTGAGCGCCGGCCTGCCGACCGCTCCGCCGGGAGCGCCGCCGCCCCACAGCCACAGGACGATGACGAGGAACGCCCACAGCACGCCGACGACCCCAAGGCCGGCGCCGGGGACGGACGTGAGCGGGCGTGTGCGCTGCCGGGTGCGCTGTCGTACGCGTATGCCGGACATCTCAGTCGGAGCCGGCCCGGCGGCGGCGTGCGCTGCGGACGGCGACCGTGACGGCCGCGGCTCCGGCGAGCACCAGACCGACGACGGTCTGGGTGGTGCTGGGACCGGCGTCCTCGGGGTCGACGGCGGCGACGGGGGCGGCGATCACCACCGTTCCGCCGCCGCCCGCACGGACGGGCGCCACGGGGGACTCGGGCGCCGAGGCGATGGGCCGGAGCTGATGCGTCAGCTCGCGCACCACCTCGAGGTGGCCGGAGCGGGAGTGTTCCCGGCCGTCGCACCGGACGCGTACGTCGTACGTGCCGGGCAGGACGTCGGACCGCAGGCTCGCCTCACCGGTCAGACCGCGTGAACCGCGCCGCGCCGTCAGCTGGGCGTCGGCCACGAAGGCGTCGGATCTCGCGGTGGCGATCGAGGCCATGCAGCCGGTGGCACTGATCCCGACATCGTCGCCGGGTGCGGCAGTGGAGGGGGCGAGCACCGCTTTGGCGGAGTCGTCCGCGGCAGCAGCCGTGGCGGGAGCCAGGATCAGTACGGCGGCCACTCCTGCGGAACGGAGAGCAATCGAACCTGCACGCATCGTGAACCTCCTGATACGCCAGAGTCACGCGCGCAGGCCGATTCCGCATCCGCAGAGGTGTCCGCCAAGGCCTCGAAGGGGTCGCTGAGCTGCCTGGAGCCTTTCGTCGGGGATCAGGCCGGATCAGTGAGTGCCCCCATAGGGGGAAGGTCGTAACGAGAGGACCCTAAAAACGAGAGGACCCTAAATGCGTTCCACGAGATCGGCGATCGAGTCGACGACCGTGGACGGCCGGAACGGATAGCGGTCGACGTCGCGCGGCGTGGTGAGACCGGTGAGCACCAGGAAGGTCTCCATACCGGCCTCCAGGCCCGCGAGCACGTCCGTGTCCATACGGTCGCCGATCATGGCGCTGGTCTCGGAATGGGCGCCGATCGCGTTCAGCCCGGTGCGCATCATCAGCGGGTTGGGCTTGCCCGCGAAGTACGGGTCCTTTCCGGTCGCCTTGGTGATCAGCGCGGCGACGGAGCCGGTCGCGGGCAGCGGGCCCTCGGCGGAAGGGCCGGTCTCGTCCGGGTTGGTGCAGATGAACCGAGCGCCCGCGTTGATCAGCCGGATCGCCTTGGTCAGCGCCTCGAAGCTGTAGGTGCGCGTCTCGCCGAGCACGACGTAGTCCGGGGCGTGGTCGGTGAGCACATAGCCGATGTCGTGCAGCGCCGTCGTCAGGCCGGCCTCGCCGATCACGTACGCAGTGCCGCCCGGCCGCTGGTCGTCGAGGAACTGCGCGGTCGCCAGCGCCGAGGTCCAGATGTTCTCCACCGGCACGTCGAGCCCCATACGGGCGAGACGGGCGTGCAGGTCGCGTGCCGTGTAGATGGAATTGTTGGTGAGCACCAGGAACGGCCTCCCGGTCTCCCGCAGTTTCTTGATGAAGGCGTCCGCGCCGGGGATCGGTACGCCCTCGTGGATGAGCACACCGTCCATGTCGGTGAGCCAGGATTCGATCGGCTTGCGCTCTGCCATGTGGCGGACTCCTGCCGTGCATACGTGCGTGCTGGGGCGCCGCGACAGCACTGTGGCGACGCCCCAAGACTAATCAGGAAGCCTGGATCTCGACCCCGTCGATGCTCACGTACCAGTCGCCTAGGACCCCGGCAGGGAGGCCGGTCTCGCCGGTCCCTTGCGGGAGCGAGGACCGGAGTGTGGTCAGGACCTCGTGGTGCACGGCGCGATCGCGCCCACGCGCGGGGTGCCGGGCCTGGTCGTTCGGGCAGTCCACCGGAGGGCGTCGGCGGACGTGGGTGGACGGTCAGCGTCGGCGGGCTCCGATACGGCGGAACATCAGCACCAGCAGCCCGGTCGCGACCGCGGTCACGGCCCCCGCGGCAGCGAGGCGGGCCACGGTCCCGGTGCCGGTGGTGGCGAGTTCGTCGAGGGAACGGGCGAGGGCCGAGTCCTCGGGCGCCTCGGTGACGTCGAAGCGGTAGTCGCCGGACGCGCCGACCCAGTCGCCGTCGTTGCCCTTGCGCTGGACGACGGCGGCGTTGACGGTGACGGTGTTGGGCGCGGTCCCGGCGGCGAGCGCGAGCCGGACCTTGACGGTGAGGGTCTTGCCCGCCGGTACGACGAAGCCGCGGAAGCCGTCGTCGAAGGCGCCGACGATCTCGTCCTCGCTGGTCCGCTCCAAGGAGACGGGCCGCCAGCGTCCGGCGTCCTCGTCGCGGAACTCGACGGTCACCTTGTCGGCGGCGAGCCCGGGGCGGCCGGTGAGGACGACCACGGGGTGGATGCGGTGGCACAACTCCTCGGTGGTATTGGTGAGATCGAGACCGACGCTCTGGAAGCCGGCACCGGGGTGGACGGTGCGCGGCCCGCCGTGCATCCGGGTACGGATGGGAAAGTCGGGATCGGCGGCGTTGCCACAGGTCGGCTGCTGATCGGCCGGCACCACCTCCCCAACCGGCTCCTCGGGCCGATCGTCCACGCGGGGAGTGCTGCGCGCGAACGGATCGCCGGAGACACCGAGCAACTGGCGTGCAACGCCGGGACCGCCGTGCGTGGACCGGTCGACCACGCCGGCGCCGGGACCGCCACGCGCTCCGGCGGTGGACGGGTTCCCGACCGGGACCCCTTGCACGACCGACCCCACGAGGCCCGCACCGGGGATGCTGCGCGCGGACGCGGCGGAGGAACCATGGGCCGCGGCGAGGGAAGGGGGGCCGCCCAGGGCCCACGGCGCCATGGACCGCACGGCGTTCCCGCCGGCGACGCCGCCCGCGGACGCGGCGGACGAACCAGGCGCGGCGAGCGGCGGCGCGGCGAAAGCCGCCGGGGCAACAAACGGCGGTGCCGTGAAACCCGGCGCGGCAAACGGCGGCCCGGCGAAAACCGCCGGCGCGGCAAGCGGCGGTGCCGTGAAACCCGGCGCGGCAGGCGCAGCCGGAGCCACGGCCGCCGCGGCACGCGGCCGCACGGCAGCGACCGGTGGGGCGAAACCCGGCGCGGCGAGCGGCGGCGCGAGAGGGGCGGGGGCGGCAGGGCCGGCCGGCGCGGCCACGGCCGCCGCGAGGGGAGCCGGCGCGGCGAGCGCCGGCGGGATCACGGCGGGGGCGCTCGTCAGGGCCGCCGTCGTGGCTGTCAGGGCAAGGGCATTGCGCAGTCGCATGAGTGGCCTTTGCTGGCTCGCGTACCGCCGGAGGGACGCCCGGGCCGTGGCCGCGGGATCCTGTCATCGTTTCCCACGACGCCCGATGGCGTACGGTCGCGTACCGCCGAACAGCGGCGCACCACCCCTCCCGTCAGCGCGTTCTCATTCACCCCGGTCGGCGGCGAAGGCCGCCCGCGCACGGCCGAACACCGGAGCCAGCACCAACTGCGCCGCCCCCTCGGCGACCGCGTGCGTCCCGCCCCCGGCCGTGGCCACCGGCACCCGGCTGCGCACCGCGAGGACCGCGGCCACTCCGCGTACGAAGTCCTCCTCCACCGCGGCCACGACCCGCCCCCCGAGCAGGACGCGGTCGATGTCGAGCAGCTCGACCAGGTTGGCGGCGCCGACGCCGAGCACCCGGGCCGCGCCCGCGATGTCGCCGCGGGCGACGGCGGCCAGGCACAGCGCCTCGATGCAGCCGCGGTTCCCGCAGTCGCACACGGGCCCGTCGAGCTGGACGACCTGGTGCCCGAACTCCCCCGCCCCCGTGCGCGCGCCGCGGTAGAGCTCGCCGCCGAGGACGAGTCCGGCGCCGAGTCCCGTACCGAGGTGGAGGTAGGCGAAGGAGTCGCCGGGTCCGCGCAGCGCCAGGCCCAGTGCGGCGGCGTTGGTGTCCTTGTCGAGGACCACGGGAAGCCTCAGCCGCGTGGCGAGCGCGTCGCGCAGCGGGTAGCCGTCCCATTCGGGGAATCCGGTGACGCGATGCGGCACACCGGTGCTGTGGTCGAGCGGCCCGGGCATGGCCACGCCTACGCCCAGGACCCGGGGACCCCCGCCGCCCCCCGCCGCGGCCACGAGCTTCCACACCTCCGCCGCCGCCCCCGCGAGCACCGCGTCCGCGCCGGCCCCGAGGTCCAGCGGGGCGGTACGGGTCGCGATGCGCGTGCCCGACAGGTCCAGCAGGACCGCTGTCAGCTCGTCGCGATCCAGGTGCAGGCCCACCGCGTGGCCCGCCGACGGCAGCAGCCGCAGCACGGTGCGCGGCTTGCCGCCCGTGGAGGCTCGCCGGCCGGCCTCCGCCGCGAGGCCCTCCTCGCGCAGCCGCCCGACGATTTTGCTCACGGCCTGCGGTGTCAGGCCCGTGCGCTCGGCGAGCTCGATACGGCTGATGCCGGCTTTCCCCGCCGTACGCAGCAGGTCGAGGACCAGCGCCGCGTTGTGGCTGCGCAGGGCGGGGAGGTTCGCACCGGGCGCAGGACCGACCCCGGTCCCGGCACCGCCCACCGCCCCGCTACCGACCCCGGTCCCGGCACCGCCCACCGCCCCGCTACCGACCCCGGTCCCGGCACCGCCCACCGCTCCGCTGCCGGCCGCGAGGCCGCCCCCGACTCCGGTCCCGCCCATACCAGCGCCGCCCTCGTTCATGCCCGCCTCACCCTCGTCACCCTCCCATTCTCCCCAGCGGTTGCACTTTGGCAACAGCGTTGCTTAAGTGGAACCATGACTGGTTCCGGCTCCCCCCTCCGCGTCGGACTCGTCGGCTACGGCCTGGCGGGCTCCGTCTTCCACGCCCCGCTGATCGCCACGACCGAGGGCCTCGTCATCGACACGGTCGTCACCTCGAACGAGGAGCGCCGGGCCCAGGCGGGGGCCGACCTCGGCGACGGCGTGCGCTTCGCAGCGGCCCCGGAGGAGCTGTGGCAGCGGGCGGACGAGCTCGACCTGATCGTCGTCGCCTCGCCGAACAGGACGCACGTGCCGATCGCCACCGCAGCCCTCGAAGCCGGTCTCGCCGTGGTCGTGGACAAGCCGGTCGCCGGCACCGCCGCCGAGGCGCGCGCCCTCGCGGCCCTCGCCGACGATCGCGGCCTGGTGCTCTCCGTCTTCCAGAACCGCCGTTGGGACAACGACTTCCTCACCCTCCGCCGGCTCGTCACGGACGGCGAGCTGGGAGAGGTGCAGCGGTTCGAGTCCCGCTTCGAGCGCTGGCGCCCCCAGCTCAAGGGCGGCTGGCGTGAATCGGGCGACCCGGCGGAGTTCGGCGGCCTGCTGTACGACCTCGGCAGCCACGTCGTCGACCAGGCACTGACCCTCTTCGGCCCTGCCGTGCGGGTGTACGCGGAATCCGACGTACGCCGCCCCGGCGCCGCGGCCGACGACGACACGTTCATCGCCGTCACACACGCGAGCGGTGTCCGCTCGCACCTGTACATGAGCGCGACCACCGCCCAGCTCGGCCCCCGTTTCCGGGTTCTCGGCTCGAGGGCCGGGTACGTGAAGTACGGGCTGGACCCGCAGGAGGCGGACCTGCGCGACGGCCGGCGCCCGGCGGCGGGCGAGCCGTGGGGCGTGGAGCCCGAGGGGCTGTGGGGCCGTATCGGCTCCGGAGAATCCCCGGTCACCGGCGGGGGCACCCCGGTCGAGACCGTGCCGGGCGACTACCCCGCGTACTACGCGGCGGTGGCCGCGGCCGTCCGCGACAAGAGCACCCCGCCGGTGACCGCGCTGGAGGCGGCCGCCGCCCTGGACATCCTGGAAGCCGCCCGCCGCTCCGCACGCGACGGCGTCACCGTGGAGATCACCGCATGAGCGAGCGCACCACCCCCAAGCACCTCACCGTCGACGAGATCCTCGAGCAGGAGCGGCGGCTGACCCTGCACCACTTCTCGCACGACGACGCATGGAAGCTGGGCAGCCTGCTCGTCGAGATGGCGCATCTGCGCGACGCGCCTGTCGCGATCGACATCCGCCGCGGTGCCCAGCAGTTGTTCCACTGCGGCCTGCCGGGCTCCAGCGCCGACAACGACGCGTGGATCGACCGCAAGCGACGGGTCGTCGAGCGGTACGGCGAGAGCTCGTACCTCGTCGGAGCCCGGCACCGCGCCAAGGGCACGACGTTCGAGGAGTCCTCGCGGCTGGACCCGGACGTCTACGCGGCCCACGGCGGCTCCTTCCCGATCATCATCGAGGGAGTCGGTGTGGTCGGCACCGTGACGGTCTCGGGCCTGCCGCAGGCCGAGGACCACGCGATGGTGGTCGAGGCGCTGGAGCGGTTCGCCGCGCACGCGGACGGTTCGAGCGGTACGGCCGGGCCGCCTTCCTGACCCGCCGTATCCCCGGAGCCGCAGGCCGGTAGAAGCGCTTCCGCGCCCGCCCCGGCAGGGCGAGCCCCGAGGAAACCCACCACCAACAGCAACCACCAACGCCCCCGGCCAGAACCGCCACCGCCCCGGTAACCCGCCAAACCCCGAGGAAACCCACCACCAACAGCAACCACCAACGCCCCCGGCCTGATCGGCCACGGCCCCGGGCCGCTAGGCGTCGCTGAGCTCCTGCCGCTGCCGCCCGAGGCCCTCGATCTCCAGCTCGACCACGTCCCCGGCGCGCAGGAACGGCTTCGGTTCCGGCCGGCCCATCGCGACGCCCGCCGGCGTACCGGTGTTGACGATGTCGCCCGGGTACAAGGTCATGAACCGGCTGAGGTAGCGCACGACATCGGCCACCGGGAAGATCTGGTGGGCCGTGCTGCCGTCCTGCTTGAGCTCGCCGTTGACCCACAGCCGCAGGCGCAGCGCCTGCGGATCGGCCACCTCGTCGGCGGTCACGAGCCAGGGGCCGAGCGGGTTGAACGTCTCGCAGTTCTTGCCCTTGTCCCAGGTGCCGCCGCGCTCGATCTGGAATTCGCGCTCGGAGACGTCGTGGGCGACCGCGTACCCGGCGACGTACGACAGCGGGTCCTCGTCGTCGGCGATGTAGCGCGCCGTACGTCCGATCACCACCGCGAGCTCGACCTCCCAGTCGGTCTTGCGGCTGCCTCGCGGCACGAGCACGGTGTCGTCCGGGCCGACGACCGTGTCCGAAGCCTTGAGGAAGACGACGGGCTCGGCCGGAGGCTCGGCACCGGTCTCGGCGGCGTGGTCGTGGTAGTTCAGCCCGATGCACACGACCTTGCCGACCCGGGCGAGCGGCGGCCCGATGCGGAGCCCGGCGGCATCCAGGACGGGCAGGTCACCGGCGTCGGCCGCGGCGCGGATCCGGCCGAGGGCGGCGGCGTCCGCGAGCAGCGGGCCGTCGATGTCCCCGACGAGACCGGACAGGTCGCGCAGGGTCATCCCGTCTTCGTCGAGCAGAGCGGGGCGCTCGGCGCCTGTCGTACCGACACGCAGCAGCTTCATGTTTCTCTCCCCTGGTCGAGTGCCTCGAGTGCGGACCCGGCCCGACAGGTGCGGCCGTCGGAGGATCGGAGGGTTGGCTGATCCTCCAAGAGAGCAGACCAGCCCGCAAGACCCTGTTCACAACCTGGACCTTTACGAGCGGTAGCAAGCGCCCCGCGGCCGGGCTCACCGGAGTCGTTGTCGACCGGATCAGGGGGCGCTGGTGGTTGCTCCCCGCGATGGATTGCCACGGGCCTCTACCGGCACGTCCCGGTAGAGGAGCACGCGCTCGACCGCGGACCAGGTGGTGCTCGTGACGACGTACAGCGCGGCCGCGAGCGGCACGACGGCAACGGTGACGAGCGTCGCGAACGACATCAGCGGCATGACCTTGAGCATCGCGCCCACGCCCGGCACCTGTTCCCCGGCCATGGGCGGCGCGGCCGCCATCTGCTGCTTGGTGCGCCGGTAGGTGAACGTCGCCACGGCGGCGACGACCGTGAAGAGGGCCAGATAGACGAGCCCGGCGCCGCCGAGCACGCCGCCGTCGGACAGGGCATCGGTCCAGCGCCCGCCGAGCGGGGCGTCGAGGAGGGTGTGATCGAGCAGCCCGTTGGGCTCGCCGCCGATCCGCGCACTGGAGAACAGGTGGTACATGAGGAAGAACGCGGGCAGCTGGAGAAGGGACGGCAGGCAGCCGGACAACGGCGACACCTTCTGCTGCGCGTACAGCTCCATCGTGGCCTTCTGCAGCCGTTCCCGGTCCTTCGCGTGCTTCTCGTGCAGCTCGGCGAGCTGCGGCGCGAGCCGGGCGCGGGCCTGCTGACCGCGGGCGGCGGCGCGGGAGAGCGGATGGACGGCGAGGCGTACGAGCGCGGTGAAGACCACGATGGCGGCGGCGGTGGCCGAGGCGGCGCACAGCGGCTGGAGCAGGTCGGCGAGCCGCGCGACCAGATCAGCGAAGACGGACATGGGTGAGCCCTTCAGGGTCTCGTCGTGCCGGAATCAAGGACATGGCGGCATGACGGCCCTTCAGGAGGGACCGGCGGAGATCCCTACGCGGCCGTCAGGAGGAGACGGCCGGGGGCTCGGGGGCGCGTACGGCCCCGGGCGTCGGGGTCGCGCTGCGGGAGGAAAGCGGTTCGCTTCTCACGGTCGCGTATCGCCGTCCGCACACGCGTCCGCGGCACGACCGGCGCACAGCGCGCACTGATCACAGCGCACACGACGAGCGCGGAACCGGCGGCGGCGGTGGCGGTCGCGGCGAGGGCCACGGCGGCGGTCAGACCGGCGCCGTCGACGAGGACGGCCTCGATGAGCACGACCTCGACGAGGAGGACGAGCAGGAGAACGGCGGGACGGAGCAGGCGACTCACTCGACCGAGCACGTGCCCCTCCCCTCTCCTGCGCATCCGCGCTACCGCGCACCCGCGTTCGACTGCTTCGTCCTTGTACACGAGCGGCGGAGCCCGATAGGTTCCCCCGGCCGGCGGGCCGGCTCCCCGGCCGGACTCGGCCGGCACTCGGGCGGCGGACAGCGCTTTCACCATTTGTTCAACAGGCAACACCGTTGCCATCACGTTAAGAGGCAAGGTCTTGACGCTCCGCTCACAGCAGAGTTGGATTTGCGCCACCTCGGCCGAAAATGATGCGGCCCCCAGGGAGGTTGAGTTCCACAAATGAACACACTTCTGCGTAGCGCGGTCGGTGCCGCTTCCGCCTGTGTACTGACCTTCTCGCTGACCGGCTGCGGCGGCGAGGACCACTCAGGGGTGATCAGCAACGAGATCGTCGTCGGTCTGCTGCTCCCGGAGAGGCAGGCAGCCCGCTACGAGAAGTTCGACCGGCCCGTCATCGTGGACAAGGTCGACCGCCTGACCATCGGCGAGGGCAGGGTCGTGTACGCCAACGCCAACCAGGACGCCGCACTGCAGGCCCGGCAGCTCGAGAACATGATCGAGGACGAGGTCGACGTCCTGATCGTGGACGCGGTCGACTCCAAGGCCATCGCCAGCAGCATCGAGAAGGCGAAGGACGCGGGCATACCCGTGGTCGCCTTCGACCGCCTCGCCGAGGGCCCGATCGACGCCTACACCTCGTTCGACAACGAGGAGGTCGGCCACGTGCAGGGCAAGGCGCTGCTGAAGGCGCTGGGCGACCAGGCCGGGGACAGCCGGATCGTCATGATGAACGGCGCCGTCACGGACCCGAACGCGGCGATGTTCAAGCGGGGCGCGCACGCCGAGCTCGACGGCAAGGTGGACATCGCCAAGGAGTACGACACCGAGGAGTGGAAGCCGGAGAACGCCAAGGCCAACATGCAGACCGCGATCACCGCCCTCAGCTCGGACAGGATCGCGGGCGTGTACTCCGCGAACGACGGCATGGCGGGCGGGGTCATCGCCGCGCTCAAGTCCGCGGGCGTGACACCGCTGCCGCCGGTGACCGGTCAGGACGCCGAACTCGACGCCGTGCAGCGCATCGTCTCGGGGGAGCAGTACATGAGCGTCTACAAGCCGTACGCACCGGAGGCCGCCGCCGCGGCAGAGATGGCGGTCCAGCTCGCCAAGGGGATGTCGCTCCACACCGTTGCCCAGACGGCCGTCGACAGTCCGACGGCCAGGGACATCCCGGCGGTCCTGGTCCCGGTCATCCCGCTGACCAAGGCCAACATCAAAGAAACGGTCGTGAGCGACGGCATCTTCACGGTCGCGGAGATCTGCACCCCGAAGTACGCGGCGGCGTGCGCGAAGATCGGCCTCACCTGACGCCACGGGTACGGGCGCAGGACCGGCCCGGCAGCACGACCGGGCCGGTCGAACGGGCCGACGGCGCGAACGAACCGGTCCGAACGGGCCGGACGAACGGGCCCCGGACGGACCGCTAGCGCGAACGAACCGGCAGCGTGAACGGACCGGTCCGGACGGTGCTCTACGACTCCCCCGCCGGCCATGCGGTCGGCGAGCAGCCCATGTCCGGCCCGCCCCCTCAGCGGGCTGCACCGACGCCAACCTCGCCCAGACCACCAGCCGGTAGCGGGAGCTGAACTCGGGGGTGCAGGTTGTCATGGTCAGGTACTGGCCGGGCTCGCCGTACCCGGCGGTGGGCAGCACCAGGCTCCGCGGCACCGGCGCGATGACCCCGGTGTCGCGGGATGTTGTCTGCGCCAGCGTCTTGTCCACCGCGTAGACGAAGATCCCCTCACGGGTCTCGATCCGTACGGTGTCGCCGGAGCGCAGGCGGTCGATGTACCGGAACGGCTCGCCATGGGTGTTGCGGTGCCCGGCGACGGCGAAGTTCCCGGCCTGACCGGGCTGCGCCGTCCCCGGATAGTGCCCGATGTACCCCTTGTCGAGTACGCCGCGCCTGCCGATGCCCTGCGCGACGGGGGCGACGACGCCGAGGCGGGGGATGCGGAGGACCGCGTAAGCCTGCTCCCAGCGGGGCGGCGCGGGCCTGGGCGCGGCGGGTGCCACTGCCCGTTCAACCGTTTCGTCCGTTTGATCCGGTATACGCGTCGCCACGTCATCCGGTGCCGTACGCTCCGTCCCCCATGTCCGCTCCAGGGCGTGGACCGTGCGCTCGGCGCCCTCCCTCGCCTGCCGGTTCGTCCACCACAGCTGGTGGACGACGAGAAGAAGGACGATCAGCCCGAGGGTGACGGTGACCTCGGCGACGGCCCACAGCCCACGGGCAAGCGCCGCCCGCGCCCGCCCGCGCCGTGTCCGGTGCCCTTTCCGCCGCCCGCTGCGCACGGGCGCAGAGTAGGACCCGGCGCCTCAACTCACCAGTACCGGAAGCGATTCAGTACGGTTGCCGGGATACGGCCTCCCCGCACGTACCCCGTGCCGCAGTACGGTGTGGTGCATGCGCCCCGACACGCCTGCCGACCACACCGCCGAAGCCGAGCGCCTGCTGCGCACCGCAGCGCAGTATCCGGAGGACGACGAACAGCTGCTGCTGCAGGCAGCGGCCCATCTGGAACTGGCCGGCGACCGCGGCCGCGCGTCCGGCCTCTACGACCGCCTGCTGACAGCCGAGCCGGACCACCCGCAGCTGATCAAGGCGCTGCAGGCGGCCAACCTGTGGGAGTACGGCCACGAGGCGGAGGCACGCGCCCTGATCGCGGGCATCCGCATCGCGGCCCCGGCGGAGGCCGCGCCGTGGGAGATCATCGCCGAGACGCTGGAGACCCACGACGAGTTGGAGGCGTCCCTCGAGTGCTTCACCGAGGCGCTGGACCTGCTGCTGTCGGAGGACGACGACGTCCCGTACGCGACCCGGTCCCTCCTCACGGGCCGCCACCGCGTACGCCGCCTCCTGGGCCTTCCCCATGACGACCGCGACGCCCTCGCCGACCGGGTCCACGCGGCCCACACGCCGGACGTGAGCCTCGACGAGCTCCACGACCCGAACCGCCTGTGGATGCTGGGCTCGGACAACCCGGCGGAACTCAAGGCCGAGATCACCCGCCTCCGCTCGGAACTGGGCTCGTTCCGCTCGGCCCTTTCGCGCCCGTTCCCGGTGGCGGTCCTGCACTGGCCGGAACGGGAGCTCGCCGAACTCCTGGAGGCCTACCCCGAGCTGACCCCCGAGTACCCGAGCCACAAGGAGCACCTGGCGTCCATCGAGTCGTCACTGCGCGACCTGGCGGCGACGGGCACGGAGAACCTGGGCATCGTGACGGCGACGGTCCCGTCCTACGAGGCCTTCGCCGCCTCGGAGGCCTCTTCCCCGTCGAACGCGTCCCTGCTCCCCCAGTACGCGACAACCCTGGCGGCACGCGGCCGGGCGACGGCGTGGCCGCCGGCGCGGGGGGCTGCGTGCTGGTGCGGGTCGGGGCGGGTGTACAGGGAGTGTCACGGGGGTCCGACGCCCTAAATTGGGCTACCCCGAAGTCATGCCCCATTCCCGGGCCATGAAGGAGCCGCCCCATCCGGCGCCGTGCTGCCAGATCGAGGCGATTCCTCGCTCCTCCAGGTATGGGGCGTAGACGCCGATCTCCTCGGAGAACAGCCCTATGAGGAAGGGCTCAGACTGCTGCTGATAAAGGAAGTGGCGATACTCGTAGAGCTGCCCGACTGCCTCACGGACCGCCGTGGTCGGGTTTCCGTTACGAACGACCTTCGCTTCGATCAACCACTCATCGCCAGTCTCCGCCTCGGCTCCGGGACGCCGCAGCACCAAGTCCTTGGGGTGCTGCCCTCGCGTGATGGGGGCGTATCCGCGGTCCGCGACATAGATGCCGAAGTCCTCGATCAGCTTCTCGTGGCTTCGTTGCTTGACCTGCTGTCGGGCCATGATTTGCGCCACATACTCGCTGCTGTTCTTCGGCTGGAAGCCGGCGAGCGGGTCGGCGACCGGGTGGACGTGGCCGCCAGGCTCGTACGACATCTCAAGGGCGTCCGCGTCGTCGCTCATCCACCAGACACGGTCCGCCTCTTCCGCTCGCCGTAGTGACTCAATGGCGACCAGGAGGTCCTCCATCAATGTGACATCACTCGGCAGGGCGGCCGTGTCGTAGGACTTGGCGATGACACTGGCTGCCTGATAGGCCCGAGGTCGCGCCGCCTTGTCGCGAAGCTCCGGCTCGTCTACCCACCCCTGCCGTTCCTGCCGCTTCACAGACCGGCGGAGCCGGGCCGCGTGACGGCGAAGGTGCGCCTCGCGCGCGATGCCCTTGCCCAAGCGCTCTTCCAGCCAGGTAATCCCTTGCTGCAAGGTTAGAGTCACGTTCTTGAGATCGGCGCTGAAGATATAGGCGAGGTATAGGCCCTTCTTCGGATCACTCTGGCCACGCTCATCGAAGATGCCGATCCAGGGGGTCGCCGCGGGAGTCGTTTGTCCCCCGTGCCCCTTGGCGCTGAAGCCCGACGGAAGGGCGAGATCAGTACGGCTCGCGACCCGACGCAATACCTGCTGCCCTTTCACATCGCGCCTCGAACCGGCGGTGCGGTCGTATGTGTTCGCGACCTCGCTGAGCATGTCTCGTATCCCCATGAGAAGAATCTAGATCAGGTACACGCGCCACACACTGGTCTCAACTCATCCGGTCAAGTCACGCATGTGTCTCACACGCCCGACTCGAATCGGGCTTGAGCCATGTCCAGCACATCATCAGCGTCGAACCCGTGGGCAACCATCCAGTGAAGGAGATCCACAATCACATCGATCGCCGCGTCCTTGGCCATGGCAACGCTCAGTGGACTCTCGTTCGCCGTGCGAGGAGTTGCCACCGCCCCGTAAAGGGAGATCACCGCTTCCGCCCGTGTGACGCGGATGCCTCCGGCGTGTCCGTTCGGCGTCGGCAGATCGGTTGCGATCTCACACCAGGTCACCTTGTGATCCGAACCGAGCAGAACACCCCAGCGGTCAGCCATCGCGTCCACCAGCGCCATCCCGCGTCCAGACTCCGAGTCAGGGCCAACCGCGACCAACGTCGGCAGCGCCCGGGCGTCGGGATCGCGCACTTCAACTCGCAGGTGTGTGCCGCTCATGGAGAGACGGAGCGCTGTCGGCGTCCCCGCGCCCACGTGCCGGATGACGTTCGCGATGAGTTCGCTGACACAGACCTGAGCTACGTCTGTCTGTCGTAGCAAGCCCCACGCCTTCAAGTGGAGCCGCACAATGCGCCGAAGCGCGGCCACTTCTTGCGGCTCAGCCAGGAAGGGTAGCTCCCACGGCTTCCGAATCATGCACCCGTCTTCGTTCATTTCAGTCCTCCAAGCCCCACACCTGTGACGGAACGCTACGACTCGCAAGCATTGCGCTACACATCCCTCCATGCAATGTGCACGAAGGGATTCCCACCATCGAGTGATTGGCAAGCACACTCCCTGGTGCAGAGACTGAACACCCGCTACTGAAAAGAGGGTTGGGATGGCCGGCTCACCAACGGCGCGACGCCGACGTCTGTCGATCGAGCTGAAGAAGCTGCGCGAGACAAACGGCTTCACCTGCGTGCAGGTGGGAGAGGCACTGGACTGGAGTGGGTCCAAGGTCAATCGCATGGAGACTGGCACCGGACGCGTACAGCCCTCAGATGTTGAGGCGCTGTGCCGCTTCTACGGGACGGACGACGAGCTTCGCGAGTTCCTCAAATCGCTGGCACGGCAGGCCAAGACACGAGGTTGGTGGCAGGCCCACGGAAGTGGCGTTCCATCTTGGTTCTCGATCTACATCGGGCTGGAGCAGGACATCTCAACCTTCCGGCAGTACCAGTGCGAGTTCCTACCAGGGCTGATGCAGACGCCTGCTTACGCCACCGCGCTGCACCGCGCCACCAACCAGATGACCGCTGAGGATGTTGCGCGGGCAGTCCATGTACGGATGGAACGTCAGGCAATGCTCTCCCGAGAGGACGCTCCAGACGCCTGGTTTGTCGTACATGAGAGCACCCTGCGAAACGTGATCGGTGATCGGGCATTGATGCGTGAGCAGCTCGAACGCATCCTGGACGCGGTTGAACTTCCCGCTGTCACGCTGCAGGTGCTGTCGTTCGACGCCGGTCCCTACCCTGCGACGGGCTCGTTTACGCTGATGGGCTTCCCTGACCCCGAGGATCCGGACATCGTGTACCGGGATGGCATCACCGACGCCATCTACTTGGAGGGGGCGGACGATGTGCGTGAGTACACGCGAGCATTCGACAATCTCAGGGCCGCGGCCGCGAGCCCTCATCGCTCGGTCCAACTGATCAAGTCATTGCTGAAGGACTACGTACGATGACCAAGCCAAATCCGACCTCTTCCGGGGGCCCTCAGTGGTTCAAGTCCTCCCGCAGCAATGGGTCAGGCGGTGAGTGCGTGGAGTGCGCGCAAGCTGACGCTGGCGTCTTGATACGCGACTCGAAGCGGCCGACGGGACCGGTGGTCGCCGTGGCGACCGATGCCTGGCGGACCTTCGTTAAGGGAGTCTCTCTCCGGTTTTGAGCTCGCACCGCCCTGCCTCGGGCGCGCGTCATGGTCGGTTGTGCGCAGCCGACCATGACCGTCACAGGACCGTCCAATTCTTCGCGATCCGCCGCAGGATTCCAGACCTCGCATCACCGGGCTAGTGCTGACCATCCACCAGGGAGGGCGCAATGACACTCCGTTTCGTCGGCGCAACCAGCGACCGGGGCCAATGCCCCAGACTGCACGAGGTTGAAGGAAACACCGGCCCCCTCGTCCGATTCGCCTCACAGGCTGAGCCAAATGCCACGGTGCCGTTCCCCGAGGTTGCCCACCTGTTCACCGAGTTCAAGCACACCGCGTTCCGCTGGGCAGCAGCCACCCCTACTGACGAGGTCTGGGCCCGGGTACGTTCGTCCGTGTGAGCAGCACGGACTTCCAGAATGCCCGCGTCGCCCTCGGCGCACGCCTGCGTGAGCTCCGCGAGGACACCGGCCTGACCGGCAAGGACCTTGCGGAGCGACTCGGCTGGCAGCGGTCGAAGGTGTCCCGGCTGGAGACCGGAAAACAGACGGCGAGCGAGGCCGACCTCGATGCGTGGGCCATCGCTGTCTGCGCACCCGGGCAAGCCGGCGACCTGAAGTCCCGCCTGCGCGGGCTGGAGTCCCAACAGCGGTCATGGCGACGGCAACTCGCCGCCGGGCACAGGCCGGTGCAGGACCGGTACGTCGTGGAGTATCAGCGTACGGCGACGATGCGCGGCTACGAGGCGACCGTGATCCCGGGCCTGTTCCAGACACCCGACTACGCGCGGCACCTTCTCCTGAAGTCGGCCTCCACCAGGTCGGTTTCGACGAGCCGGGCGCCGCGCAGATCAGCCTCCACGCAGCGGGCGGCGCGGAGGATCGATGTCGCCAGTTCGGCCTGGCGCAGGATCGCTCCTGCCAGGGAGGCGCGGGTCAGGTCGACGCGGAAAACGCTCGCCGCCGCCATGCAGGCGCGGTCGAGGATGACTCCTTGTAGGTGGAGGCCGTCGCAGTCGGCCCGCCGGAGGTCGGTGGCGATGAGGTTGAGCCACTCCGGGCGGCGGCCCTCGCTCAGTACGCCGAGGCAGGTCAACGCGACCTGGGCGTCGGGGGCCCTGGTCTCCAGGGGTGGTACGGAGTTGATGGGCGCGTCGGCGGCAGGCGCGTCCGGCGACGAGGGCGGCCACGGCAGGTGGATCCGTAGGAACGCCGCCATGATGGCGATGACCGCCTGCCGGTCCCGGTGGGAGTGTTCCGCCACCCGCCACAAGGAGTAGAGGCCGCCGATCCGAACGTCGAGCTTGTCGCTCCCGGTCTGGTCGACCGCCTGGCCGAAGCGGTCGGTGATCTGCCCCTCGCGCGTGGCGTGCAGGCCCTCCTGCCCGACCCGCATCTGGCGCCAAGTGACGTACGCACCGGCGAAGATGGCGAGTCCGCCCACGGCCTGCAACAGGGTGGCGCGGACGTTGTTGACCGCGCTCAGCCGCTCCTTCGGCTCCACGTTCGCCCCCGCGAGGTCGTGGTCCACGACCACGCCCGGCAGGAACCACACGATCGCTGCGAGCAGAGCGAGCGCCACCGCGAAGGCCGCCGCCACCGTCACGGCACGCAGCAGCCGAGCCGGTCCATTCCCGTGCTGCCCGTGCACAACTCCCCCTGAGTCCACAGGGATCTGATCCTATTGGGGCCGATTCCGGGACTCGCACGGCCCGGACGCACCCGGCCAGCGGGCGACCCCGGATACGGACGCCACCTCGACCGGGATCGCGACGACATCGCTGCGAGTGACGGACGAACGATGAGGATGAGGCAGCGCAGGAGCCTCAGACCACCGTCTCCGCCTCCTTCTTGATCAGCTTGCCGTCCGCCGCGATCACGAACCACTCGCCGTCCAGACCCTGGCCGTTGACGTCCCCGGGCACCACATCGCCCACGTAGTAGTACAGCGGCCAGTCCCCGTAGACCGCCTGCTCCGCGCCCGCGCCGAACTTCGCCTCCTTCAGCAGCCCGGCCTGCGCGCCCGGCCCTGCCTTCACGTCGTTCACGGAGGTGAGGGCCGGCCAGACCGCGATGCAGTCGGCGTCGCAGTTGGCCTGGCCGGGCTTGTCCTTGGTGAAGCCGTAGAGCGTACGGCCCTTGCCGTCGACGAGGATCGTGCCGAGTTCGGACTCCGCCGTCGCGACGGTGACGGTCGCGGGCGTGGCAGCGGGCTCCGGGGCGGCGTCCCCGGCCGGCGCATCGGCATCGGCGGGGGCCTCGGCCTCCGGCTGCTTCGGCTGCCCCGCTGCGGGTTGCTCGGCGCTCGGAGAGGCCGGCCCCGCGCCGTATCCGCCCGATCCGGAACCGCCGGAGTCCTCGCACGACGTCACCGTGAGCAGCGCCAGCGCGATCAGCGGGGCCGCGAGGAGGCTTCTGGTCCGGGCTGTGGTCGCCGTGGTCGCTGTGGTCGCTGCGGTGCGGGTGCCGCGCATGGTGAGATCCCCTCGGATTCCGGTCTGGCGGGAAGCAACGTACGGCGGGATGTACGGGACCGACTGACCGGTCGTTCAACCGGATCCGCGGAAATCTCCTTTGAACGGGGCGACGGGAGGGCCCGTACTTGACGCCGACCGGCCACGACCGGGTCGGCCCCCAACGGGAGGTTCATCCGCCATGCACAAGCGCCACGTCTCGCGTCACGTCTCCGTGCGTCGCCACGTCTCCGTTCGTCACGTCTCCGTGTCGGCCGCCGTCGTGCTCGCCGCCACGGTGGGCGCGGTTCCCGCGTCCGCGAGCGACAGCCACGGAGGGGGGCACATTACGGCGGCGAGCGGCGGCGCGACGACGTTCACCAAACCGGCCCACGGCCACGCCGTCACCTTCGCCGCCGTCCTCACCGGCGCGCACGAGGTCGCCGTGGAGGGCGGGCCCGCCGTCAACGACCCCGACGGCAAGGCCGTGGCCCTCGTCAAGGTGAAGGGCGACCGGGTCGTCTTCGCGATGCAGTGGCAGGGGTTCGTGCCGAGCCAGGGACACATCCACCAGGGCGCCGCGGGACAGAACGGCGACGTGAAGGTCCCGCTGTTCGGCACCGAGATGCCCGACACCATCCACTCGGCGGCCGGGCACACGGTTCTCACCGATGCCAAGCTCGCCGACAGCATCCGCGAGCATCCGTCCGGTTTCTACCTGAACCTGCACAGCAAGGAGTTCCCGGGCGGCGCCGTACGCGGGCAACTGAAACGTCTGAAGAAGAACATCAACCCGCTCCACATCATCAAGGGCGGCAAGCTGCGGGCGCTGTCGAGCGGCGAACAGGAGGTCCCGGTCACCGACGCGCACAAGGTGGGGGACGACGACGGGTACGCGGTGACCTTCCTGCACCCCGCCGGCCGCAACGTGGACTTCTCGCTCGCCTGGGTCAACATCCAGGCCCCCCAGGCCGCTCACATCCACAAGGGCGGGTTCGGGAAGAACGGCGACGTCGTGCTCGGGCTGCTCAACAAGCCCGTACCCGAGGGTCTCTTCGCCGTATCCGGGCGGCTGGAGCACCAGCACAAGGGGCTGCTGGAGGAGATACGGCACAACCCGTGGGGGTTCTACTCGAACATCCACACCAAGAAGTTCCCCGACGGCGCGGTGCGCGGTCAGCTCTTCCACTGAGCGCGCTGAGCGCGCTCAGCGCACCGAGGGACGGGAGCGTGGGGCAAGGGCCGGGGCCGCTCACCGGCGCTCTAGGCTCGTTACGGGGCTGATTTCGGAGTTCGTTACAGCTCGTTACGGCTCACCAGGTCGACGTTCGGCAGTGAAAGGCGGCAGCACCATGGCCAAGATTCCCGCGGCAGCGGTGGCGGCAGGCGGACTCGTGGGCGGGTACTCCGTCGCCCGCTTCACCAAGAAGCGCCCCCTCGGCGGGGTCGCCCTCGCCGCGGCCGGCGCCGTCGCCGCTCGTCAGTGGCACCAGGACGCCGGGCCAAAGGCCGCGGCCGGGCTGAGCGCCGCGTACGTCGCCGCCTTCGCCGGGTCGCATCCCCTGGCCAAGAAGATGGGCGCGTGGCCGGCCGTCCTCACGGTGGCGGCCGGCGTCGCCCTGGCGTCCGTCGCGGTCACCCGCCGGAGCCGCTGAGCCCGTCCGATTCAGCGGTGGTCAACCGCCTCGGGCATCCTCCGGCCGGCGCTGAACACTCCGGGTCCGCCGTACGTATTCCATGACACCTCCCCTAGAGGCGCTGGGCGCGTGACCGTCGGCAGGGACCGGTCACGCGCCCAGCGCACGCCCCCCGGCTCGGCCGCCGCCGTCAGGCCCGGCGCACGCCCCCGCGATCACACCAGCGCAAGCGCCCCGGCCGCCGCCGTCAGGCCCGGCGCACGCCCCCGCCATCACACCAGCGCAAGCCCCCGCCGGCCGCCGCCAGCACCTCCAGCGCACGCCCCTGGCCCGGCCGGGGGCCTCACGCCCCCAGCGCATGCGCGACGGTGTAGATCAGCAGACCGGCCAGCGCGCCGACGACCGTGCCGTTGATCCTGATGAACTGCAGGTCACGGCCGATGTGCGCCTCGATCTTGCGCGAGGTGTGCTCCGCGTCCCAGCTCGCGACCGTGTCCGAGATCAGCGAGGTGATCTCGGTGCGGTACGTGGTGACCACGTACACGGCCGCGTCCTCGACCCAACCCTCCACCTTCGCCTGCAGCCTGCTGTCCGTCGCCAGCCTGGCGCCCAGCGACAGCAGCGAGGCCCGGGCGCGCAGTCGCAGTTCGCTGCGGTCGTCCTCCGCCGCAGAGATGATCATGCCGCGTACGGAGGACCAGGCCGACGCGATGACGTCCTGCACCTCCGAGCGCGCGAGCCACTCCGACTTCATCCGCTCGACGCGCTCGCGCGTCTGGCTGTCCGACTGGAGGTCCGCCGCGAAGTCCCCGAGGAAGCGGTCGATCGCGCTGCGCGCCGGGTGGCCGGGCATGTCGCGCATTTCGGTGACGAAGCGCAGCAGCTCGCGATAGACGCGATCGCCGACCTTGCGGTCCACGAACCGCGGCGTCCAGCCGGGCGCACCGCCCTCGATCGCGTCCATGACCGAGTCCGAGTGCAGGATCAGCCAATCGTGGGCGCGGGCGCAGATCAGGTCCACGGCCCGGTGGTGGGCGCCGTCCGCGACGATCTTCTGCAGCGTCTTGCCCACGCCGGGCGCGATCTCGGCGGCGTCCGCGCGGCGCGTGATGGCCTCGCCGACGACCGCCTGGACGTCGGCATCGCGCAGCACGGTCAGCGCGCCGCGCAGGGCGGTGGACAGTTCGGCGGTGACGCGGTCGGCGTGGGCGGGCTCGGCGAGCCAGGCGCCGAGGCGGCCGCCGATGCCGAGGGCATGCAGGCGGGCGCGTACGACGCCCTGGGAGAGGAAGTTCTCGCCGACGAAGGAGCCGAGCGAGGTGCCGAGCTGGTCCTTCTTGTTCGGAATGATCGCGGTGTGCGGGATGGGCAGGCCAAGGGGGTGGCGGAAGAGCGCGGTGACGGCGAACCAGTCGGCGAGCGCGCCGACCATGCCGGCCTCGGCTGCGGCGGCGACGTATCCGGCCCAGGCACCCAGGCCGGCGTTCTTCGCCCAGGTGGCGAGGACGAAGATCAGCGCGACCAGCAGGAGCAGGCCGGTGGCGGTGGTCTTCATGCGCCGTACGCCCTGCCGCTTTTCCTCGTCGGCCTCGGTATACGCGAATCCGGGCAGCGCGGCACCGGTGAGGGCGCGCGCCGGGGCCGTTCCGCCGGCCGTCACCGCCGCTCCGGCGCCTGTGCCGACGCCCCCGGCCCGGCCGACGGCCCTGCTCCCGGCGGTGCCCCCGACCCCGCCGGGGTCCGGGCGGCTGACCGTGTCCGCGCGGCCACCGGTGCCCGTGGTGCCGGACGTCGTCCCCGAGGGCAGGTCCGGCTCATCCGGTTCTGTGCGTTCCATCCCGCTCCACCCGTCCGCGCTTGCGTACCGTACGCATTGTCCCTCCCTCGTGTACTCCTGGGCGGCACGTCGAGTTCCCACGGCATGCCCGATGATGTGTCCATGAGCAAGCGTCAGGGGTATGCGAGTCTCGCTGCCCTCATGGCCGCGGTCGCCCTGATCTGCGGCGGTATCTATCTCGGTGTCGGCGCCGTCAAGGAGAAGCCGGCCCTTCGCACACCCCCGGCAGCCGCCCCCGTGTGGATCGGCACCTGGTCGGCGAGCCCCGTCGGCGTCGTGCCCCCGGCCACCGCCACCAGGGCGCCCGCCAGCCGGGACGGCCGTTCCGTACGCAACGTCGTGCACACCAGCATCGGGGGCACAGCCGCCCGCGTCACCGTCTCCAACCTCCACGGAGCCCTGCCGCTGCGCATATCCGCCGTCTCCCTCGCCGTGCGCGCGGGAAGCGGCCCGGAGGCCGTGCGGGGAACGCTGCGCCAGGTCACCTTCGGCAGGACACCGGGCGCCACCGTCGCCCCTGGCGGGCAGTTGGTCAGCGACCCGGTCGTGCTCCGCATCCCGTACGACGGCGATCTGCTGGTCACCGTCCACACGCCCGCTCCCGGCGGCCCCGTGACGACGCACACCCAGGCCCGCCAGACCTCCTACCTCGCCGACGGCGACCACACGCGCGACGAGGCGGGGGACGCGTACACCGGGCAGATCCGCTCCTGGCACCACATCACCGCCGTCGACGTGCTCACCTCGGAGGCCCGCGGCGCGGTCGTCGCCGTCGGGGACTCGATCACCGACGGGAGCTCCTCCACCCCGGACGCCAACCGCCGCTGGCCCGACGTCCTCGCCGACCGGCTCGCCGGCCGTTACGGCGTGCTGAACGAGGGCATCAGCGGCAACCGGCTCCTCAGCCACGACCGCGGCCCCAGCACGCTCGACCGCCTCGACCGCGACGTGCTCGGGCGCTCCGGCGTCAGGACCGTGATCGTCGCCATCGGCATCA
The DNA here is from genome assembly GCF_044390825.1 of Streptomyces sp. NPDC018833. Taxonomy (NCBI): domain Bacteria; kingdom Bacillati; phylum Actinomycetota; class Actinomycetes; order Kitasatosporales; family Streptomycetaceae; genus Streptomyces; species Streptomyces sp. NPDC018833. The sequence continues at coordinate 132,589 of NZ_JBIRZM010000001.1, read as the reverse complement.
ACGACCTGCTGCGAGCGCCGTACGCCACCACCGGCCAAGGCGTCGTCACCGGTCTGACGGAACTGAGCCACCGGGCCCGTGCGCACGGGCTGCGCGTGGTCGGCGCGACGCTCCTGCCGTGCGGCGGACATCTGCGCTGCACCCCGGCCGTCGAGGCCGAGCGCATCGAGGTGAACGAGGCGATCCGCTCGGGCGGGATCTTCGACGCGGTCGTCGATTTCGACCGGGCGCTGCGCGATCCGTACGCACCCCAGCGGCTGCGTACGGTGTACGACTCCGGGGACCATCTGCACCCGAGCGACGCGGGCTACGCCCGGATGGGCGCGTCGGTCGACACAAAGGCGCTCTGAGCGCGCGGGCGGCGCGCCGCGCCTCGCAGCCGGTCCGGGCCGCCACCGCCCCATCCAGCCCCGGCCCCGCACCCGGCACTCCGGCCACCCCGCCCCGCACCGGGCACGCTGGCCACCCTGCCCGGCGGCCCGCCGCACCCACTACAGCCGGCTCCGCACCGGCGCCCGGCCACCCTGTCCAGGCAGCCCCGCCACCGGACCAGCCGGCCCGGCGGCGCCAACCTGCCGCAACCCGCCAACCCTGCCCTCGGGGGCGACACGGCCCAGAAGCCCGGCGCCCGCGGTCGGCGGACGGCCCGTAACCACTACAGCCGGCTCCACACCGGGCGCGCCTGCCACCCTGCCCCGGCAGCCGGCAACCGCCCCAGCCAGCCCGTCGGACACCAACCTGCCGCGGGGAGCCCAACGCGACCCGGCCAACCCGGCCCCGCCGGGGGCTCACCAGCCCGCCGCCCGCGGTCGGCGGCCCAACCACTACAGCCTGGCCCGCACTCGGTGCGCCGGCCACCCTGCCCCCGGCAGCCCGCCACTGCCGCCCGGCCCGGCCCGCCACCCTGTCCCCTGGAGCCCAACGCGACCCGGCCCCGCCGGCCTCCGCAACCCGCCAACCTGCCCCGGGGTCCCGACACGGCCCGCCAAACCTGCCCGCGGGGGCACGACGGTCCGGCGCCCGCAACCGCGAACCCGCCCGCCGGGGCCCGGCCCGCCCGCAAGCCCGGCGCCCGCGGCCGGCCACCCGCCCTCAGCCCAGCTCCTTGCTGCCGTCGCCGTCCTTCCTTCCCGAGTGCTCCCGCTTCTCCAGCCGCGCCCGCTCCGCCTTCTCCGCCTTCTCCGCCTTCAGGCGCTGCCTCTCGGCCCTGGTTCGCTTGCGCTCCACCCCGACGCCGCCCATCAGGGCCACGCCGTTGACGATCACACGCGGTGCGGAGGGGTCCGGCTCGCCCTCGACACTGCCGTGCTCGCCGAAGCCGCCCATCAGGCCGATGCCCCTGACCTCGACGTTCAGGTCGGGCGGTACGACGACCTGTACGCCGCCCATGACGGCGACGCAGGTGATCACCGTCTCGCGGTCCTCGAAGCGCGCCTCGCGGAGATCGATCTCCCCGCCGCCCATCAGGGTGAAGGCGGTGAACCGGCGGCCGATCGTCCAGGTGCCTTTGCGCCCGAAGCCGCCCCAGAAGGCGAACGCCCCCTTCGACGTCGCCGGCGTGCCGATGCGCTCCGCCCAGCGGCCCGCCGGGGCCGGGGCGGGAGCGCCGACCGGCGCGATCGTCCCGCTCGGCGGCAGGTCACGCACCAGCGGTGCCAGTTCGCCGTGCGTACGGGCGGTGTACGCGGCCTCCAGACGCTGCCCGAACTCCTCCATGTCCAGCCGCCCCTCGGCCACGGCGTCGCGCAGCCGCTCGGCCACGCGCTCCCGTTCGGAGTCGGACGCTCGCATCTCGGGGAGCTCGTTGGTCATACCGCCAGCCTAGTCAGGCCGATCGATCCGCGTACATCTTCGCGATCACGGCCTCGATGTCCGGCTCCCGTACCGACAGGTCGACCAGCGGATACCGCTCCGCCAGCGCCGCGACCAGCGGGGCCGCGGACATCGCGGCGGGGAACGCCAGCCACTGTCTGGGCCCTTCGATCTTCACCGTCCGGGCCGCGTCCAGGGCGATGGGCGGGATCTCCCGCTCCAGGTCGACGATCAGCGTCCGCTCGCTCTCCCCCACCTCGTGCAGTCCGGCGAGCGCGCCGTCGTACATCAGCTTCCCGTGGTCGATGACCATGACGCGCTTGCACAGCTGCTCGATGTCGGTCAGGTCGTGCGTGGTCAGCAGCACCGTCGTGCCACGCTCGGCGTTCAGATCGCGCAGGAACTCGCGCACCTTCGCCTTGGAGATCACATCCAGCCCGATGGTCGGCTCGTCGAGGTAGAGGACCTCGGGGTCGTGCAGCAGGGCGGCCGCGATGTCGCCGCGCATCCGCTGTCCGAGGGACAGTTGGCGTACCGGCACGTCCAGCAGCTCGGCCAGGTCGAGCAGTTCGACGCAGCGGTCCAGGTTCTCCCGGAAGACGGGGTCGGGGACGCGGTACATGCGGTGCATCAGCCGGTAGGAGTCGCGCAGCGGGAGGTCCCACCACAGGGTCGTGCGCTGCCCGAAGACCACGCCGATGCGCTGCGCAAGCCGGGTCCGCTCGCGCGACGGGTCGATGCCCGCGACCCGCAGCCGGCCGCCGCTCGGGGTGAGGATCCCGGTCAGCATCTTGATCGTGGTGGACTTGCCCGCGCCGTTCGGGCCGATGTAGCCGACCATCTCGCCGCGCGGCACGGTGAAGCTGATGCCGTCCACGGCCCGCACCTGGTGCCGCTCGCGACGCAGCCGCCCGGTCCTGCGGCGTACGTCGAAGACCTTCTCGACCCCGTCGAGTTCGATGAAATCCATGTCCTGACCAGCCCCTCAGTTTCCCGTGCTGCGGTACGAACGAAGGCCGACCCGCCACGCCAGTCCCGCGAGCGCGCAACACCCCGCGGCCACCACGGGCGGCAGGAACGCCAGCCAGCCCGGCAGCCCGAGGGGGTCCTCGCGGCCCAGCACGTACAGCGAGGGCACCCAGTTGACGAAGGCCAGCGGCACGACGAACGTCACCCCGCGCACCAGGTCCTTCGCGAAGATCGACGGCGGATACTGGAGCAGGGTGTTCCCGCCGTACGTGAAGGAGTTCTGCACCTCGGAGGCGTCCTGTGCGAAGAACTGGAACGCCCCGCCCGCCACGAACACCGACGCGAAGATGGCCCCGCCGCTGAGTACCATCAGCGGCACCATCGCCACCTTCACGGCCGTCCATTCGACGTCCAGGCAGGCGAGCCCGTAGCTCAGCACCAGCAGCCCCTGGGTGACGCGGCCGAGCCGGCGCAGCGCGAACCGGTCGGCGGCGACCTGGGCGAGCACGGGGACGGGCCGTACGAGGAGGGTGTCCAGCGTGCCGTCGCGCACCCGCCGTCCGAGCCGGTCCATGGACCCCATGACGAGGTCTGCGAGGCCGAAGGCCGTGCTGGTGGTCCCGTACAGGAACGCGACCTCGGGCAGCGAGTAGCCGCCGAGCGCGTCGATGTGCGAGAACATCAGCAGGATCGTCACGAAGTCGAAGCCGGTGGCGGCGAAGTTGCCGAACGCCGTCATGGCGAACGACACCCGGTAGGTCATGGTGGAGCGGATCCACATCGCGACGATCAGCCCGTACGCCCGCAGGGCGTCAGCCACCCTGGACCACCACCCGCCGGGTCGCGACCGACTGCAGCAGGCGTCCGGCGGCGAGCAGCGCGATCGCCCAGCCGGCCTGGAAGGCGTACGCGCCCAGCAGGTCCCAGCCGGTGTGCCTGCCGAGGAAGACGTCGGCGGGGACCTGGAGCAGCGAGGACCAGGGAAGGGCCCGCGCCACCTCGCCGAGGACGCCGGGGAAGAGGTTGAGGGGCAGCAGCATCCCGGAGAAGAAGAGCGTCGCCAGCCAGCAGATCTGCATGACCCCCGCCCCGTCCATCAGCCAGAACGCGGACAGGGCCACGAGGAAGCGGACGGCGAAGCTCACGATCACACCCAGCGTGACCGCGAGGAGGAAGGCCAGCCAGGTCAGCGGGGACGCGGGCATCACCAGGTCGAAGGCGAGCGAGCCCAGCACCATGGGCACGATGCCGCGTCCCAGCAGGTGGAAGGCGGCCCGGCCCAGGTCGCCCGCGAGCCACCACAGTTGGAGGTCCACGGGGCGGTAGAGGTCGACGGCGATGTCGCCGGTGCGGATGCGTTCGATCAGCTCGTCCTCGAAGCCGCCGCCCATCATGGCGCAGGTCATCAGTAGCGCCTGGCCGAGCCACACATAGGTGAGGGCCTGGGAGAGGTCGTATCCGCCGAGCTGAGGACGCTCGTCCCACAGAGCGATATAGGTGTAGGCCACGATGAAGCCGAAGACGGTGTTGGTGAACACCCCCGCCGCCGTCGCCACCCGGTACGTCGCATAGCGCCGGAACCCACCCGCCGCGACGACCGCGTACAGCCGCACAACCGCTCCTTCCCACACGGACGTTGGGTCCGGCCGGGGCCGGGCACCAAAGCGCACGACCCTAACGGAGCGCGATGCCGGGTCGCGAGCGCATTTTCCGGCCGAGGTATCGGGATGCAAGGGTTATGAGGTCACAAAGTGCACTATGTAGGACATGAGTGACGATTCGCAGCAGGGCTGGACACCCCGCGACGCGACAGTTCCGACGCCGGCCACGGCCGCGGTTCCGGCGTCGGCCGCACCCGCCGACGAGGGGAGGAAGGACGGCAAGGGCCGCCGCAACCGGACCGGCTGGCGCCGCGTCATCCCCACATGGCGCATGACCCTGGGTGCCGCACTAATTGGCGCGCTCGTCCTCATCGGCGGGTTTCTGGCGGGCTATCTGCTCGTCGACATCCCCCCGGCCAACGCCTCCGCGATCGCCCAGAGCAACGTCTACCTCTACAAGGACGGCACGCCGATCGCCCGCGACGGCGAGGTCAACCGGGAGAACGTCTCCCTCTCCCGGATCCCGCTGGGCGTGCAGCGCGCGGTCCTCGCCGCCGAGGACCGCGACTTCTACTCCAAGCCCGCGATCGACCCCCAGGCGATGCTCCGCGGCGCCTGGAACACCGTCACCGGCAAGGGCAAGCAGTCCGGCTCCACGATCACCCAGCAGTACGTCAAGAACTACTACCTGGGCCAGGAACAGACCCTCACCCGCAAGGTGAAGGAGTTCTTCATCGCGGTGAAGCTCGGCCGCGAGGTGAGCAAGAGCCGGATTCTCGAGGGCTACCTCAACACCAGCTACTTCGGCCGCAACGCCTACGGCATCCAGGCCGCGGCGCAGGCGTACTACGGCAAGGACGTCACCGATCTCGACACCGCCGAGGGCGCCTACCTCGCCTCGCTGCTCAAGGCCCCGGGGGCGTACGACGTCGCCGGCCACCCGGACAACCGGGACGCGGCACAGGGCCGGTTCACCTACGTGCTCGACGGCATGGTCAAGGAGAGGTGGCTGACCCCGGCCGAGCGCGCCGCCATGGAGTTCCCCGCGCCGCGGCCGGCCAAGGCCGCGGGCGGCCTGTCCGGCCAGCGCGGCTACATCGTCCAGGCGGTCGAGGAGTACCTCGCCGCCAACGGGATCGTCGACGGGGACACCCTCGCCGCCGGCGGCTACCGGATCACCACCACCCTGGAGCCGGCCAAGCAGGACGCGTTCACCGAAGCCGTCGACGAGGAGGTCACCTCGCAGCTCGACGCCACCCGCAAGGTCGACCGCAACGTCCGTGTCGGAGGCGTCTCCATCGATCCGGCCACGGGCAAGGTCCTCGCCATGTACGGCGGCGTCGACTACACCCGGCAGTACGTCAACAACGCCACCCGGCGCGACTACCAGGTCGGTTCGTCCTTCAAGCCGTTCGTCTTCACCTCGGCCCTCGAGCACGGCTCCACCACCCAGGACGGGAGCCCCATCACCCCGAACACCGTCTACGACGGCACCACCGAGCGGCGCGTCCAGGGCTGGAGCGGCGCGCCGTACGCGCCCGCGAACGAGGACGACGTCTCCTACGGCCCCATCAGCGTCAGCCGGGCCACCGACGAGTCCGTCAACGCCGTCTACGCGCAGATGGCCGTGGACGTCGGTCCGGGCAAGGTGCGGCAGACCGCGGTCGCCCTCGGCCTGCCCGCGAAGACCCCGGACCTCACGGCCTCGCCCTCCATCGCGCTCGGCACGGCCACCGCCAGCGTCCTCGACATGGCGCAGGCGTACGCCACCCTCGCCAACCACGGCCGGCACGGCACGTACACGCTGGTCGAACAGGTCACCAGGAACGGCACGGAGATCGCGCTGCCCGCGCAGCGGATGCGCCGTGTCGTCTCCCGCGAGGCCGCCGACACCACGACCGCCGTCCTGCGCAGCGTGGTCGACGGCGGCACGGGGGCCGCCGCGAGTGCGGTCGGCCGGCCCGCGGCCGGCAAGACCGGCACGGCCGAAGAGGACCGGGCCGCCTGGTTCGCCGGCTACACCCCCGACCTGGTGACCGTCGTCGCCGTGATGGGCCAGAACCCGGCCACCGGCGCGCAGACCCCGCTGTACGGGGCGATGGGGCTGGCCCGGGTCAACGGCGGCGGCGCGCCCGCCGAGATCTGGGCGCGGTACACGGCGGCCGCGCTGAAGGGCAGCCCGGTGAAGGACTTCGACCTCTCGGTGGTGGAGGACATCGACGAGGGCCGGTTCCCGTTCGACCCGCGGGAGAACGGGGACCCGACGCGGCCCCAGGACCGCGGCGACTCCGGCCGCACGGGCGGCCGGAGCGAGGGCGGCACCGGGGAACCGCAAGGGCCGGGAGGACAGGGCGGGCCGGGCGGGCCGCAGGGCCCCGGGCCCGCACCCACGGTGGGCGGCCCCGGCACGGGCGGACCCGTCACCACGGCACCCACCGCCACGGTCAGCGGAGGAACGGGCGGAACCGGAGGAACGGGCGGAACGGGAGGAACCGGAGGGACGGGCAGCGGGGCCGGTACCGCAGGGACCGTGCAGGGGACGCCAGGCGGCACCACGGGCAGCCCCGGCGGGGCGCCGAGCGGTACACCCGTTCCCGCCGCCACGCCGCCCCCGTCGGCATCCGCCACCGGCGTTCCTCAGTGACCTCAAGTGACCTCAGAGACGTGTGACCTGAGCCTGTGACCTCAGTGACCCGATGTCGCCTTCAGGCCCACCACGGCCACCAGCAGCAGACACACGAAGAAGATCCGGGCCGCCGTCACCGGCTCGTCCAGCACCAGCATGCCCACCACCGCCGCGCCCGCGGCACCGATGCCCACCCAGACGCCGTACGCGGTGCCGATGGGCAGCGTCTTCGCGGCGTGGGACAGCAGCATCATGCTGGCGACGATCCCGAGACCGGTGAACACGCTCGGCCAGAGCCTGGTGAACCCGTCGGTGAACTTCATCCCGATCGACCAGCCGACCTCGAGCAGACCGGCGACAACAAGCAGAACCCAGGCCATGACGGCACCTCCGAGACGCGGAACAACACGGGGTGCGTCGTCTTCGCGTATCCCGGTACGGCGCGTCTCGTCGGGTTTCTCCAACGTAGCAAACGGGACGCGAAAAGGGCCGGTGACCTCTGCCACCAGCCCCGCGGCCCGTCCAGGGCTGCTGCCAACTCCTCCGGGGCGCCTACAGGTACAGGCCCGTGGAGTCCTCGGACCCCTGGAACCGGTCCGCCGCCACCGCGTGCAGATCGCGCTCGCGCATCAGGACGTACGCCACGCCCCGCACCTCGACCTCGGCCCGGTCCTCGGGGTCGTACAGGACCCGGTCTCCCGCCTCCACGGTGCGCACGTTCTGCCCCACCGCGACGACTTCGGCCCAGGCCAGCCGCCGGCCCACCGCAGCGGTCGCGGGAATCACGATGCCGCCGCTGGAGCGCCGCTCGCCCTCGGGGATGTCGGTCCTGACCAGCACGCGGTCGTGCAGCATCCGGATCGGTAGCTTGTCGTGCTGGGTGCTGTGCTGATGACTTCTGGTGCTCACGCGACGAACTTACCTGCCCCTCAGCCCTGCCCGCGCCGCCGGGTCACGCCCGTCGCCTGCGCGCCGAGACGGCCAGCAGCCCCACCAGCCCCACGGCCACCAGCGCCACCGGAACGACCCGCTCCAGCCGTGGCGCGCCGTCTTCCGACACGAACTGCGCCTTCACGTCCGACACCGTGCGGTTCACGGCGACGAAGGCACGGCCCACGGTCCGGTCCACATTGGAGGCCACCTTCGCCTTCGCGTCGCCGATGACCGTCTTGGGGTGCATACGCACACCGATCTCGTCGAGCATCTCGGCGAGCTGCTCGCGTCGGCGGACGATATCCGCCTCGATCTGCGCTGGGGTCCTGGTGTCCGACACCGCGCCGCCTCCGTCGTCGTGTCCGGTAATCCTTCATGGACAGTCTGTCAGCTCGGCCGCGCCCGCACCCCACGGCACCCCTATTACGCTCGACGGCGTACACCCACGTGCCTTCGAGGAGAACCATGAGCGAGCGACTGCAGCCCGGCGACACCGCCCCGGCCTTCACCCTGCCCGACGCCGACGGCAACGAGGTGTCGCTCGCCGACCACAAGGGCCGCAAGGTGATCGTGTACTTCTACCCGGCGGCGCTCACGCCCGGCTGCACCAAGCAGGCCTGCGACTTCACCGACAACCTGGAGGTGCTGGCCGGCGCGGGCTACGACGTGATCGGCGTGTCGCCCGACAAGCCGGAGAAGCTCGCGAAGTTCCGCGAGAAGGAGGCCCTCAAGGTCACGCTGGTCGGCGACCCCTCCAAGGAGGTCCTTCAGGCGTACGGCGCCTTCGGCGAGAAGAAGCTCTACGGCAAGACGGTGACGGGTGTCATCCGCGCGACGGTCGTCGTCGACGAGGACGGCAAGGTCGAGCGCGCGCTCTACAACGTCAAGGCCACCGGTCACGTCGCGAAGATCATCAAGGACCTCGGTATCTGAGGCCCGGCGCCCGGCCAGTACCATGGCCGGGCGACTCGCGGTCGTGGTGGAACTGGCAGTCACGCTGGGTTTAGGTCCCAGTGGGGTAACTCCCGTGAGGGTTCGAGTCCCTCCGACCGCACCATCGACTCCCGGCGTCAGCCCAGGAGTTCACGCACCACCGGCACCAGCGCGCGGAACGCCTTGCCGCGGTGGCTGATCGCGTTCTTCTCCTGTGGGGTCAGCTCCGCGCAGGTCCGCATCTCGCCCTCGGGCTGGAGGATCGGGTCGTAGCCGAAGCCGTTCGTCCCGTGCGGGGAGCGGCGCAGGGTGCCGCTGAGCCGGCCTTCGACGACGCGTTCCGTCCCGTCAGGGAGGGCGAGCGCCGCCGCGCAGGCGAAGTGGGCGCCGCGGTGGGGGGTGTCGATGTCGATGAGCTGGGCGAGCAGCAGTTCCAGGTTGGCCTTGTCGTCGCCGTGCGTGCCGGCCCAGCGGGCGGAGAAGATGCCGGGCGCGCCGCCGAGGACGTCGACACAGAGGCCGGAGTCGTCGGCGACGGCGGGCAGACCGGTGGCACGGGCGAGCGCGTGGGCCTTGAGGAGGGCGTTCTCGGCGAAGGTGACACCGGTCTCCTTCACATCGGGGACGTCGGGGAAGGCGTCGGCTCCGACGAGTTCGTGCGTGATACCGGCCTCGGCGAGGATGGTCTTGAGTTCGTTGGTCTTCCCGGCGTTGCGGGTGGCGAGGATCAGGCGCGTCATGGCCCCCAGTATCTACGGCGTGCAGACCTTGCCGATCTCACCGGCCGCGTCGGTGACCGGCTTGAGGTCGGGGGTGGTGTCGCCGCCGTCGATGGACTTGCGGACGCTGTCGACGCCACTGGCGAGGTCGTCGACGGCCTTGCTGAGGTCGGCGTTGTCGGTCTTGTCGCCGAGGTTCTTCAGCTCGCGGTCGATCTCGTCGAGGGCCTCGCGCATCTGGGTGGGGTCGTCGGCGGCGGTGGAGACGGCCTGCTGCAGCTTGTCGACGCTGGTGGCGATGGCCTCAGCGGTTTCGACGCAGTCGAGCGCTTTGTCGAGGGCGGCGCAGCCGGTGGCTGCGGGCACCAGCAGGGCGGCTGCGGCGATGGTGAGGGCTATGCGGCGGCGCGCAGACATGGAAGGTCCTCCCGGGATACGGACGGGCGCACGGTTCGGCCCGTGCGCCCGTGACGATAACGACGCCCCACGGGCGTCTGTGGTTGCTGCGCGGCCTCAGGTGTTCGGCCCGGGTCCGCGAACACCCCTAACCTAAGCGGGCAGTGCGGTTCCGAGTGCCTCGGTCTGGAGCGCGGCGAGGTCGGCGCAGCCTCCGGTGGCGAGGTCGAGGAGGGCGTTGAGCTCCTTGCGGTCGAAGGGCTCGGCCTCGGCGGTGCCCTGGACCTCGACGAAGCGGCCGTCGCCGGTGCAGACGACGTTCATGTCGGTCTCGGCGCGGACGTCCTCCTCGTAGCAGAGGTCGAGGAGGGGAGTGCCGTCGACGATGCCGACGCTGACGGCGGCGACGGTGCCGGTGAGCGGCTTGCGCCCGGGCTTGATCAGCTTCTTGCCCTGGGCCCAGGCGACGGCGTCGGCGAGGGCGACGTAAGCACCGGTGATGGCGGCGGTACGGGTGCCGCCGTCGGCCTGGAGGACGTCGCAGTCGAGGACGACGGTGTTCTCGCCGAGGGCCTTGTAGTCGATGACGGCGCGCAGGGAGCGGCCGATGAGCCGGCTGATCTCGTGGGTGCGTCCGCCGATCTTGCCGCGTACGGATTCGCGGTCGCCGCGGGTGTTGGTGGACCGCGGGAGCATCGAGTACTCGGAGGTGACCCAGCCTTCGCCGCTGCCCTTGCGCCAGCGGGGCACGCCTTCGGTGAAGGAGGCGGTGCAGAAGACCTTGGTGTCGCCGAAGGAGATGAGGACGGAGCCCTCGGCGTGCTTGCTCCAGCCGCGTTCGATCGTGACGGGGCGGAGCTGTTCGGGGGTTCGGCCGTCGATGCGTGACATGGGAACGAGCCTATCGGCAGATGGGGGAGGGGCCCGTTCCGGTGGTACGGATCAGGCCCCTCGGGGGGTCGGCGCCGGAGCGGGCCGGGAGCAGCTCACATCGTCGCCGGCACCCGCGGCCCGGCAGCCTCGCGCGTCGCTCACGGCAATTCCGGCTCGCTTCTCCGCCCCCTCGGCGAAGCCCCGGGCATCGCCGGCACCCGCGGCCCGGCAGCCTCGCGCGCGCCGCTCACATCATGTCTTCGATATCGGCAGCGATGGGGTCGGCGTCGGTGCCGATGACGACCTGGATCGCGGTACCCATCTTCACGACGCCGTGCGCACCGGCGGCCTTGAGCGCGGCCTCGTCGACCAGGCTGGGGTCGGCGACCTCGGTGCGGAGGCGGGTGATGCAGCCCTCGATCTCTTCGATGTTGTCGATCCCGCCGAGCCCGGCGACGATCTTCTCAGCCTTGCTGGCCATGTCGTTCTCCCTGCGTTCTGAGCGTTGAGCGCTGTCCCGGCCCACCGCCTCGGCCCACGCCTCGGCCCACCGTAGGTCCGGCTTGTCACGGTAACGCACGGTTGGCCCATCTTCACGGGCGAGTAACCGTCTTGTACCCAAAGATGACGATCACCGGCGCCTTGTCGTGCGACCGGGCCCCAAGACCGTACCGCGACTGGTCTACACCAGTCTGCAGCATGCGCCAAACCAGGCCTGTTCCAGGAGGACGCCGATGAGCTCCGAGAGCGCGGCCGCGCCGCGGAAGACGTGGCGGAACAGCCTCTTCCAGCGACTCCAGAAGGTCGGCCGCAGCCTCCAGCTCCCGGTCGCCGTACTGCCTGCGGCCGGCCTCCTGGTCAGCCTCGGGAACCTGTTCGAAGCCACTCTGGACGGGCCGTTCTGGGACAGGACGGCCAAGGTGCTGATGGAGGGCGGGGGCGGCATTCTCGACGGCAGCCTCGGCCTGCCACTGCTCTTCTGCATCGGCGTGGCGATCGGTTTCGCCAAGAAGTCGGACGGTTCGACCGCGCTCGCGGCGGTCGCGGGCTTCCTCGTCTACTTCAGCACGCTCAAGGCGTTCCCGGTCGCGGGCTCGGTGACGGAGTCCATGCCGGAGGGCCAACCGCAGAACCCGGGGGTGCTCGGCGGCATCCTGATCGGCCTGCTGACGGCCGTGATCTGGCAGCGCTACCACCGCACCAAGCTCGTCGACTGGCTGGGTTTCTTCAACGGCCGACGGCTGGTCCCGATCATCATGGCCTTCCTCTGCTGCGTGCTCGGCGTGCTGTTCGGGCTCCTGTGGGATCCGGTCGGTGACGCGCTGACCGCCTTCTCGAAGCGGCTGATCGATCTGGGCGCATGGGGCGCGGGCATCTTCGGCGTCGCGAACCGGCTGCTGATCCCGATCGGCATGCACCAGTTCCTGAACACGTTCTTCTGGTTCCAGGCGGGCGAGTACAACGACGACGGCACGGTGGTGCAGGGCGACCTCACGCGCTTCCTCGCCGGGGACCCGGAGGCCGGCCAGTTCATGGCGGGCTTCTACCCGATCATGATGTTCGGTCTCCCCGCGGCAGCTCTGGCGATCACCCACTGCGCCCGCCCCGAGCACCGCAAGCGGGTGGCAGGACTCATGTTCTCGGTCGCCCTGACCTCCTTCGTCACCGGAGTGACCGAACCGCTCGAGTTCTCCTTCATGTTCGTGGCACCCCTGCTGTACGGGCTGCACGCGCTGCTGACCGGCGCCTCGATGGCCATCACCTGGGCGCTGGGGGTGCATGTGGGCTTCAACTTCTCGGCCGGCCTGATCGACTACGTCGTCAACTGGCACCTGGGCACGAAGCAGTGGTTGATCCTGCCGATCGGCGCCTGTTTCGCGGTGGTCTACTACGTGCTCTTCCGGCTTCTGATCACCTTCTTCAACATTCCTACACCTGGGCGGGAGCCGGAGGAGGTCCAGGAGGAGATCGAGCGCGAAGCGACGCGGTAGACCGGCGCCGACCTGGTCGGACACGGCCTCCGGGACCTGTGGTCCCGGAGGCCGTCCGTTCGCTTTGACCGGATCGTTATCCCGCCCCGGAAATTCGCAGGTTCCTTATCCAACACTCACCGTGCTACAACAGGTCTACACCACTGAGTGGTGTAGACCATGCGGTCCGTACCACCGGCCGCATCCCCTTGAGACGCCGCCCTCCCCCGTGCTTTTTCCCCTGCGGCGCCTTGCCCCCTGGAGGAAGTTGATGTCCACGGCCAGTGCCGCCCCCGCGGCGGACAAGAAGAAGACGGGCGCCGGTGCGATGGCTGTCATGCAGCGCATCGGCCGCAGCCTGATGCTGCCGGTCGCGGTGCTGCCGGCTGCCGCGCTGCTCATCCGGCTCGGCAACAACGACATGCTCGGCAAGGAGTCCCTCCCGGACTTCATCAACAAGATCGCCGGCTTCATGTACGCGGGTGGCAACGCCATCCTCGGCCACATGGCGCTGCTCTTCGCCGTCGGTATCGCGATCGGCTTCGCCAAGAAGTCCGACGGATCCACCGCCCTCGCCGCAGTCACCGGCTACCTGGTCTTCAAGAGCGTGCTGGGCACGTTCACCGACGGAAGCCTGCCCAAGGAAGCGACCGTCGTCGACGGCAAGATCGTCATGGCCGAGAAGGCCGTCGACGCCGGTGTCCTGGGCGGCGTGGTCATGGGCATCGTCGTCGCACTGCTCTACCAGCGCTTCTACCGCACCAAGCTGCCCGACTGGGCCGGCTTCTTCGGCGGCCGCCGTCTCGTCCCGATCCTCTCCGCCTTCGCCGGCCTGATCATCGGCGTCGTCTTCGGCTACATCTGGCCGGTCCTGGGCGCCGGTCTGCACAACCTCGGTGAGTGGCTGGTCGGCTCCGGCGCCGTCGGTGCGGGCATCTTCGGTGTTGCCAACCGCGCGCTCATCCCGGTGGGCATGCACCACCTCCTGAACTCCTTCCCCTGGCTGCAGGCCGGTTCCTACGAGGGCAAGAGCGGCGACATCGCCCGCTTCCTCGCCGGTGACCCGACCGCCGGACAGTTCATGACCGGCTTCTTCCCGATCATGATGTTCGCCCTCCCCGCGGCCTGCCTCGCGATCGTCCACTGCGCCCGGCCCGAGCGCCGCAAGGTCGTCGGCGGCATGATGCTCTCGCTCGCACTGACCTCCTTCGTCACCGGTGTCACCGAGCCGATCGAGTTCACGTTCATGTTCATCGCGCCCGTGCTCTACGCGATCCACGCGGTGCTCACCGGTGTCTCGATGGCCCTTACCTGGTCGCTCGGGATGAAGGACGGCTTCGGCTTCTCCGCCGGTGCCATCGACTTCCTCCTCAACCTGGGCATCGCCTCCAACCCGTGGGGCCTGGCCCTGGTCGGCCTCTGCTTCGCGGCGGTCTACTACCTGGTCTTCCGCTTCGCGATCACCAAGTTCAACCTTCCGACGCCGGGCCGCGAGTCCGACGAGGAGCTCGCCGAGCTGCAGAAGGCCGAGGCGAAGTAGGCCCCGCCCGCACCGAAGCCCCCGCCCTTGTCAGGGCGGGGGCTTCGTCGTGCACCGGCTCAGAGCTCGTAGACCGCGCCCGCTACCGCGATATCCGACGGCCCCTCGTACACCGCGCGCGCGTCCGCGAGGTTCTGCCCGCCGTCCGTCCACGGCGGGATGTGGGTCAGCACCAGCCGCCCCACGTCGGCCCGCCGCGCGCACGCGCCCGCCTCGCGGCCGTTGAGGTGGAGGCCCGGGATGTCCTCCTTGCCGTGCACGAACGACGCCTCGCACAGAAAGAGGTCCGTACCGGCGGCGAGTTCGTCCAGAGCGTCGCACACGCCCGTATCGCCCGAGTACGTCAGCGATTTCCCGCCGTGCTCCACCCGGATGCCGTACGTCTCGACCGGATGGGCCACCCGTTCCGTGCGCACGGAGAACGGGCCGATCTCGAAGGCGCCGGGCTTCAGCGTGTGGAAGTCGAACACCTCGCTCATCGACGTCGGCGAGGGCGTGTCCGCGTAGGCCGTCGTCAGCCGCTGCTCGGTGCCCTCGGGGCCGTAGACCGGGATGGGCGCGCAACGGCCGCCGTCGTGGCGGTAGTAACGGGCCACGAAGTATCCGCACATGTCGATGCAGTGGTCCGCGTGCAGGTGGCTGAGGAAGATGGCGTCGATGTCGTAGAGACCGCAGTGTCGCTGCAACTCGCCCAGGGCTCCGTTGCCCATGTCGAGGAGCAGCCGGAAGCCGTCGGCCTCTACGAGGTAGCTCGAACAGGCCGAATCCGCGGAAGGGAACGACCCCGAGCATCCGACGACGGTGAGCTTCATTGAGCGGGAACCTCCGTGAACGAAGGAGGGCTGGGGGAAGGTCGTGCGGTCCGTCGAGCGTAAGGCGCGAAAGGGCAGGTCGCTCCTCAGCAGCGGTGTGTTGTGGGAGAACTCACCCTGCCGCTGCGGGGAGCGGGTCACCGCCGTGGGACGCCGTCCGGCTGCGCGGCGGCACGGGAGGCCGAGGTAGCGTCTGCGCTATGGACACGTCCTGGTGGCTCGCCGTGATCCCCGTCGTCGCACTCGCTCTCGTCGCCGCGGTCTCCGACGGCCTCGGCCGGGGCCTGCGGCGGCCCGGCGGGCGCAGGCGGCCACCGGCGCGGCCGGGTGAGCGCGGGCGCGGAGGCGGGCCGCAGCGGCTGCCGTCGCCGGGCGAGATCTGGTGGGCCGATGTGCCCTACGAGGACGGGCCGGGGTCGAAGGACCGCCCGTGCCTGGTGCTGTCCGTACGGGGCCGGACGGTCCTCGTCGCGAAGATCACCAGCCGGTACCACGACGAGCGCCCCGGGGTGATCGCGCTGCCGCCGGGCGCCGTGGGCGACGCACAGGGGCGCCCGAGCTACCTGGAGACGGACGAGCTGCGGGACGTACGGGTGGGCGAATTCCGCCGGAGGGTGGGCACGGTGGACCCGACGGTCTGGGACCAGGTCCGGCACCTCGCTGCCTGACCAGGGGTGGTGCACCAGACGCCGGGGGGCTTACGGGGCAGCCCACCCCGTGCGGCCGACCCCGAGGAGCCACCCCCCGGCAGCAACCGTCAACGGCCCTGGCCCGGGTGAACGACGGCCCGGGCTGCACAAGGACCTGCCCCGGGACACCACGGCCCGGGCTGCACAAGGCACCTGACCGGATGAACCAGGGCCCGGGTCAGGCCCAGAGCTGGCCCTGCAGCGTCTCGATCGCCTCTTCCGTCGTCTTCGCCGTGTAGACGCCCGTCGACAGGTACTTCCATCCGCCGTCGGCCACCACGAACACGATGTCGGCCTGCTCCCCGGCGTTCACCGCCTTCTTCCCGACGCCGATCGCGGCGTGCAGCGCCGCGCCCGTGGAGACGCCCGCGAAGATGCCCTCCTGCTGGAGGAGTTCACGGGTGCGGGTGACCGCGTCCGCGGAGCCCACCGAGAAGCGGGTCGTCAGGACCGACGCGTCGTAGAGCTCCGGGACGAACCCCTCGTCGAGGTTGCGCAGGCCGTATACGAGGTCGTCGTAGCGCGGCTCGGCGGCGACGATCTTGATGTCCGGCTTCTGCTCGCGCAGGTAGCGGCCGACGCCCATCAGCGTGCCGGTGGTGCCGAGGCCCGCCACGAAGTGGGTGACGGACGGCAGGTCGGCGAGGATCTCGGGCCCGGTGGTGGCGTAGTGCGCGCCCGCGTTGTCCGGGTTGCCGTACTGGTAGAGCATCACCCACGACGGGTTCTGCGCGGCGAGCTCCTTGGCCACGCGCACCGCCGTGTTGGAGCCGCCCGCCGCCGGGGACGAGATGATCTCGGCACCCCACATGGCGAGCAGGTCGCGGCGCTCCTGGGAGGTGTTCTCCGGCATGACGCAGACGATGCGGTAGCCCTTGAGCTTGGCCGCCATCGCCAGCGAGATGCCGGTGTTGCCGCTGGTGGGCTCCAGGATGGTGCAGCCGGGCGTGAGCCGGCCGTCCTTCTCCGCCTGCTCGACCATGTGGAGCGCGGGACGGTCCTTGATCGAGCCGGTCGGGTTGCGGTCCTCCAGCTTGGCCCAGATGCGGACTTCCTCGGAGGGGGACAGCCGCGGGAGCCGGACCAGCGGCGTGTTGCCGACGGCCGCGAGCGGGGAGTCGTAGCGCACGGGGATCAGACCATGCCGCCGGCCACGGCCGGCAGGATCGTCACGTTGTCGCCGTCGGACAGCTTGGTGGAGATGCCGTCCAGGAAGCGGACGTCCTCGTCGTTCAGGTAGACGTTGACGAAGCGGCGCAGCTGGTCGCCTTCGACGATGCGGTCCTTGATGCCGTTGTGCCGGGTCTCGAGGTCGGCGAACAGCTCGGCGAGGGTGTCTCCGTTGCCTTCGACGGCCTTGGCTCCGCCGGTGTAGGTGCGGAGGATGGTCGGGATGCGGACCTCGATGGCCATGACGTGGGCTCCTGTCGGAAAGGTGGCGTAGGGGCGCGCGGCTGTGGCCCCCGCGCGAGGGGGTGCTGCTGGCGTGGTGCGCTCGTGCGTCAGAACGCGGCGCGGGCCGTACACATCGCGCTGGCGAGGCGGCACAGGTCGACGTGCAGCCGCGCAACGAGCAGCAGGGTGCTCGGCGTCTTGTCGCTCACGTCGTGGAGAACCATGCGGTCATCGTATCGATTCCCGGTCCGGATCCCGGAGTGTGATCTCGCATGATGGACGAATTCCGCTCGGAATGCGGGCACAGGGCCCGCGGCGGCACCGCAGGAGGGGCCGCCGCACCCAGGGCGGCCCGACCTCAGTACGCCTCGACGACCTTGACCTCTTCCTCGGTGATCTCGCCATCGACGATGCGGAACGAGCGGAACTGGAAGGGGCCCGCGTCGTCGGTGTCGGCGGTGGAGACGAGGACGTAGTGGGCGCCGGGCTCGTTCGCGTAGCTGATGTCGGTGCGCGAGGGGTACGCCTCGGTCGCGGTGTGCGAGTGGTAGATGATCACCGGCTCCTCGTCGTTGTCGTCCAGCTCGCGGTAGAGCTTGAGGAGGTCGGCCGAGTCGAACTCGTAGAACGTGGGCGACCGGGCCGCGTTCAGCATCGGGATGAAGCGCTCGGGACGGCCGGAGCCCTCCGGTCCGGCGACGACGCCGCAGGCCTCGTCGGGGTGGTCCGCACGGGCGTGGGCGACGATCTGGTCGAACAGGTCCCGGGTGATGGTCAGCATGGGCCACAGGATAGGCAGACGGCCTCCGGATCCGAGATCCGGAGGCCATCAAGTGAGACGGGTGGTGGAAACCACCGCCGCGTCAGTGCTACTTCGTCGCGTACTCCCGCTGCGTCTGCTCGGTGATCCGCGGGTTGCTCCGCTTCAGCACCTGCCAGCCGACGGCCAGGCCGACGGCCCAGACGGCCGCCACGTACAGCGAGATCCGGCCCGCCTCGTCGAGCGCGACCATGCCGGTCACGCCGACGAGGAAGAGCAGGGCGACCCAGCTGAAGAGCGCGCCGCCCGGTGCAGGGAAGGACGAGGCGCGCAGCCGTCCGGCGTCCACCGCGGAGCGGTAGCGGATGTGGCTGACGAGGATCATCATCCAGGTCCAGATGCCGGCCGCGGTGGCAACAGACACGACGTATCCGAAGGCCTTCTCCGGAACGATGTAGTTGAGGACCACGCCGATGCCCATCAGGGTCACGGAGACGGCGATGCCGAGAGCCGGGGTGCGGCGGGCGTTGAGCTTGCCGAGGGCCTGGGGAGCCTCGCCGTTGGAGGCGAGGTCGCGCAGCATCCGGCCGGTGGAGTACATGCCGGAGTTGCAGGAGGACAGTGCCGCGGTGAGGACCACGAAGTTGACGATGCCCGCGGCGAGCGGGATGCCGATCTTCGCGAAGGCGTGCACGAAGGGGCTCTCGCCCGCGGAGAACTCCGTCCACTTGACGACGGAGAGGATCACGACCAGGGCGCCGACGTAGAAGATGATGATGCGCCAGGGCAGCGTGTTGATCGCCTTGGGCAGGGTCTTCTCGGGATTCTCGGACTCGCCGGCCGTGACACCGACGAGCTCCACGGCGAGGTAGGCGAACATGACGCCCTGGAGGGTCATCAGGCTCGAGCCGATGCCGTTGGGGAAGATCCCGTCGTAGGACCAGAGGTTGGAGACGGAGGCGGTGTCACCGGCGTCGGAGAAGCCGAGGGTGAGGACGCCGAGACCGATCACGATCATGCCGATGATCGCGGTGACCTTGATCATCGAGAACCAGAACTCGACCTCGCCGAAGATCTTCACCGAGATCAGGTTGACGCCGAAGAGCACCACCAGGAAGACCAGGGCGCTGACCCATTGCGGGATCTCGGGGAACCAGAAGTGTATGTAGATGGCCGCGGCGGTCAGCTCGGCCATGCCGGTGACGATCCACATCAGCCAGTACGTCCAGCCGGTGACGAAGCCGAAGAACGGGCCGAGGAACTCACGGGCGTATTCGGCGAAGGAACCGGAGACCGGACGATAGAGGAGCAGCTCTCCGAGCGCGCGCATGATGAAGAAGATGACGACGCCCGCGAGGGCGTACATCAGGATGATGCTGGGACCCGCCTTGGCGATGTTCGCGCCGGCCCCCATGAAGAGTCCGACGCCGATGGCTCCGCCGATGGCGATCATCTGGACCTGCCGGCTGCCGAGCCCGCGCTCGTAGCCTTCCTGCGAAGTGTTGCCCCCGGCCTCGTCGCCGGTGTGCTTGTCGACCTGCACCGAGGTCATGGTGATGCGCCCTTTCTCCATGCTGATCCGCCGCGACCGCTGCGCGGTAACGGATCAGGTCCTGATCCCCCCGGATGTGGATGGAGTGCTACCGGCGGTCTGCCGGTTCAAGCGCCCTCGGGGACAGGGGTGGCGTCCCCGGGCGGTCGTGAAGATCTATCACGGCCGCAACGGTGATCAACTGAGGCGAGAGTGACGCACCACACAGGAAGAAGGGGACAAAGGGCCCGCGAAACGGAAAAGTCCCGCAGCGCGGTGACATGATCGTTATCCGGATTTGAGCGTCCGTTGAGCGAACATTCGGCCAGGGCGTATGCCCCACCCCGGGACAAAGGGGTGCCAGAGGAGAGCGAACCCCTCAGGGCAACAGAACATCAGAGCGTAAGGAGCGTCAGGGTCAGGGCCGCAGCGTCTCGATGAGCGTCTCCTGAAGGGCTCCGAGCCAGAGGTAGGCCATCACCATGGGCTTGCGCGGGTCGGAGTCCGGCAGCCGGTACAGGTCCTCGTTGTCGTCCGCGTCGGTGACCTCGAGCCGGGTGCCGATGGTCAGGCGCAGGTCGTTGAGCGCGCCGAGCCAGTGCAGGCACTCCTCGGGGTCGAGCTCCAGCACGGCGCCGCCGTCGCCGGCGACGGTCAGCGAGTCCAGACTGCGGACCACCGCGAGGGCGTCGTCGCGCTTACGGGTGCGCAGGTCGTTCTCGGTGAAGCGCCGGAACTCGGCGGAGGCCGCGCGCCGCTCCTCGTCCTCGGAGCCGCCCTCGGGGTCGGCGTACGCCTCGGGGAACAGGCGCGCGAGAGCCGGGTCGGAGGGCGGCTCGCTCGGCCCCTCGGCGAACAGGGCGGCCAGCGGGTCCTCACCCTGGGCCGGCTCGTCACCGGGCCCGATGAGCTCCAGCATCTGCACGGCGAGGGAGCGCAGGATGGAGACCTCGACCTCGTCCAGCGCCACGGCGGCACCGCCGCCCTTCAGCGGCTCGAAGTGAGAGCTCATCAGCCACGGTCCTGGGTGAGCGTGGCCCAGAGTCCGTATCCGTGCATCGCCTGCACGTCCCGTTCCATCTCCTCGCGGCTGCCGCTGGAGACGACGGCGCGTCCCTTGTGATGGACGTCGAGCATCAACTTGTGCGCCTTGTCCTTGGAGTAGCCGAAGTATGCCTGGAAGACGTAGGTGACATAGCTCATCAGGTTGACCGGGTCGTTGTGCACCAGGGTCACCCAGGGCACATCGGGCTCGGGGACGGCCGCAGTCTCCTCGGCCGACTCGGTCTGCTCGATCTCCAGTGGCACAGTCACTCCACCCATGCTGCCACCTGAGCCCCCTCGTCGCACAAACGCCCCCACCCGGAATCGAGACATCTCGTCAGACTGACGAAATGTGCGCTAGCATCGTCGTCATGAACACTGCAGACCTTGGGCTGCCGGTGGACGTGCCGTCGACCGCGCTCTTCACCGATCAGTACGAGTTCACGATGCTCCAGGCGGCGCTCAAGGCCGGGACCGCCGAGCGGCGCTCGGTCTTCGAGGTCTTCACCCGCCGGCTGCCCGAGGGCCGCCGCTACGGGGTCGTCGCGGGCGTCGGCCGGGTGCTGGACGCCGTGGAGAACTTCCGGTTCGACGCGGGCGTGCTCGGCTTCCTGCGCGAGCAGCACATCATCGACGAACCCACCCTCCAATGGCTCGCCGACTACCGCTTCCGCGGCGACATCTGGGGCTACCCGGAGGGCGAGGTGTACTTCTCCGGCTCGCCGATCCTGCGCGTCGAGGGCTCCTTCGCCGAGTGCGTGCTCCTCGAAACCGTGATCCTTTCGATCCTCAACCACGACTCGGCGATCGCCGCCGCCGCCTCGCGTATGTCCACTGCCGCCGACGGGCGCGGCCTGATCGAGATGGGGGCCCGCCGCACGCACGAGCTGGCCGCCGTCGCCGCCGCCCGCGCCGCCTACGTCGGCGGCTTCGACTCCACCTCCGACCTGGCGGCCGGCTTCCGCTACGCCATCCCCACCGTCGGCACCAGTGCCCACGCCTTCACCCTGCTGCACGACAGCGAGCGCGACGCCTTCCGGGCGCAGGTCGACTCGCTGGGCCACGGTACGACCCTGCTGGTCGACACCTTCGACGTGGCCGAGGCCGTGCGCACGGCCCTCGACATCGCGGGCCCGGAGCTCGGAGCCGTACGGATCGACTCCGGCGACCTGCTGCTGGTCGCGCACCGGGTGCGCAAGCAGCTGGACGAGCTGGGCGCGGTGAACACCAGGATCGTGGTCACCTCCGACCTCGACGAATACGCCATCGCGTCGCTCGCCGCGGCTCCGGTGGACGCGTACGGCGTGGGCACCCGGCTGGTCACGGGCAGCGGGCACCCCACCTGCTCGATGGTCTACAAGCTGGTCGCGCGGGCCCGGTCGGCGGACCCCACGGCGCCGCTGGAGCCGGTGGCCAAGAAGTCGCTGGGCGGGAAGCTGTCGGTCGGCGGCCGCAAGTGGGCAGCGCGCCGGCTGGACGAGCACGGCGTCGCCGAGGCCGAGGTCGTCGGGGTCGGCGACGTACCGCCCGAGCTGGCCGACCGGCAGCTGCTGGTGCGGCTGGTCAGGGGCGGCGAGATCGTGGCCCGTGAGCCGCTCGACGCGGCGCGCGAGCGCCACATCGCGGCGCGCGGCGCGCTGCCGATGTCGGCGATCCAGCTCTCGCGCGGCGAGCCCGTGATCCCGACCGAGTACGTGGGGCCCGATACGGCCGCATACGCGTGACCCCACACGAAAGGGGAACGCCTGCGGAAGGGGATCGGGCCTGCGCTTTCCGCAGCCCCCTCCCGCAGGGCGTGCGAAGTCTCTACGCTCGGTAGTCGAGCCCTGAACAGTCGTCCGGCCCCGTCCGGCCGGGTCGGTCCGCCGGTCCCACGCCGACCCGTCGCCCCCTCCACCGAAGGACACCCGCCATGCACCGCGCCTTGATCGTCGTGGACGTTCAGAACGACTTCTGCGAGGGGGGCAGCCTCGCGGTGGCGGGAGGTGCCGACGTCGCGGCCGCCATCACCGAACTGATCGGTCAGGCCCAGCCGGGCTACCGTCATGTGGTGGCCACACGCGACCACCACATCGACCCGGGCGGCCACTTCTCCGACCACCCCGACTTCGTCGAGTCCTGGCCGCGGCACTGCGTCGCGGGCACGGAGGGTGTCGGATTCCATCCGAACTTCGCGCCGGCCGTCGCCTCCGGCGCCGTCGCCGCGGTCTTCGACAAGGGCGCGTACGCGGCGGCGTACAGCGGCTTCGAAGGCACCGACGAGAACGGCTCGACGCTGGCCGAGTGGCTGCGGGCCCGCGGCGTCACCGAGGTCGACGTGGTCGGCATCGCGACCGACCACTGCGTGCGTGCCACCGCGCTGGACGCGGCACGCGAGGGCTTCACGACCCGTGTGCTGCTGGATCTGACCGCGGGCGTCGCCAAGGGGACGACCGAGCGCGCTCTCGAGGAGCTGCGCGCGTCGGGTGTGGAGCTGAGCGGTAAGCCGGTGGTGGTCTGACGGGTCACCGGCCCGGCGCCACGACCGGCCGTGGTGCCCGGGAGGGCCCCGGCGTCGGTGGCGGCCGGCCGGTCAGGCGGTACGGGCGGATCCGAGCAGGGCCCGTATCGGGTGCCAGAGTTCCGGGGCCGTGCCCGGGTCCCCCCGCCACAGCAGGCCGTCCGGGTGGTGCAGCACGGCGGTGATCTCGTCCGGCGTGGGCGGCTCGGCGTTGCCCCGCAGGTAGACCGCGCGCAGCCCCAGATTGCGCAACCTGGTCAGCGCCCTGGCCCGGTTCGCGGCATGCACCAAGAACCTCACGGAGGTCCCGTCGCCGACCGGGCTGGGCAGGCTGAGCGCGACGACCACGCTGCCGCTGGGCAGCTTGCAGAAACCTCCGCCGGGCATGCGGAACCACTCCCCCGTGAGTCGCCGTCAATAAGAACTTCAACCCCCGCACCTAAACACGATCGGCCGCCGCCCGCTAGAGGGCGACGGCCGATAACGCTTTGACCTGCTGTTTTGAAAACTAATTGGTCGACGGACCCACCTGGAGCGTGATCGTCTGGCCGCTGCGCGGCTCCTTGACGATCGAGATCTTGGTGTTGGTGTCAGTTACCTGAACACCAGCCGTCGGGTTCTCGGCGTACCAGTAGACACCCTTGCGGTCGTCGAAGACCGAGACGCCCTGCTGCGAGCCGATCCGCTGCGCCACGTCCTGCTTGTGCAGGGTGAACGCGTCGGTCGGGTACAGGCTGAACGTCGAGTCGTACGACTGGATCCTGTTGCGCATCAGCGTGCCGTCGGCCCACTTCAGCGGCTTGGCGTGGGCGTCGATCGGAAGGAGGAGACCCTGTCCCGGGTGGGCGCTGGTGTTGTTGTCCTTCTGGGAGGTGTCCCACTGCCAGATCAGCAGGCCGTTCTGGTACGGGTAGTGCTCCACCCAGCCGTCCTTCGGCGCCTTGAAGCCGAAGTTGTACGGGCCGGCCTTGAGGGTCTTGTCGTACGAGACGTACTGGCGGTTCTCCGCGATGTAGTACTGCTCGTACTCCTTGGTGAAGCCCTCAGCGATGCGGGAGAAGCCCGTCGCGGTCCAGCCCGCGGCCTCGCTCTCGGCGTTGTCCGAGAACAGCGGGGCGCCGTCGGCGTTGATCACGAGGGAGTCGGCGGTGAAGCCCTTGCCCGCCACGCCGCCGTCCGTCTGGTAGCGGAAGCGGACGTCGACCTTCTTGCCCGCGTAGGCGTCCAGCGCGTAGACGACCTTCTTGTGCCCGCCGGAGACACCGGTCAGCGCCGGCTTGTCACCCGCGTCGCGGGTGATGGCCTTGCCGTCGGCGGTGCCGTCCACCGGCGTCCAGTTGGCGCCGCCGTCCGTCGACACCTCGGCGTAGAGGTAGTCGTAGTCGGCCTCGATGTCCCACCAGCCGGTGAGATCCAGGGAAGCCTTGGACTTGCCGGTCAGGTCGACCGTGCGGGTCAGGGTGTTCTTGAGGTCGTCACCCATGCCGCTCCACCACTGCATGGAGCCCTCGGCGGGCTTCACGACAGTCGTGGTGACCTTCTTCTTCGGCAGCTCGACGAGAAGCGCCTGCGGGTTCTTGGTGTTGTACTCCGCCACGCCCAGCTTGTGGGTGGATTTCGTCGCCGCCTTGGCCTTGGTGTAGTTGAGCCAGCCCAGCTGCAGCTTGTCCCAGGCGGTCATGTCGCCGGGGAGGTCGCCGATGGAGTCCTTGCCGGTGCCGAGCCAGGAGCCGCCCGACATCAGGGTCCAGTAGCCGGTCGAGTTCTCGCCCTTGCCCGAGGTGTCGTAGTGATCGGGCAGACCGAGGTCGTGGCCGTACTCGTGGGCGAAGACGCCGAGGCCGCCGTTCTCGGGCTGCACGGTGTAGTCGCCGACCCAGATGCCGGTGTCGCCGATCTGGGCACCGCCGGCCTTGTTGTTCGACGGGCCGGTCCTGCCCGCGTCGGTGCCGTAGGCGTACCAGCGGTGGGCCCACAGGGCGTCACCGCCCTGGGCGCCGCCACCGGCGGACTCGTCCTCGCCCGCGTGCACGATCTGGAAGTGGTCGATGTAGCCGTCGGCCTCGTTGAAGTTGCCGTCGGCGTCGAAGTCGTAGCGGTCCCACTGGTCGTACTCGGCCAGCTGCGCCTTGATCTCGGCGTCGCTGATGCCCTTGGCCTTCTGGTCGGCCGCCCAGGCGTTCACACCGTCGCGGACCGTGTCCCAGACGTTGGCGCAGTTGGACTGGCCGCAGTAGTTGGAGCCGTAACGGGCCTCGTTGTACTCGACCTTGACCCAGTCGGAGACCATGCCGTCGACCGAGTAGCGGCCGGAGGAGGTCTTCTCGTAGTAGGTCTTCAGCGACTCCTTCCTCCGGCCGTCCTCGTCCTTGCCGGTGCCGAAGTACAGGTCCTCGAAGTGCTGCTGGTTGTAGTCCGCCTGCCAGGCGGTCGAGTTGTCGTTCGACCGGTCGGGCTCGGCGATCCGGTTGTGCAGCGGGCCGGGCGTTCCGCCGTACTTCTTGACCGGGGGCTTGGGCCCGTCCGCGCCGTCCGGGTCGAACATCGTCGTGTCGTCGACCTTGTCGCCGAACTCCACCAGGATGGTGAAGATCTTGTCGGTCTTCTCCCGGGCGAGCTCGACGTACTTCTTGTCGTCGAGCTTGACGACCTTGGAACCACCGCGGGTCTGCACGATGGCGTCGCCGGATATCAGCTGCTCCATGGCAGCCGCGCGCTGCGCCTCCTGCTGCTTGCTGAAGGGGCCTTCGAGGTCGTGGTCGACATGGTCCTTGTGAGGCGCCGGGTCGTGCCGCTCGATGGCCGCCGGGTCCGACGACTTCTGGTTGTCGGCCTGGGCAAAGGTGAACGCCGAGGCCGTCGCGGTCGTCGCGGCGAGAGCCACGACAACCGCGGACGCTCTGAACGTCCGTCGCGTGCTGGTCACTTGATGGTGTCCTCCCCCGCGTTCCGTCGCCGCTGCGGACCGGAGTGTGGGGTTGTCCGCGCGCACGGTATACGCGTCTCAAGTGACGACATTCGACCGGAGTTGAAGAAGAAAAGACAGTCCTTGACTTGGGCAAGTCAACTGCACTATGCAGGAGCGGAGTTCCGGAATCCGGACGATGCCGAATCCGGACGAGAAGGGCGGAATTCCGGCCAAGCGGCCGAGGGAATGACTCCGTGCGCCCCCCATGCACCGGCACCATGGGTTAGGTCACGCTTACTGCCGGTTCCTCGCGGGCATGGAGACTCGTAGAGTCTTGGGGCAGTGTGACCACTGGCCCAGGCCTTCCCCGCCCATGTCCCGAGGACGGATACCGTGATGCCGCGTCCGACTGCCGCACAGTACGCCTACGGTTCGGCCACCGTCGTCTTCTCGACCGTCGCCCTGCTGCTGCTGACCCGCACGACGGCCGGCATCGCCATCACCGCGATCGGTGTCCTCTGCCTGGCTCTCGGCCTCGCGGTCGCGCTCGCCCTGCCCGTGCGCCGCTCCACCTCCCACGGACAGCACCCCGCCCGCGAGGCGGACCCCGTCGCGGCCGACCATGCGTCAATGCCCGTCACTTCGGCGGCGGCCCACGACGGTCTCACCACCCGGGTGCCGGCGCCCCGCGCCGAGGCAGGAGTCGCCGGGCCCTCCCTACGCCGCTGAGACGACGACGGTCTTTCCCGCCTTGTCGTGCAGGCCCTGCTTGTAGGGCTTGTCGGTCAGCACGGTGATGAGGATGACCAGCCACCAGATGCAGTAGCAGCACACCAGCGCGGGCACCCACAGCACGACGGCACGCATCAGCGCGGAACTCGTGTCGGGCGTCCGGCCGTCGTTGAGCATCGCGACCCGCAGCTTCATCAGCCGCTTGCCGACGGTCTGACCGTTCCTCTTCGTCATGATCGTGTCGTAACCGATGTACGCGACCAGGGAGATGAGCGTCACCAGCCACTGCCGGCCCGTGTTCACCTGGTCGGTGAAGTCCTCCCAGTCGTTGCCGTCCGTGGTCATGTCCCAGCCGCCGATCAGCAGCGAGATCCCCGCGAGAGGGATCGCGATGATCAGGATGTCGACCAGCCGTGCGACGAACCGCTTGCCGAACTCGGCCAGCGGCGGCATTCCGGCGAGCGGATCGGCACCGCCGTAAGCACCCCCGAAGGCATTCGGACCGTACGGAGGAGGCGTGCCGCCGCCGTACGGTCCGCCCGGCGCGCCGGCGCCGCCGCCGGGGGTGTCGTAGGGGGAACCGCCACCGGGCGGCGGACCGCCCGGCCCACCTGGTTCGCCCGGCCCACCTGGCCCGCCGTACGGAGAACCGGGCGGCGGCCCCTGCCCCGCGCCGCCGCCGTCTCCGCCGGGCGTGGGTTCCTGGGGCCGCTTGCGGAACGGGTCGTCATCGGGCGGCGGACCGGGTGGCGGCTGATCGTTGCTCATGGGGGCAGTGCATACCGCCGCAAAGGGGCCCGCAACGGCTCGCGCGCGTTCGGGGGAACGCGCGCGAGCCGGAGTACGGCGGGGGTCAGCCGGTCACGAACGTGTGTGCCGCCTTGTCGTGCCAGCACTGCCGCCACGGGCGGTCGAACAGGCACCACAGCACATTGAGCACACCGACGACGAGGAGGCCCAGCACGCTGTAGACCAGCCAGCGGCGCAGCGCGGCGCCGAACGCCGGCGGTTCGTGCGACTCGATGTCGAGCACCTTCACACCGCACAGCTTCTTGCCCGCCGTGCGGCCCCACTTGGCCGTCGGCAGGGCCTCGTACAGCACGCCGAGGACGAGGAGCGCGCCGAGGACGATGCCGAGCTGGCCCGCGGTGGTGCCGTCGATCAGCCAGACCGTCACCGTTTCGCCGGACAGCTTCGCCGCCTCGATCTTGTCGTTGACGTGGGCGACCGCACTGGTGACCACCGGGACGGCGACGGCGCCGACGAGCGCGCCGAGCACCAGGGTGTCGACGAGCCGGGCGGCGAGCCGCCTGCCGAGGGAGGCAGGGCGGGCGTTCGCCTGGGCCTGGGCAGCAGCCAGGAACGGGTCGGCGACCGGGGGCTTCCACGGCAGGACCGGCTGCTCGCCGGCGGTGGAGGCCGGGCCGGACTGGGCGAGCTGGTGCACCTGCTGCGCCCAGGACGCGGCGCCGCCGCCGGGGCCGTCGGTGACGGGCGTCTGCGGCGCGGCGCTCCGGGCAGCTGGTGCCTGCGGCTGCGTCGACTGCTGCTGCGGCAACTGCTGCTGCATCGACTGCTGCTGCGGCAACTGCTGCTGCATCGACTGCTGCTGGGGCAACTGCTGCCGCGGGGCAGGCGACGGGGCCGGGGGCTGCGGCCGGGACTGCGTGGGAACGGTCGACTGCGGCTGCTTCGGGGGTGCGGCGGCGTCGGCTCCGAGCGCGCGGACCGTCATGGTGCCGTCGGGCTGCTCCCCGGCTGCAGCGCCGCCGGGGCGCTGCGCACGCATCGCGACCGTGTGATCGGCCGGCGGGCGGCCCGCCGGACCGTCACCGCCCGACGGGGCACCGGACTCGCCGCCACCGGCGCCGGGGCGCAGGGCCCGGATGGCGACCGTGCCGTCGGTGAGGGGTCCGTCCGCGGCGGACGGCGCGACCGGGCGGACGTCGCCGGGGGCGTCGCCGCGGCCGGTGCCGCTCCGCTGGGCGACCGAGCGCATGCCGGGCAGCCGGCCGCCGCTCGGGTCGACCGAGCCCTCGGGCTCGGCGGGCCGTCGCGGGTCGGCGGGCCGTCGCGGGTCGGCGCCGGCGTCGGGGCGGTCGACGGTACGCGGGTCCTGGGCGCCGCCCCAGGAGACGCGGCTGTCCAGGTCACCGCCGAAGCCCGACTGGCGGGAGGTGTCGGCGTGCCAGGCGGTCGCGGGCTCGGGGCGCGACGGTGCGGCGTCGGGCTCTTCGTCGAGGAAGACCGGCCCGGTCTCCTCCACTGCCGCCGGAGCGGGCGCGGGGGCGGGCGCAGCAGGGGCCGGAACGGAGGCCGCCGCCGCGGGCGGCGTGGGCATCTCCTCGTCCGGCTGGGGGGCCGGCCTGCTCGTACCGGGCACCCAGGCGGCGCCGTTCCAGTACCGGACATATCCGGGAATGGAGGGGTCCGGGTAGTAGCCGGGGGCGGGGCTGCTGTCGCCGGTGGCCGGGGTTGGGGCGCTCATCACCGTGGTCCCGTATCTCTTCGAGGCCTCAATTCAAGGCTCCACATCTATCAGACCCTCGTGCACACCTGGGCCGGTCCTTCGGTAACGACTCCTTTCCGGTGAGGGTACGATCACGGAAAGTTATTGTCGAAAGTCGCGTAAGAGCCGTGGGGGAAGCCGCTCTCTTCCTGTGAGGCCCGCTCCGGGCGGGCCCGTCGCAGCAGCGAAGAGATGAGGAACACGACGATGAAGAACACCGTGGTGGAGCGCGAGCTGGAGCTGAAGCTGATGCTGTCGTCGGAGCGCAGCATCCCCGTGCCGGCCCGGCTGACGTACCGGACCGACGACCCCTACGCCGTGCACATCACCTTTCACATCGGCTCGGACCACCCCGTCGACTGGACGTTCGCCCGCGAGCTGCTCGTCGAGGGTGTGCTCCGGTCGTGCGGCAGCGGGGACGTGCGGGTGTGGCCGTCGAGGTCCGGGGGCCGCAGCGTCATCATGATGGCGCTGAGTTCACCCGAGGGTGACGCCTTGCTGGAGGCGTCATCCGCGGCGGTGTACGCCTGGCTCGAGCGGACGCTGCGTGTGGTCCCGCCCGGCACCGAGACGGAGCAGCTCGGCATCGACGACGGCCTGGCCGAACTGCTCGCGCCCACCAGGACCGAGGACGCGTGACGGAGGAGGGTGAGGGCTCAGAACAGCTTGCCGGGGTTGAGAATCCCGAGCGGGTCGAAGGTCCGGCGGATACCGCGCTGCAACTCAAGTCCCACCGGCCCCAGTTCGCGTGCCAGCCAGTCCTTCTTCAGCACGCCGACGCCGTGTTCGCCGGTGATCGTGCCGCCCAGCTCCAGACCGAGCGCCATGATCTCGTCGAACGACTCGCGGGCCCGCCGCGACTCGTCGGGGTCGAGGTGGTCGAAGCAGACGACGGGATGGGTGTTGCCGTCGCCGGCGTGCGCACAGACGCCGATGGTGAGGTCGTACTTGTCGGCGATCGCGGCCGTCCCGTCGATCATCTCGCCCAGCCGGGAGCGCGGTACGCACACGTCGTCGATCATCGTCGCCGACTTGACGGTCTCCAGCGCCGTCAGGGACAACCGGCGGGCATGGAGCAGCAGTTCGGACTCGGCGGCGGTGTCGGCGGGCACGACCTCGCTCGCGCCAGCGGCCTCGCAGAGCGCTGCGACAGCAGTGAGGTCGGCGGCCGGATCGGCGGTGTCGAAGGCACATAGGAGCAGCGCCTCGGTGGTCTCCGGAAGACCCATGTTCGCCAGTTTGTTGACCGCCCGGACAGTGGTGCGGTCCATGATCTCCAGCAGCGACGGTGTGTGGCCGCGACCCATGATCGCGCAGACGGCGTCGCAGGCACTCGTCGCGGAGGGGAACTCGGCGGCCAGCACGAGCTGGGCGGGCGGCTGCGGCTTGAGCGCCAGGACCGCTTCGACAACGATGCCGAGGCTGCCCTCGGAGCCGACGAACAGCCGGGTGAGGTCGTAGCCCGCGACGCCCTTGGCGGTGCGCCGGCCCGTGGTCAGCAGCCTGCCGTCGGCGAGGACGACCTTCAGGCCCAGCACGTATTCGGCGGTCACCCCGTACTTGACGCAGCACAGGCCGCCGGACGCGGTGCCGATGTTGCCGCCGATGGTGCACATCTCCCAGCTGGAGGGGTCCGGCGGGTAGTACAGACCGTGCTCGTTCACCGCCCGGGACAGCACCGCGTTGACGACGCCGGGCTCGACGACGGCGATCCGGTCGACCGGGTTGATCTCCAGGATCCGGTCCATCCTGGTCAGCGACAGCACGATGCAGCCGTCCGAGGCGTTGGCCGCGCCCGACAGCCCCGTGCGGGCACCCTGCGGGACCACCGGCACGCGCAGTGCGGTCGCGGTCCTCATCACATGCTGGACCTGCTCGGCGGTGCGGGGCAGGACCACGACGGCGGGACGGCCCGCGTCGCAGAAGCTCGCCATGTCGCGTCCGTACGAGGCGGTCACGTCCGGGTCGGTGATCAGGGCCTCGGCCGGCAGGCCGGTACGCAGCCGTTCCAGGAGATCGTCCATGATCCCAGCGTCGCACCAGGGGCCATCGGTGTGAACCCGTCCGCCTTCCGCTTCACACAGCAGAGTGTGTTCTTCGTATGGGCTGTCCGCTGACGCACAGTGAGCGCCATGAAGAGCGAAACCGTGAAGAACGCCGCTGTCAGCACGCTGGTCGGCGCGACGCTGGTCACCTGCGTGATCCTGCTCGCGCCCGGATGGGAGGATGAGGCGAGTCCGCGTCCCGCGGCCCGCGCGATGGCCGCCGCGGGGGCGGGCGCGCCGGCCGCCCCCGCGGATCTGAAGGCGCTGATCGAGGACCGTGAGGCGTGGTTGCGCGACCATTCGCGTGACGCCGAGTCATGGGCGGTGCTCGGCGCGGCTTACGTCGAGCGGGGCACGCGAACGGCTCGGCCCGCTGACTTCCCGAAGGCGGAGCGTGCGCTGAGACGCTCGCTGGCCCTCGGTGCGGCCCGGGACGGGGACGTCCGCGCGCTGGTGGGGATGGCGGCACTGGCCAACGCCCGACACGACCATGTCGCCGCGAGCATCTGGGGCGAGCGCGCGCGCAGACAGCAACCCAAGGCGTGGACTCTTTACCCGGTCCTGGCCGACGCCTACAACGGGCTCGGGAACCACAAGCTCGCCGCCCAGGCGACGGACATGCTGCAGAAGCTGCACTCGGGTCCCCAGGTGCGGGGCCGTGAGGCGCAGCTCTACCGGGACAAGGGGCATCGCGAGGACGCGGCGGCCCTCGCGTACGACGCGACGGTGACAGCGAGCACGTCCCCCGAGAAGGCCGCCGGGCTGCTCCGCCAGGGCGACCTGGCCTGGGAACGGGGCGAGGCCGCGGAGGCCGTGGGCCACTACGACGCGGCGCTGGAGGAGGACCCGGAGGCCCACCGGGCGCTGGCCGGCCGGGCCCGTGCCCTGGTGGCGCTGGGCCCTGTGGACGCGGCGCAGCGCGACTACGAGGAGGCACTGGAGAAGGCACCGCAGCCGGAGTACGCCCTGGAGGCGGGCGAGCTGGCCGAGTCCCTCGGCCAGGACGAGGATGCCGCGACCCAGTACGCCCGCGTGCGGACGCTGGTCGAGGAGGCGCGTGCCCACGGGGTCGACAACGATCTGGTGCTGGCGCGGTACGAGGCGGACCACGGCGACCCGGCGACGGCGGTACGCCTGCTCCAGGGCGAATGGCGGCGCGGCCACCGCAGCGTGTACGTCGCGGACGCGATGGGCTGGGCGCTGTACCGTGTCGGCCGGGCTGAGGACGCGCTGCCGTTCGCGAAGCTCGCCACCGGGCAGGGGCTGCGGAGCGCGCTGTTCGCGTACCACCGGGGCCAGATCGAGCGGGAGCTCGGCGAGTACGGGCCGGCGCGGCGGCACATCGAGGAGGCGCTGCAGACGAACCCTCAGTTCTCGCCACTGCTCGCACCGCTGGCCCGCGAGGCCCTGGACACACTGGGCGAACCGCCGCCGGGCGGCCCGGTGGACATGGACGGGGACGGCCCGGACGCGACGGAGGAGGCGTCGGCGGCCGACGAGGCGGAGCCGTCGTCCGACGGGGTGGAGGGGGAGGCCGACGGGGTGGAGGGGGAGGCCGACGGGGTGGAGGGGGAGTCCGCTGAGACGGAGGCGGAGGACGCCGAGGCGGAGGCGTCGGCTTCACCCGCCGCTTCTGCCTCAGCTCCTGCCGCGCCAGGGGCGGTGTCGGTGGAGCCGACGGCGCAGGCAGCCGGGAGGAGCTGATTTCCCGCACCCCGCCCTCCCCCTACGGCCTGGCGGCCGTGGGAGTGCCCCGCCCCGAAAACGGGGGCTCCGCCCCTCCCCCGGGTGTGGCCTACGGCCGTGGGACCCGGACGGGGTGGGTCACCGCTGCACGGCGACCCATCCCGTCATCGAATCCGGCCCAACCGGGCCACTGCGCCCGGCCGGCCGCCTCCAGCCCCGCCCGCGAATGAGACACACGGCTCGGGCGAACCCCGACCAGGCCCGGCGCACACCGAACCCCACCGCACCCCAGGCACAACGGCACAGCAACGCCAGCCCCGAAAACCAGCCCCGCCCGCGAATGAGACACACGGCTCGGGCGGAGCCCCGGCCAGGCCCGGCGCACACCGAGCCCCGCCGCGACCGACGCGCAACGGCGCGGGGGCAGCGCCCCCGGACGCGGCACGGGGTCGGGCCCTACAGGTTGCCGCGCTTCGCCTGTTCGCGTTCGATCGCCTCGAAGAGCGCCTTGAAGTTGCCCTTGCCGAAGCCCATCGAGCCGTGCCGTTCGATCATCTCGAAGAAGACGGTCGGGCGGTCCTGGACCGGCTTGGTGAAGATCTGCAGCAGGTAACCGTCCTCGTCGCGGTCGACGAGGATCTTCAGCTCGCGCAGCGTCTCTACCGGCACCCGGGTCTCGCCGGCCCACTCGCCGAGGGTGTCGTAGTACGAGTCGGGGGTGTCGAGGAACTGGACACCGGCGGCCCGCATGGTGCGCACGGTGGCGACGATGTCGTTCGTGGCGAGCGCGATGTGCTGTACACCCGCGCCGCCGTAGAACTCCAGGTACTCGTCGATCTGCGACTTCTTCTTCGCGATCGCCGGCTCGTTGATCGGGAACTTCACCTTCAGCGTGCCGTCGGCGACGACCTTCGACATCAGGGCGGAGTACTCGGTGGCGATGTCGTCGCCCACGAACTCCTTCATGTTGGTGAAGCCCATGACCTTGTTGTAGAAGCCGACCCACTCGTTCATCCGGCCGAGCTCGACGTTGCCCACGCAGTGGTCGATGGCCTGGAACGTGCGCTTGGCCGGCGGCTCGACGATCGGGGCGGCGGCGACGAAACCGGGCAGGTACGGGCCGTCGTAGCCGCTGCGTTCGACGAGCGTGTGGCGGGTGCTGCCGTACGTGGCGATGGAGGCGAGCACGACGGTGCCGTTCTCGTCCTTGACCTCGTGCGGCTCGACGATGCCGGTGGCACCGTGCTCGACGGCGTACGCGTAGGCGGCGCGGGCGTCGGGCACCTCGATGGCGAGGTCGACGACACCGTCGCCGTGGGCGGCGACGTGGTCCGCGAGGAAGCGGCCCCAGTCGGTGGACGCCTTGATCACCGAGGTGAGGACGAAGCGGGCGGCGCCGTTCGTGAGGACGTAACTCGCGGTCTCGCGACTGCCGTTCTCCGGTCCGGAGTAGGCGACGAGCTTCATGCCGAAGGCCGTGGAGTAGTAGTGCGCGGCCTGCTTGGCGTTGCCGACGGCGAAGACGACCGCGTCCATTCCCTTCACCGGGAAGGGGTCGGCCTCACGCGCGGTGTCCGGGGTGTGATGCGTGGTCTCAGTCATGGCAGCAGGCTCCCCCTGCTCCGCAAGGTGCGCAATAGTTGGCTTGTCAGCTGGACAATGTGTTTAGTCGAACCGGCAAGTCGCCGGACGTTGTGTACAGGATGACCATTGCGGAGGGACCATGGCGATCGATCATCTGGACGGGCGGCTCATCGTGCTGCTCGCCCGCCAACCGCGGATAGGGGTACTGGAGGCGTCCCGGCGGCTGGGGGTCGCGCGCGGCACCGTGCAGGCACGCATGGACCGGCTCCAGGCGAACGGCGTGATCAGGGGCTTCGGGCCGGACGTCGATCCGGCGGCGCTGGGCTACCCGGTGACCGCGTTCGCAACGCTGGAGATCAAGCAGGGACAGGGCTCCGACGTACGTGCGCACCTGGCGACGGTGCCGGAGGTGCTGGAGTTGCACACGACCACGGGCCACGGCGACATGCTCTGCCGGCTCGTCGCGCGTTCCAACGCCGATCTGCAGCGGGTGATCGACCTGGTCGTCGGCTTCGAAGGGATCGTGCGGGCATCGACGGCGATCGTGATGGAGAACCCGGTGCCGCTGCGGATCATTCCGCTGGTGGAGCAGGCGGCAAAGGACTCGACGGCCGACCGCTGAGCGAGGCGGGACGCGCAGACCGCCGCACCAGGACACCGCCGCAAAGAAGGTTGTGCAAAAAGCCGTTGCAAAGAATCCTTTGCAACACTACCTTTGCGTCATGGCCGAGGACGAGACGCCGAAGGTTCGCACGCTCGACCCGCACTCGCTGCGCGGTCTGGCCCATCCCCTGCGCATGCGCCTTTTGTCGGTACTGCGGCACGACGGGCCGGCCACGGCGTCCGGGCTGGCGGAGAAACTGGGCGAGTCGAGCGGCGCCACCAGCTACCACCTGCGCCAGCTCGCCGCCCACGGCTTCGTCGAGGACGACCCCGAGCGCGGCAAGGGCCGGGAGCGGTGGTGGAAGGCGTCGGCGCATGGCACGCGCTTCGACGACACCCTGCTCAGCAACCCGGACCCGGCGGTGCGCGGCGCCGCCGACCTCTTCATCCACGAGATCGCGACCATACACACCCAGGAGGTCGCGACCTGGCTCGGCACCAGGGGCGACTGGCCCGAGGAGTGGCGACGCAGCGCCGACCTCAGCGACTTCACGCTGCGGCTGACCGCCGCGCAGACCTGCGAACTCAGGGACAAGCTCCACGAGCTCATCGAGAGCTACCGGAACCTCGCGCCCGACCCCGGCACCGAGGGCGTCGCCCAGGTCCGTCTGCACACGCACGCATTCCCGCGCATCACCGACTGAGGGGACACGGACATGCACGCCGACATACACCTGCGGCTGCACGAACTGCGCGCCGACGAGCTGCGCGCGGAAGCCGCCGACCATGTGCCGCGCGAACGGCTGCGTACGCAACTGGGCTGGACCTTAGTCGAATTGGGCCTGCGCCTGCTGGAGCAGCCGCATCGCGGACCGGACCGGCGCACGATCCGTACGGCATGAGCGGGCAGGGGGACCGAAAGCCGCGGCCCGCGTCGGCAGCCGCCGACCACTCGCCGCCGTTCTTGCGGCCAACGCGGTGTCCATCAGCGGCAATTCGCTCACGCTCATCGGCGTCCCGTGGTTCGCCCTGGAGACCACGGGCAGTCCCGCGAAGGCCGGTCTTGTCGCCTTCTGCGCGACCCTGCCGGTGGTGGTCTCGGCGATCACCGGCGGCCCGGTCATCGACCGCATCGGCCGCCGCCGCGTCAGCGTCGTCACCGACCTGGTCTGCGCCGCCTCCCTCGCCGCGATCCCGCTCCTGCACCATGCGGGCGCGCTGCGGTTTTGGATGCTGTGCGCGCTGGTGGCCGTCACGGGCCTGTTCCACGCACCCGGCGAGACCGCGCGCCACATCCTGGTGCCCGACCTCGCCGAGCGGGCCGGTACGAGTCTGGCCCGCGCCGCGAGCCTGTTCGACGCGGTCTCGCGCGGCGCGCGCATGGCCGGGGCGGCGCTGGCCGGCGTACTGATCGCGCTGGTCGGCGCGGAAGCCGTCCTGCCCGTGGACGCGGCCACGTTCTGCGGCTCGGCACTGCTGGTCTCCGTCGGCCTGCGCGGCCTGCGCGCCGCCGAGCCCGAGCGGGACGTGCCCCGCATCTCCCTCGCCGCCTATCGGGGCGAACTGCGGGAGGGGTACGCCTTCCTGCTGCGCAGCAGGCTGCTGCTCGGCGCCGTTTTGATGGTGATGCTCACCAATGGCCTCGACCAGGGCTGGAGTTCGGTCCTGCTGCCCGTGCACGCACGCGAGAACCTGGGCGGCGCACGCGACCTCGGCCTGCTCGTCGCCGTCTTCGGCGGCTGCGCGCTGCTCGGCGCACTGCTGTACGCGGCGGTCGGACACCGCTTCCCCCGGCGGGTGCTGTTCACGGTCGCGTTCATACTGTGCGGGCTGCCGCGGTTCGTGGTGGCCGCGCTGGTGGACGGGACCGCGCCGCTCGTCGGCACGATGGCGGTCGGCGGGCTGGGGGCGGGCATGCTCAACCCGATCCTGACGACCATGATGTACGAGCGCATCCCGGACGGGCTGCGCAGCCGCGTCGCGAGCACGACGACGGCCGGGGTGCTGATGACGACACCGCTCGGCGGCCTGGCGGCGGGCTACCTGATCGAGCGGTCGGGCCTCGTGGCGACGCTGCTGGTGCTGGGCGGGCTGTATTTCCTGGCGACACTGGCACCGGCGGTGTTCCCGTCCTGGCGGGAACTGAACGCGGGCGCTGACGGGTCGCAGGGGTTGCGTACGGACTCGGACGGACCGCCCGGAGAGGTGAACGGCACCGGGCCGGGAAACGTGAACGACACCGGGCCTGCAAACGGGCCGGGAAACGTGAACCACACCGGGCCTGCAAACGGGCCGGGAAACGTGAACCACACCGGGAACGGCGCCGGGCAGGACGCCGTCGGTGTCAGCAGGCCGGGACCTTCCCGCCCCGCTCCAGCGCCCGCAGTGAATCGACCGCGCCCTTGAGCGTGGTGACCGGAATCAGCCGCAACCCGGCAGGCAGTTCCGCCTCGGCCTCCGCGCACTCGTCCTTCGGGACCAGGAACACCGTCGCGCCGTCCCGCTTGGCCGCCAGGGTCTTCAGCGCCACGCCCCCGACCGGGCCCACCTTGCCGTCGGCGCTGATCGTGCCCGTACCGGCGATGTCACGACCGCCGGTGAGGTCGCCGCCCGTGCCGTCGCCGTCGAGCTTGTCGACGATGCCCAGGGAGAACAGGAGGCCGGCACTGGGCCCGCCGACGTCGGCCAGGTGCAGCGAGACCTTCACCTTCGCGGGGTCCACGCCGAGATGGTCGAGGGCGGCGCGGGTGGCGACGTCCTGCGACCGCTCCATGTCGCGGACGTTGTGCCGCTCGATCTCCTTGTCGGACTTGCCGGCCGGGTAGACGGCGTCGCGGGGCAGCACCGCGCGGTCCGTACGGAACCACCCGTCGACGACATCACCGAGGTCGACCTCGGCGGACGGTCCGCTCGCCACGATCGTCGTCATGCGCAGCGAGCCCTCCGTCCTGCGCGTCGGAGCCCCGGAGATCGTGATGATCTGCCGCCCCTGGTCCTTGCCGAGCACGTCCGCGGTCATCCCCGGCTGCGCGACGACGTACGGCAGCGGCGCGAGTCCGGCGACGGCGAGCAGCGCGACGACGGGCAGGGCACACAGGGCGAGGGCGCGGGGGCGCGTGAGACTGGAGAGCACGGGTGCCAATCTATCCGCCCGCGCCTGCCGTGCCCCGGGGGGCGTGATCCCCCGGCGCCGACCGGTCAGCGCAGGCGTCAGCGCAGGGCGTCAGCGACCTCGCGAGCCGCGTCCAGTACGCGCGGGCCGACCCGCTCCGGAACCGCGTCCGCCAGCATGACGACACCGACGCTGCCCTCTATCCCGGTCACGCCCACGAGCGCCGCGGCCGCGCCGCACGCGCCCGCCTCCAGCTCGCCGTGCGTGAGGGTGTAGCCGGGCTCCGCGGGCGGGTTCTGGCGCGCGGCGAGGATCGCCTTGCCGGCAGCCCCCCGGTCCAGCGGGTGCCGGAAGCCCGCCCGGTAGGCGACGTGGTAGTCGGTCCAGGTCGGTTCGACGACGGCGACCGCGAGGGCCTCCGCGCCGTCGACCAGGGTGAGATGAGCCGTCGCCCCTATGTCCTCGGCGAGCGAGCGCAGGGCCGGCA
Source organism: Streptomyces sp. NPDC018833 (assembly GCF_044390825.1). Classification (NCBI taxonomy): domain Bacteria; kingdom Bacillati; phylum Actinomycetota; class Actinomycetes; order Kitasatosporales; family Streptomycetaceae; genus Streptomyces; species Streptomyces sp. NPDC018833. Next base: position 93,820 of record NZ_JBIRZM010000001.1, on the reverse strand, counting down.
TGGCCGCTTCCCGTACAAGGGGGTGCACCTGCCGGCCGAGCCGGAGCACACCGAGGCCGACCCTGGCCCGGCCGCCGAGGTCACGTCGGACCAGGGCGTGCTGCTCGAGGGTGGCGAGCAGACGGTAGACGACGGTGCGGTTGACGCCGAGTTTGTTGGACAACTCGGTGACGGTCAGCCCGTGGTCGGTATCGGCGAGCAGCTTGAGGACACGTAGTCCCCTGTCGAGCGTCTGGGAGGTTTCCGCGGTCACGACGCCCTCTCCTTCGGAGTGAGTGACGGCGGTCCTCGTAGAGATGTCGCGACACCGGTCCCATCGGCGACGCACCCAGAGGCCGCCGGCAGGCCATGGCACACCGACTGCGCTCCGCGGCGGCGCTGCCACGGGGCGTTTGTATTGCGGGGACAGTAGCGACCGGCACCGCTCAGCGGAAGGCCTCGTCCAGAATCCGGGCGATCTTCGGCCGACGACGGGTTATCGGTCCCACGGGGGACCGGCCGAGGGAAAGGCGAGCGGGCGAGCGCGCAGGCGGACGGACCGGGTGGCGCGCAGGCGAGCCGACGGGCGGCGGACGCGGACGAGCGCGCAGGCGGACGGACGGCGGACGAGTGGGCGATCGACGCGGTCAGCGCATCCGCGTCGCCCACTCCTGCACCTTCTTGATCCGCTCGCGGATCTGTCCGGCCGTCGCCTCCGCGCTCGGCGGACCGCCGCACACCCTGCGCAGCTCGGTGTGGATGACGCCGTGCGGCTTGCCGCTCTGGTGGACGTACGCGCCGACCATGGTGTTCAGCTGCTTGCGGAGTTCAAGGAGTTCCTTGTGGGAGACGACGGGGCGCCGCTCGGCCGGAAGCTCCAGGAGGTCGGCCTCCTCGTCGGGCTTCTTGCGGCTGTGGGCGATCTGCCGCGCCTGCCGCTTCTGGAGCAGCAACTGCACCTGGTCGGGTTCGAGCAGGCCGGGGATGCCGAGGTAGTCCTGCTCCTCCGCGCTGCCCGGGTGGGCCTGCATGCCGAACTCGGCGCCGTCGTACAGCACCCGGTCGAAGACGGCGTCGGACTCCAAGGCCTCGAAGGGCAGCATGTCCTGTTCGCCGGTGTCCTCGTCCTGCTGCTTCTCGGCCTCCGCCATCTCCTTCTCGGACTCCGCGTACGGATCCTCGTCGCCGTCCTTCTTCGGCTTGTCGAGCGCGTGGTCACGTTCGACCTCCATCTCGGAGGCGAAGCCCAGGAGGTTCGGGATGGTCGGCAGGAAGACGGACGCGGTCTCGCCGCGCCGCCTGGACCGTACGAAACGGCCCACGGCCTGCGCGAAGAAGAGCGGCGTCGAGATGGTGGTCGCGTACACGCCGACGGCGAGGCGCGGCACGTCGACGCCTTCGGACACCATGCGGACGGCCACCATCCAGCGGGAGCCGTCCTCGCTGAACTCCTCGATGCGCTTGGACGCCGCGGCCTCGTCGGAGAGCACGACGGTGGCCTTGGTGCCGGTGATCTCGCGGATCAGCTTGGCGTACGCGCGGGCCGAGTCCTGGTCGGAGGCGATGACCAGCCCGCCCGCGTCGGGGATACCCTTCCTGACCTCGGTCAGCCGCTGGTCGGCGGCGCGCAGCACGTTCGGCATCCAGTCGCCGCGCGGGTCGAGCGCGGTACGCCACGCCTGCGAGACGGCGTCCTTGGTCATCGGCTCGCCGAGCCGGGCGGCGACCTCGTCACCGGCCTTGGTGCGCCAGCGCATGTTGCCGCTGTAGCTCAGGAAGATCACGGGCCGGACGACGCCGTCGCCGAGTGCGTTGCCGTAGCCGTACGTGTAGTCGGCGGAGGAGCGCCGGATCCCGTCGTTGCCTTCCTCGTACGTCACGAAGGGAATGGGGTTGGTGTCGGACCGGAACGGCGTACCGGTGAGCGCGAGCCGCCGGGTCGCGGGCTCGAACGCCTCGAGGCAGGCCTCGCCCCAGGACTTGGAGTCACCGGCGTGGTGGATCTCGTCGAGGATGACGAGGGTCTTGCGCTGTTCGCAGCGGTTGCGGTGCAGCATGGGCCGTACGCCGACACCGGCGTAGGTGACGGCGACCCCGTGGTACTCCTTGCTGAGCGGGCCCGCGCTGTAGTCGGGGTCCAGCTTGATCCCTATCCGCGCCGCCGCGGCCGCCCACTGCTTCTTCAGGTGCTCGGTCGGCGCCACGACCGTCACCTGCTGCACGACGTGGTGGTGCAGCAGCCAGGAGGCGAGGGTGAGCGCGAAGGTCGTCTTGCCGGCGCCGGGCGTGGCGACGGCGAGGAAGTCGCGCGGCTGCTCCTGGAGGTACTTCTCCATCGCCCCCTGCTGCCAGGCACGCAGCTTGTTGGCCGTACCCCAGGGGGCACGGCCGGGAAAGGCGGGTGAGAGGTGGTGGGAGGCGGTAGTAGTCACGGTCTCCGGTTCGGATGCTTCGGCGCGGGCTCGGTACGACAACCGGGCCACCCTACCGGTGACCCGGTCCCCTTCCGGCCGGAATCACGTCCGAGGCGCACCGACTGCGAGCTGCCTCACACCAAGAGGTCACTGCGCGAAGCGCGGCAGCTGTTCGGCGATCTTCGGGACATCCAACTGCCCCTGGCACACGTCCAGGACGAACCGCTCGGCTTCGTCCACGTCGAACCCCGCACTCAGCGGGTGCCCGTTCATGTGCAGGAAGACCCACGTCGCATACCACGCGATGCGCTTGTTGCCGTCAACGAGCGCATGGTTGCGGGCCAGCGACTCCATGAGCGCCGCCGCCTTCTGCCAGATGTCCGGATAGGCGTCCTGTCCGAACACACTGGACTGCGGCCGGGTCAGCGCAGAGTCCAGCAGCCCGTAGTCACGTACCTCGTCAGCCCCGAGCCGCTCGGCAAGCTTGAGCAGCTCGGGAAGGGTGAGGTACTTCATCAGGCGAGCCTCCGGTTGAGCTCCTCGCTCACCTTCAGCACGTGGTCCGCGGCCTCGTTGAAGAGGCGCGAATGCTCGTTTATGGCCGTGATCACCGCGTCGTGCGCGAACGACTGCATGCTTCGGCCTTCCGCCTCTGCCCGCTTACGCAGGGCGTCGAGCTCTTCCTCGGTGAACCGCAGATTCAGACCAGCCATGGAGCTCATGGTACCGCGTGGTACCACGCGGCGCTACGCCTTAGCCGGGCGCAAACGCGTCGCCACCCACGCCCCCACCAGCGCCACCCCCGCCATCGGCAGGAACACCGCCGCGAACGCCACCGGGTGCGAGCCCGTTCCGTCCGCCACCACGTGGGCCGCCCCCACCGCCCCGCCGCCGAGCGCGGCGAACGCCGCACCGCCCGCGGCCAGCAGCAGCACGTTCGACAGCGCGTCCGAGATCTGCAGCGCTGCCGAGTTGGTGCCGGCCTCCTCGGGGGCCGACAGCTTGAACAGCAGCACGCTCGTCGACCCGATCACGAGCCCCATGCCGAAGCACCCGAACCCCCACGCCACCCCCACGATCCACACGGGCACCGCGTCGATGAGCACGGTCGGGGCTGTGGCGATCGCCGCCGCCACGAGCAGCATGCCGAGGACGACCAGCGGTTCGCGGTACGGCTCGGCCCGCGGCCGGGACTGGGCGTACGAGCCCAGGGCCCAGGTCGCGCCGCCGACGGCGAGCGAGAGCCCGGCCAGGGTCGGGGACAGCCCGCGCTGGGTGACGAGCATCAGCGGGACGAACGACTCCGCGGCGATGAACGAGCCCGCCGCGATGCCGCGCAGCAGGACGACGGACGGCAGCCCCCGGGCCGCGCGGTAGGTGCCTTTGGGCAGGATGCCCAGCACGCACGGCACGAGCAGCACCGCGCCAAGCGCCGTGGGCAGCACGGACAGTGGGCGCACGTCCTGCCCGGCGTACTGGAGCAGTCCCGCTCCGAGTGAGACCCCGAGGGCGAGCCGGATCCGGCGCCGGTCGAACGCCGGCACGGGCGCGCCCGGGTCCGCCGGCCCGGAGGCCCGCAGCCGGATCGCGGGCAGCGCGAGGGCGAGCGGTACGACGACGAGCGCAGGGATGCCGAGGAAGACCCAGCGCCAGCCGAGCTGTTCGGTGACCGTGCCGGAGGCGAGGGGGCCGATCACGGACGGAATCACCCAGCTCGCCGCGAAGGCCGCCATGATGGCGGGCTGGAGCCGGGAGGGATAGGCGCGGCTGACGACGACGTACAGCGCGACGATGACCAGCCCGCCGCCCAGGCCCTGGACGGCGCGCCCTACGACGAACACCCACATCGCGCCCGCGGTCCCCGACAGCAGGAGCCCGGCGGCCCAGGCGCTCATCCCGCCGGCGAGCGCGCCCAGCGGCCCCCTGCGGTCAGCCCACTGCCCGGCGACGACCATGCCGAAGAGGCTGGTGGTGAAGTACGCGGAGAAGGCGAACGCGTAGCGCGGGATGCCGTGCAGTTCGCGCGCGGCCACCGGCATCGCGGTGCCGACGGCGGTCGCCTCGAAGGCGATCAGGAAGACGACGGAGACGATACCGATGCTGAGCGCACGGTACGCCGCGCCGAGAACGCCCCCACCGTCCGTTTCCTCGGGGCCGGGGACTGCGCCGGCGGGCGGCTGCGCGACGTCCGTGTCGCGCGGTTCGGGGTCGGTCATGGCCCCCAGAGTAAGGGGCATGGCCCATTGTGGGCCCTGTCTTTCGGCGGGGCCGTGCTGGTCCCTTCGTCGTACGACCGCGCGCGATCGTGAACGGCGCATGGCAGTCGCGTTGCAGCCCCGGCCGGACGCTTGAGCGGCCCGCCGACGGTCGAGGAGTCGGAAACGCACGGATCGGGGCACGAGCACCCGAACCGAGCGGCACGGCCGTGTGCCCGAGTGGCTCAGGGGCTCGCCTGCAAAGCGAGTTACGCCGGTTCGAATCCGGTCACGGCCTCTACTGCCTTGACCAGGAAAACAAAAGGGCGGCACCCAGATTTTCGCGGGCGCAGCGGCTCAACCCCCGGCCCCGGCCGGGCCCGCCCGCTACCCCGGGTTCGAGCAGTCGCTCGCGGTCCTGTGCGCCGAGAGCCCCAACCCGGCCCTGCCCAGCCGGTACACGGCGCTGGAGCAGCGGGCAGTGGAGCAGGCCGGGGCCCTCGGGCGTTGATGGGTCTGGGCGAACGAGCCGTGCACCGCGTGGCCGGCCCGCGCGGCCGACCCCTACACCGGCCCGTGGGACCGCGCCACCACGCACCGCTACTGGTGGTCAATCCGAGCCACGACCCGTCCACCCCCTACCGCGCGGGGCAGGCGATGGCCGCGGAGCTCGACGGAGCCCGGCTCTTGACGCTCGACGGCTACGGGCACACCGCGCTGGACAACCCGAGCACCTGCGTGAAACGGCACGTCGTCCGGTACTTCCTCACCGGGGCGCTGCCACCGCAGGACGCGCGGTGCCCACAGGACACCCCGCCCTTCGCCGCCCCGGCAGAGCGGGAGCAATCACCCGCCGGTACCGCGGCGACGGGTCGGAGCACGGGCGCGGGGAAGGCGGGTACGCCGTCCGGGACCGTGGCTCCGAAGGGCGCGGTGCGGTTCCCGGTGTGGCCGCTGCGCTCGGCGGACCTGTTCCCTGCCTGGCCCACCGGGCCGGACCGTACGTCGGGCACCCGGACACCTCCTTCGCCCTGATGTCGACGATCGTGGCCACCGACCGCGAGGACGTGCCCGAGCGATCCGGGTGTGCGGTGAACACCTGGCAGAGGTCGCCCCCTCGTACACGTCCTCGATGCCGCCGGCTCGGACCGAGATCACCGATGCGGTGCTGCGGGAGGTGCGGGAGCTGACGCCGCTGCTTGCGGACCGGACCATCAGTCCGCAGTGGCAGGGGATTTCGGGCACGACCGCGGCGGAGGCGGTGCACACCTTCCGCCGGCCACTGCAATGTGCGTCAGGACACTACAAGTTGGGCGTAGCCACTGCCGCCTGTGGCCGGATCGGGAGCCTGTTGACCGGGCGGCCTGTGGCCGCGCGCACCGCTGAGGCCACTGCCGCCGGGGATGTGACCACCGGGACCGCGCTCGCCGACTTCGCGCCGAAGGGGGCCACCACGTCGCGTTCCTCGACCAGTTTCACGATCCGAATGTCCGGCGCGTCCAGGGATGTCGGGAGTGCGTACCCCGTCAGGTCCGGGTGGCGGATCAGGCCGCGGGCCGTGCGGAGGTTCTCCGTGAGGGCCGCGCCGATGCCCTGGGTGACGCCCGCCTCGATCCGGGTCTCCAGCTGGGCCGGGTTGAGGACGCGGCCCACGTCCTGGGCCACCGCCATCTCGACGACGCGGATCGAGCCGAGTTCGATGTCGACGTCGACCACCGCGCGGATCGCGCAGAACGCCAGGCCCACGAAAGCGTCGCCCTGACCGGACTCGTCCAGCGGCTCGGTGGGGTGGGGGCGGCACTGGGCCGTGGCCCACAGTTCCTTGCCGTCCATCGCCTCCGTGACCGTCGTCGACAGCACGCCGTCGTACGACGTGATCTTGCCGTCCGTGATCTGGAGCAGCTCCGTGGACATGCCGAACTTGTGTGCCAGCGGCTGCAGGAGCTGGGTGCGGACCATCTTCGCCGCGCGTTCGACCGCGCCGCCAGAGACCCAGGTGTGGCGGCCGTGCGCCGCCGGGCCCGCCGGGGGCTGGTCGGTGTCGACCGCGGCTACGTGGACCTCTTCGATGCCCAGGGTCTCCTGCACGATCTGGCGGGCCAGGGTGGAGAAACCGGAACCGGTCTCCACCGCCGCGCAGATGACCGTCGCGATGCCGTCGTGGACCTTGACCGTCGCCGTGGAGACCTCGTCCGCGCCCTCCGCGCCGAGCATGTGCACCATGCCGAGCGCGTAGCCGACGCCCCGGCGCACCGCGCCCGGTTCGCCGGCGCCTTCCGGGCCGCCCGGGAGGAGCCAGTCGTCCTCGGGGGTGTCCTTGGGCAGGGAGGGCAGCGGGAAGTCACGTACGGCCTGGAGCAGTTCGGCGACCGGCGCCGGGCAGGTGACCGTCTGGCCGGTGGGGAGGATGTCGCCGGTGGCCAGCACGTTGCGCAGGCGGATCTCGGTCTGGTCGAGGCCCAGTTTGGCCGCGAGCTTGTCCATCTGCGCCTCGTACGCCGCGCAGACCTGCATCGCTCCCTCGCCGCGCACGTGGCCCGACGGCGGATTGTTGGTGCGCACCACCCAGCCCTCGATGAAGGCGTGCGGAACGACGTAGGGACCGCAGGCGAACGCGACCGCCGCGGCCAGGGATTCGGAGGAGGCGTCGGCGTAGGCGCCCGCGTCCAGCAGGAGTTGGGCCTCGACCTTGACCAAGTGACCCTCGGCGTCCGCGTGGTGGCGGTAGCGCAGCAGCGTCGGGTGGCGGTGGGCGTGGCCGAGGAAGGACTCCTCGCGGGTGGCGGTGAGTTTGACCGGGCAGCCGGTCCGCAGCGCGAGCAGTCCGAGAGAGAGCTGGAAGCCGGGGTCCTCGCGGTCGCCCGTCGCGCCGGGGACACCGGTGACGACGACCTTGACCCGTTCCGGCTCCAGGCCGAAGCAGGCGGCGGCGAGCTCGCGGTCGACGTGCGGGTCGGTGGACGCCATGTACAGCTCGACGCCGCCGTCGGGACGCGGTACGGCGAGCCCCGCCTCGGCACCGATCGGCGCCGGGTCCTGGCGGCCGATGCGGTACAGACCCTCGACGATCACCTCGCCGGTCACGTCCGGGTCGCCGTAGCGCAGCGGGATGTGGCGGATCAGATTGCCGTCGGGGTGCAGCGGTTCGGCGGCGAACGCCTTCTCCGGGTCGGTCACCGGGTCGAGGAGTTCGAACTCGACGGTGATCGCCGCCGCGGCGAGGCGTGCGGTGTCCGGGTGGTCGGCGGCCACGGCGGCGATCGCCTCGCCGTGGTGGCGGACGATCTCGGACGCGAACACCGGCCGGTCGGCGATGCGCCTGCCGTACGCCGCGTCGCCCGGGATGTCCTCGTGGGTGATCACCGCTCGTACGCCGGGCATGTCGCGCGCGGCCGATGTGTCGATGGAGACGATGCGCGCGTGCGGGTGCGGTGAGCGCAGCAGCGCTCCCCACAGCAGGCCCTCGGCCCACAGGTCGGAGGCGTAGGGGAACGTGCCCTCCGTCTTGGCGCGGCTGTCCGCCGCGGGGAGGGAGGCGCCGAGGCCGTGCTCCGGCGGCTTCGTCCGGGGGGCGTCGACGGCCTGGGAAGTCGTCGTGGTGGCCGCGTCGTTGCTCACGCCATGCCTCCGTCGTGCGGGTGGGCCTGCACCCTACCGGCGCCGGGAGGCGCCTGGTGCGGGATGCGGGCTTCCTGCGCTTCGTGCGCTTCCTGCGCTCCTTGGTACTGCTCCTGGTACGCCTCCGGGTGCGCCTCCTCGGCCGCCGTGGCGGCGCTCGCCGCGCGTTCGGCGACGACTTCGCGTACGGCCCGGAGCACGCCCCGATAGCCCGAGCAGCGGCACAGGTTGCCGCACAGGGCCTGGCGGGTCTCCAGTTCGGTGGGGGCGTGGTTGCCCTCCAGGAGGTCGTGGACGGTCATGGCCATGCCGGGGATGCAGAAGCCGCACTGGACGGCACCGCAGTTGGCCAGCGCCCGCTGCACGTCGGACGGTTCGCCGTCGCCGGCGAGCCCTTCGACCGTACGGACCTCCGAGCCTGCGGCCGTCGCCGCGGGGACGAGGCAGGACGCGACGAGCCTGCCGTCCACCTGGACGTTGCAGGCGCCGCATTCGCCCTGGGAGCAGCCGTCCTTGGCGCCGGCGAGGCCGAGGCGCTCGCGCAGGACGTACAGGAGGGACTCGCCTATCCAGGCGTCGGTGACCGGGCGCTCCGTGCCGTTGACCCGCAGGACGTACGAGGTGGGCGTGTGCTCGTCGTTGGGCGGGAGCGGGTCGGCGCCGGGGGTTCCGCTGGCGTCGGTGGCGTTGGTGACGTCGGTGGCGTCGGTGCCCGGCGGTTCCGTGGAGGGCTGGGGGGCTCCCGAGGCCGCCTGGCTCTCCGGGACCTCCGGTTCCTGAGCGGGCTCCGGCAGGGGCTGCCGCTCGTGAGCGGACTCCGGGCTCGCGGCGTCCGCGGCGGCGTCAACCGGCTCCACGGGGGCCGCGGCAGGCTCCTGCACGGCCTCGGGCGCGGTCTCCGGCGCGGTCTCGGGCGCCTCGGCGGGCGTCGTGTCCGGCTCCTCGGCCACCGGCTCGGCCCATGGCGCGGGCGCGCCGCCGGGCAGCGTCGCCCAGGGTGCCGGCGCACCGCCGGGAAGCGTCGCCGGGCGCTCCCCCGCGGCCCAGGGCGTCTCGGCCGCCGGCGGAGCGGAGCGCAGGAACTCGCCCGATTCCTCCGGAAGATCACCTTCGGCGATCGGGATCGACCACTGTCCGGTCATCTCGTGATGACCGGTGGCCTGCGCGGGTACAGAGGCCCGCTCCTCGGGATACGTCCACTGCCCGGTCGCCTGCGGATCGGCGTGCTGCTGCGCGCCCGCCTCAGGCCACTGCACGGCTTCGGGCGCGGCGGCGGAGGGCTGCGCCCCCGGGTCGGCGGCCTGCGGCTGCTGCTGCGCCGCCCAACCACCGGGCGACGCGGGGTCGGCCCCCGTCTCGTGGGTGAGCGGCGTCAGCGGCACGATCATCGGCGGTACGTAGCCGTGGCCGGGCGCCTCCAGAGGGGCGGCGTCCAGGGAACCGTCGGGCGGCAGCTGGAAGAAACCCGTCGCCTCTCCGTCGTAGTCGGAACCCGGGGCCGTCGGCTGCCAGCCGCCGTACTCGCCCGGGAAGCCCTGGCCGTGGTCCTGGCCGTGGTCCTGGCCGTGGTCCTGGCCGTGGTCCTGGTAACCCTGAGGGTCCTGGTAGCCCTCAGGGTCCTGGTAGCCCGGGTAGTCCTGCGCCCCCTCGGCGTACCCCTGCGTCCTGCTCCGCGGGTACTCGTGAGGCCCGTCCTGGACGAAGGCGTCCGGCAGGTCCAGGCGCCGCTGGCCGCCGCCCGTGCGGTCCTCGTGGTCCTGTGGGTCCGACGGCTCCGGGAAACGCCCCTGCTGGTGGTCCTCGTTGCTCACGACAGCGCCCTCCCCAGTGCCCGTCGGGCCAGCGCGGCGACCGTGCGCCGCAGATGCAGTACGGCAGGCGGCAGCACCTGCTGCTCCTCGCCCGGCGCCACCGGGGCCGGGTCCGGGATGCACGCGGCTGCCACGTACTCACCGAAGGCCGTCAGCGCCTCGCCCGCGAGCCCCCGCTCGCCGTCCCAGTCGATCAGCGACCCGATCCAGCGCTCCGCCTCCAGGGGGCGCAGCGGCATGGGCGCGATCGCGCCGACCGCGCAGCGCACGCCCCGCCGCGCCGGGTCGAGCACGACGGCGACGGAGACGGTGGCGCGGCCGGGGCCGGTGCGGCCGGTGGCCTTGAGGAACACCTGCGGGGCGTGCAGGAGGGGCACCCGTACGAAGCCGATGAGTTCAGCGGGACCGAGCATCTCCCGGCCGGCGAGCAGGTGGGAGACCGGGATCTCGCGGCGGGCGCCGTCGGGGCCCGCCACGACCAGCTCCGCCTCCAGCGCGGCCAGCACGGGCAGGGTGTCGCCGGTGGGCGCGGCGGTGACGATGTTGCCGCCGAGCGTGCCGGCGTTACGGATCTGGGGCGGGCCCGCCGCGCGCGCGGAGGCCGCGAGGGCGGGGATGAGGGCCGCGAAGTCGGGCCGTCCCATCCGGGCGTGGGTGAGTCCGGCGCCGAGCAGCGCGTGACCGTCCTGGTAGCGCCAGCCGCGGATCTCGCTGATGCGGCCGAGTCCGACGAGCCCCGCGGGGCGGAGCTGCCCCCTGTTGACGGCGGCCATGAGGTCCGTGCCTCCGGCGACGGGCACGGCGGCAGGCATGGCGGTGAGAGCCGCCACGGCCTCGTCGAGCGAGCCCGGCAGCGTCACCGACTGCGCCGTCTGCGGTGCGTGCGTGGTCACCCAGTGCCCCTTCCCGGTGTCCCGGCTGTCCCGCCTGTGTGCCGTACCGTACGTGCTCACATGCCGGACGTGGCAACTCTGGCACATCTTCCGAGCCGACCGTCGCGAGGGTCCACGAAGGGTGCGTCCGACCCGTAAGTCCGCTTCCGTGCACGATGGCCCGGTTTCGCGGGTCGTCCTCCGGCCGCGACGAGCGTGGGTGCCCGGGCCCGGGACCGCCACCCTGACCGGGACGGGGCCGGGGCGGGGCACGGGCGGGAGCCGCGGGAACCGGTCACGCCGCGGGGACGAAGGACGCCGCCCGGGGAGGAGGGACGCAGCCCGGGGACCGACGCCTGGCGGGGCGGGCCGGGGGCTCGGCTCACACGTTCGGGGGCGTCCCCTCGATCGGGCGTCCGAGGACGCCCGGGCGGCGCTGCCAGGGCCGGGGACCGCCGGGCGGACGGTACTCGACACCGAGCGCGTCGAGGCGCGCGTAGTGGGTCACCATGCGCCGCTCGAATCCGGCGAAATCCCTTTCGGCGGGGGCGGGCAGGGCGGACCAGGCGACCTCGGCGAAGGCGGCGAGCCGCGGGAAGACCTGGTAGTCGACGCGGGAGCGGTTCTGCATGACCTCGGTCCAGACGTTGGCCTGCGTGCCGAGCACACGTGCGGCTGCCTCCGGGCCGAGCGAGGGCGGCACGGGCTCGAACCGGTAGACGTCCTCCAGGGTCCGGACGTATCCGATGGGCATCGGCTCGTCATCACCGGCGGCCTGCCGGTGGTCCAGATACACCTGCTGCTGGGGGCACATGACGACGTCGTGCCCGGCCTCGGCGGCGGCGATGCCGCCCTGGTAGCCGCGCCAGGAGGACACTGCGGCGCCGGGGGCGAGTCCGCCCTCGAGGATCTCGTCCCAGCCGATGAGGCGGCGGCCGCGGTCGGCGAGCCACCGGTCGAAGTGCCGGATGAACCAGGACTGGAGCTCGTCCTCGCCGGCCAGCCCCAGCTCCTCGATACGGGTCTGCGCGGCCGGTGACTTCTGCCACTGGCTCTTGGGGCACTCGTCGCCGCCGATGTGGACGAATTCGGACGGGAACAGTTCGAGAACCTCCTCCAGGACGCCCTCGTAGAAGCGGAGGGTGCTGTCGGTGGGGGCGAGTACGTTGGGGCTCACGCCCCAGTTGTCCCAGACCGTCAGGGAGGTGGTGTCGACGACGTCGGTGTTGCCCAGGTCGGGATATGCGGCGATGGCCGCCTGCGAGTGCCCGGGGATGTCGATCTCGGGGACGACGGTGATGTGCCGCTCGGTGGCGTAGGCGACGATCTCGCGGATGTCGTCGTGCGTGTAGTAACCGCCGTGCGGGGTGTCGTCCCACAGCGGGGAGGCGCGGTGTCCGTGCTTGGTGCGGGAGCGCCATGCGCCGACCTCTGTGAGCCTCGGGTGGCGTGCGATCTCGATGCGCCAGCCCTGGTCGTCGGTGAGGTGGAGGTGCAGGACGTTGAGCTTGTGGGCGGCGAGCAGGTCGAGTTCGCGCAGGACCTCGTCCTTGGGCATGAAGTGCCGTGAGACGTCGAGCATGAGGCCGCGCCAGGCGAATCGGGGTGCGTCCTCGATGAAGGTGTCCGGCACCACCCAGCGGGTGTCCCGCCGCACGGGTGCCCTGCGGTAGGCGGCCGGGCCGAGGAGTTGACGGAGCGTCTGCACGCCCCAGAAGACACCTGCGGCACCGCCGCCGTGGACGGCGATGCCGTCGACGCTTGCGTACAGCTTGTAGCCCTCGGGTCCGAGGTGTCCGGCATCGGCGGGATCGATGCGCAGCCGGATGGTCCCGCCGTCTCCGCCGGAGCCGGGCGGCAGGGGCGATCCGGTCGCCGCGCCCAGGTCCGCGCGCAGGAAGCGGGCGGCGCTCTCGGTGCCGGGGCCTGCGTCGACGACGGTGGTCTCGTCGAGGACGAACGCGTCGAGTGACTCGATCGTGCTGCCACTGCGCGGGGCGGGGATGACATCCATCGGGTAAGCCTTCCGTTTGTGTATGCCCAGTTGTCTCAGCGGAGTCTGCTGCGGAATCCGTCTGCGGGGGGCGGCGCCCCGGCGGGTCCGTGCCAGTCCTTCACCGCGCCTCCGAGGCCCGAGACCAGGCGCCGCTGTACGAGGACGAAGAAGACGAGCACCGGCACGGTCATCACCGTGGACGCGGCCATGATCCCGCCCCAGTCGTTCTCGTCCGGCTTGAAGAAGACCAGCAGGGCCATCGGCGGCGTCGACTGCGAAATGTCGCTGATGATGAACGACTTGGCGAAGAGGAAATCGTTCCAGGTGGAGATGAAGGAGAACACGCTCGTCGCCACCAGCCCGGGGAAGACCAGCGGGAAGAGGATCTGCCACAGGAACCGCCCGCGGCTCGCGCCGTCGAGATACGCGGCCTCCTCCAGGGCCTCGGGGACCGCCTTGACGAAGCCGCGCAGCATCCAGATCGCGAACGGCAGCGAGAAGGCGATGTGCGGCAGGATCAGCGAGCTGAGGGTGTTCAACTGGCCGAAGTCCCGCATCAGGAAGAACAAATGGTCAGCGCCTCGATCGGCACCATCTGCGCGACGAGGAACATGACGAGCGGCGTCGTCCGGAAGCGGAACCGGAACCGGGTGACCGCCGTGGCCGCCAGGAACGCGATCAGGGCCGAGGCGACGACGACCGTCCCCGCCACGACGAGGCTGTTGACGAAATAGCGGCCGAATTCCTGCTGTTCGAAGACGCGGCGGAAGGAGTCCAGCGAGGGCGTGAGCGTCCAGGGGGGGCACAGGCGGTGGCGGTGAGGCCCGCCAGAGCGAGTGCCGCCACGGGGGCGGCGAGTTTGGCGATGAGCTTCATTCGGGACCCCTACGAATCGCGCGTTGCGCATAATGCAACGACTGTTTCGTAGTGCACAACACGCAGGAGGCTAGAGGCGCCCGACCGGCCCGACAAGTGGTCTCAACCACTCTGTGCCCCGTGGCCGCACACCGTGCAACGCCGCGGCGACCGACGGAGCAGGCGAAGCGGCTCGGAACGCACGAGAACGGCCCCCGGGGCACGCGAAACGCGTGCCCCGGGGGCCGTACGGGGACCGAGCCGTCCAGCGGCGGCGGACTACTTCTTGTCGCCGTCCTTGCCCTTGTCGCCACCCGAGCCCATGGACTCGTAGATCTCCTTGCACATCGGACAGACCGGGTACTTCTTGGGGTCGCGCCCCGGCACCCAGACCTTTCCGCACAGCGCCACCACGGGAGTGCCGTCGAGAGCACTCGCCATGATCTTGTCCTTCTGGACGTAATGGGCGAAGCGCTCGTGGTCGCCGTCGCCGTGCGACACCTGCGGCGTCGGCTCTACCAGGGTCCCGGTGCCTGTCCCGCGCTCGGGCTCAAGAGTGCTCATGAGCTCCAAGGGTACCCACGCCCGCGCCGGTACGGGAGCGAGGACCCCGCGGCGCGGCGACCCGGATCGGGTCAGTTGAGACTCGGGTCGTCCGGATACGTCGCGAACATGGCCAGTTCGTTGCGCTGGCGGCGCAGCACCGCACGCCACAGCTTCTCCGGCCTGGGTGAGGAGACATCTCCCGGCTCCGACTCCACGACGTACCAGGCCCCCTCCCGCAGCTCGGTCTCCAGCTGGCCGGGGCCCCAGCCCGCGTACCCCGCGAAGATCCGCAGCGAACCGAGTGCCGAGCCGAGCAGCTCGGGCGGCGCCTCCAGGTCCACCAGGCCGATCGCCCCGTAGACGCGCCGCCAGCCGAGCGGGCCCTCGTCGCCGGGGATCACCGCGACGCCGAGGGCCGAGTCGAGCGAGACGGGCCCGCCCTGGAAGACGACGCCCGGCTCGCCGGCCAGAGCGGCCCAGGGCTCGAGGACGTCGCCGACGCCGACGGGCGTGGGTCTGTTGAGGACGACGCCGAGGGAGCCTTCGTCGTCATGATCGAGCAGCAGGACCACCGCGCGGTCGAAGTTCGGGTCCGTGAGGGCGGGTGTGGCGACGAGCAGCCGCCCTGTGAGCGAGGACACCTCGGTCATGCGACACATGATCCCGCATCTCGGCCCTCCGCGGGGCCCGAGGGGCACAGTGCCGCGCCGAGTCAGCACGAGGGGCAGGAGGGGCGCAGGTGGGAGTGCACCGCCCGCGACGGGAGCTTGGACGGTGAGGCCCGGGGGCGCCGGTGACGCTACGCGAGAGGCGACTGACGGAGCGTGTTGTACCCAATTCATTACGTCCCAAGGTGCCCCTCACCCATACAAGGCAGGGCCTTCGGCCCCTTACCCTTTTCCCTGGCCCCCTGACCGACCTCTCCGGAACGCGAGATTCATGACCGGCACAGACGATGTACTGCTTGTCCACGGCGGAACCCCGCTCGAGGGCGAGATCCGCGTCCGCGGCGCGAAGAACCTCGTGCCCAAGGCGATGGTTGCCGCCCTGCTCGGCAGCGAGCCGAGCCGGCTGCGCAATGTGCCCGACATCCGCGATGTGAGAGTCGTCCGCGGACTGCTGCAGCTGCACGGTGTGACGGTCCGCCCCGGCGAGGAGCCCGGCGAGCTGGTCCTCGACCCCACGCACGTCGAGAGCGCGAACGTCGCCGACATCGATGCCCACGCCGGCTCGTCGCGCATCCCGATCCTGTTCTGCGGCCCGCTGCTGCACCGGCTCGGCCACGCGTTCATCCCCGGCCTGGGCGGCTGCGACATCGGCGGCCGGCCGATCGACTTCCACTTCGACGTGCTGCGCCAGTTCGGCGCGACGATCGAGAAGCGGGCGGACGGCCAGTACCTGGAGGCCCCGCAGCGGCTGCGCGGCACCAAGATCCGCCTGCCCTACCCGTCGGTCGGCTCGACCGAGCAGGTGCTGCTGACCGCGGTCCTGGCGGAGGGTGTCACCGAGCTGACCAACGCGGCGGTCGAGCCGGAGATCGAGGACCTGATCTGCGTCCTGCAGAAAATGGGCGCGATCATCTCCATGGACACGGACCGGACGATCCGGATCACCGGTGTCGACAAGCTCGGCGGCTACACCCACCGTCCGATCCCGGACCGCCTGGAGGCGGCGTCCTGGGCGTCGGCGGCGCTGGCCACCGAGGGCAACATCTACGTGCGCGGCGCACAGCAGCGCTCGATGATGACGTTCCTGAACACCTACCGGAAGGTCGGCGGCGCCTTCGAGATCGACGACGAGGGCATCCGCTTCTGGCACCCGGGCGGGCGGCTGAAGTCCATCGCGCTGGAGACGGACGTCCACCCGGGCTTCCAGACCGACTGGCAGCAGCCGCTGGTGGTGGCCCTGACGCAGGCCACGGGCCTGTCGATCGTCCACGAGACGGTGTACGAGTCCCGGCTCGGCTTCACGTCCGCGCTGAACCAGATGGGCGCGCACATCCAGCTGTACCGCGAGTGCCTGGGCGGCTCCCACTGCCGCTTCGGCCAGCGCAACTTCCTCCACTCGGCGGTCGTGTCCGGCCCGACGAAGCTCCAGGGCGCGGACCTGGTCATCCCCGACCTGCGCGGCGGTTTCTCGTACCTGATCGCGGCGCTGGCGGCGCAGGGGACGAGCCGGGTGCACGGAATCGACCTGATCAACCGCGGCTACGAGAACTTCATGGAGAAGCTGGAGAAGCTCGGGGCGAAGGTGGAGCTGCCGGGCGGCCCGATCGTCTGACGCGCGGTCACGCGGCGACGGCCCTCGCGGGGTTCCCGCGGGGGCCGTCGGCTTTGTGGGGGCCATGGGGCCGCTTCCCGGGTGCTCTCCCGGGACCCCGCGCCTCGAACTCCCCTACGGCCTGGCGGCCGTGGGCGGGGGTTCCCCGGCGAAGCCATGGCGGAGTATCCCCCTCAGGCAGTACGGGTCTGGGGCGAAGCCCCCGTCACGGGATGGGGGCGGCACCTCCCACGGCCGCCAGGCGTAGGGGAGAGGGCCGGGTGGGGGGCCGCCCAGCCGCCCCCTCGCGCCGTCGACGGGATCGCTGCACGGGGACGTACGGGCGCTGCTGGAGGTCGCGGCGCACGCACTGCGCCACCCGGTGGCGTCGCAGGTGATCCCGGATCTGCTGGTGGAGTCGGCGCGCAACCCCGAGATCTCGGACGCGATCAAGGCGGCACTGCTGGACAGCCAGCAAGGGGTGGCGGCCGTGGTCGTCCGCGAGGCGGTCGCCCGGGGAGAACTCCCGCGGGACACGGACCCCGACAGGGCGCTGGATCTGATCGTGGGGCCGCTGTACTGGCGGCTGGCGGTGGTACGGGGCGGGCCCCCACGCCCCGGCCTGGCAGGCCGCAGGCACGCAGAAGGGCGGTCACCCGGAACCGGGTGACCGCCCTCACGCTGCCGAAGGTCTTACTTGCCCTTGGCGGCTTCCTTGAGCTTCGAGCCCGCGGAGACCTTCACGCTGTAGCCCGCCGGGATCTGGATCGGGTCGCCGGTCTGCGGGTTACGAGCGGTGCGAGCGGCACGGTGGGTGCGCTCGAAGGTCAGGAAGCCGGGGATGGTGACCTTCTCGTCGCCCTTGGCGACGACCTCGCCGACGGTCTCGGCGAGAGCGGCCAGAACGGCGTCGGCGTCCTTGCGGGTCACCTCGGCGCGGTCGGCCAGCGCGGCCACCAGCTCACTGCGGTTCATTTCGTTACTCCCGTGTTCTTCTTGCCTGTGAGGCGTGGATCGAAGCCGATGCTGCCAGGGCCCTCGGACAGTCCCCGGACCCGGGTCTGCTGTCAGACCCCTCCGCGCCCGCGGGGGTCTCCCCAGGACGCAGGTCCTCGAGGAAGCATCCTGCCCCCACCAGCGGCGGGAAAGCCAATCCGGCACCCTCCGGAGTCACACGAAAAGCGCCAGCGCCTCGTCGTGGTGACGTTCCGTCGACTCCCTTGAGACTCATTGGAGCGGCCCGACCGCGGCCGGACTGCGGCCGCGGGCTCATGGTCCGCCACCCTAAAGGGGGGTTTGGGGCCCCGCGACCCGCGACGCGCCGTATGTCAGGCAGACGTGGGGCCCGTCACAGCCGCGACCGCCGCTTTCGCCGCCTCGCGTACGGCGCCCGCGACGGCGCCGGCGACCTTGTCGTTGAAGACGGAGGGAACGATGTAGTTGGGGTTGAGCTCGTCGTCGGTGACGACGTTCGCGAGGGCGGTGGCGGCGGCGAGCATCATCTCGGTGTTGACGCTGTGGGATTGGGCGTCCAGCAGGCCGCGGAAGACACCGGGGAAGACCAGGACGTTGTTGATCTGGTTGGGGAAGTCGGAGCGGCCGGTGGCGACAACTGCCGCTGTCTGGCGGGCGATTGCGGGGTCGACCTCGGGGTCGGGGTTCGCGAGCGCGAAGACGATGGCGCCGTCGGCCATGGCCGCGACGTCCTGGGCGCCGAGCAGGTTCGGGGCGGAGACGCCGATGAAGACGTCCGCGCCGACGACCGCTTCCTTGAGGGTGCCGGTGACGCCCTCGGGGTTGGTGTTGTCGGCGATCCAGCGCAGCGGGGAGTCGGAGGTGGCGTCCACCAGGTCCTCGCGGCCCGCGTGCACGACGCCCTGGATGTCGGCCACGACGGCGTGCTTGACGCCCGCCGCGATGAGCAGTTTCAGGATGGCCGTGCCGGCGGCGCCCGCACCGGACATGACGACCCGCACGTCCCCGACGGACTTGCCCACCACGCGCAGGGCGTTGGTCAGGGCGGCGAGGACGACGATGGCGGTGCCGTGCTGGTCGTCGTGGAAGACGGGGATGTCCAGGGCCTCACGCAGCCGTGCCTCGATCTCGAAGCAGCGGGGCGCGGAGATGTCCTCCAGGTTGATGCCGGCGAAGCCGGGGGCGATCGCCTTGACGATCTCGACGATCGCGTCGCTGTCCTGGGTGTCCAGGCAGATCGGCCAGGCGTCGATGCCCGCGAACCGCTTGAACAGCGCCGCCTTGCCCTCCATGACGGGCAGCGCGGCCATGGGGCCGATGTTGCCGAGGCCGAGGACGGCGGAGCCGTCGGTGACCACGGCGACGGAGTTGCGCTTGATGGTCAGGCGGCGGGCGTCCTCGGGGTTCTCCGCGATCGCCATGCACACGCGGGCCACACCGGGCGTGTAGATCATCGAGAGGTCGTCACGGTTTCGGATGGGGTGCTTGGACGCCATCTCGATCTTGCCGCCGAGGTGCATCAGGAACGTACGGTCGGAGACCTTGCCGAGGACGACGCCCTCGATCTTGCGCAGTTCCTCGACGATCTCGTCGGCGTGGGCGGTGGAGGTCGCGGCGATGGTGACGTCGATCCGCAGCTTCTCGTGGCCGGAAGCGGTCACGTCCAGTCCGGTCACGGAGCCGCCGGAGGATTCCACGGCCGTGGTGAGCTGGGAGACCGCGGTTCCGCTCGCGGGCACCTCCAGCCGGACCGTCATCGAGTACGAGACGCTGGGCGCCGTTGCCATGACCGGGTTCCTCTGCTTTCCCTAGCTTCGATGCTGCGCGGCAGCGGACCGAGGCCCGGCAGCGCCCTCCGATGGTGACACCTACCTGCCGGTAGCAGGTAATGCGGTCATTTAGTTTTCGGAAACTTTTTTCCATCATACGAGAAGTGACTCGGATACAGAAGAGGCCCGGAGCACCGATACGGTGCTCCGGGCCTCTTCTGTGCCGTTCACATGTCGTTCAAGTGGCACCGACCCGCCATGCTCGCCTCGCGGCAAGTGGTCGCTCGTAGCGACGAAGGTTGGGCCCGGGGGCTTGGATCGAGCCGGTGCCACAACCAGGCTAACGCACCACCCGGGCAAGTGATTCCCCTACCGCGTGTTGACTCGCCGTCAGTCGCGCAGCAGGTCCGGCACACCCTTCCCGTCCGGCTTGTCACGGCGGTCCGAGACGACCGTGAGCTGCTGTGTCGCACGGGTCAGTGCCACGTACAGCACCCGCAGTCCGGCCGACTCTTCCCCGGAGGCTTCGTCCTGGGAGGCGCCCCCGACGATCTCCGCGGGCGAGACCAGCACCGTCGCGTCGTACTCCAGTCCCTTGGCCTCCAGCGAGCCCAGGGCCACCACGCGTTCCCCGAGTCCCGCGAGCCAGCGGGCGGCCTGCTCGCGGCGGCTCATGGCGACGACCACGCCGACCGTGCCCTCCACCTGCGCCAGCAGCCGCTCAGCCTCGGCCCGCACCGTCCCGGCCAGGTCGCCGCCGTCGGGGACGACGGCGAACCGCGGCCGGACGCCCGTCGAGCGGACCGCCGCGGGAGACCGCATGCCCGGCATCGCCAGGGCGAGCACCTTGGCCGCGAGCTCGGCGATCTCGGCCGGGTTGCGGTAGTTCACGGTCAGCTCGAAGCGGCGCCGCGGGCGGCTGCCCAGCGCCTCGTCACGGGCCTCGGCCGCCTCGTCCGGGAACGACCAGGACGACTGGGCCGGGTCGCCGACGACCGTCCACGTCGCGTGCCTGCCGCGGCGACCGACCATCCGCCACTGCATGGGCGTGAGGTCCTGCGCCTCGTCGACGATCACGTGCGCGTACTCGGTCCGCTCGGCCGCCAGCCGCTCCGCCCGCTCGCGCTGCGACTCCTCGCGCTGCGGCATCAGCTCCTCCAGCCCGGTGAGCTGGTCCAGCGGGTCGAGCTCGCGCTTCCGGCGGGGCCGGGCGGGCGTGCCGAGCAGGGTGCCGAGCTCGTCCAGGAGCGCCACGTCGTGCACGGACAGGGCGTCGCGGCGCAGGGAACGGGCGAGCCTGCGCACCTCCCCCGGGGTGAGCACCCGGCGGGCCCAGCGCCCGAGCCGCCTTTCGTCCGCCATCGCCGTCAGCACCCCGCGCGGGGTCAGCTCCGGCCACCAGGCGTCCAGGAAGGCGATGAAGCTGTCCTCGCCGGTGACGTCCTCGTCGAAGGACGAGCGCAGCTCGGCCGCCAGCTCGGGGTCGTTGTGCCGGGAGGCGCTGCCGGACTTGGCGTACAGGGCGTCGAGCAGCAGCCGGCGGGCGCGGGGGCGCAGCAGATTGACGGGGGTGGTGCCGCCGAGCGCGTTGTTGCGGATGCGCTGGAGCTCGTCGGCCTCCAGCTCCAGGCGCCGCCCGAAGGCGACGACCCGCAGCCGCGTGGGCGTCCCGCTCTCCTCGCCGAAGGCGAGCTGACCTCTCCGGGGCGGCGCCGGGTGCTGCTCCAGCGCGCCGCGCGCGGCCTGGCGCAGCACCTTCAGCATCCGGGATGAGCCCTTGATGCGCGCCACGGCGGGTTCGTCGTACGCCGTCGCCTCCACGCCCTCCACGAGCGAGCCGAGCGCGCGGATGGCGACCTGCCCCTCCTCGCCCAGCGAGGGCAGCACGCCCTCGGTGTAGGCGACCAGCAGCGGGGTCGGGGAGACGATCAGGATGCCGCCCGCGTAGCGGCGCCGGTCCTGGTAGAGCAGATACGCGGCCCGGTGCAGGGCCACCGCCGTCTTGCCCGTGCCCGGACCGCCTTCGACATAGGTGACCGAGGCGGCGGGCGCGCGGATCACCAGGTCCTGTTCGGCCTGGATGGAGGCGACGATGTCGCGCATGGTGTGGCTTCGGGCCTGCCCGAGGGCGGCCATCAGCGCGCCGTCGCCGACGACGGGCAGCGTCTCGCCGCCGAGGGTGGCGGTCAGCTCGGGGCGCATCAGGTCGTCCTCGACACCGAGGACCTTGCGCCCCTTGGAGCGGATGACCCGCCGGCGCACCACACGGCCCGGGTCGACGGGCGTGGAGCGGTAGAAGGGCGCGGCGGCGGGGGCGCGCCAGTCGATGACCAGCGGGGCGTAGTCGGAGTCGAGGACGCCGATACGGCCGATGTGGAGCGTCTCCCCGATGTCGGCCGTGTTGTCCGGCCGTACGGCGTCGTCGGCGGGCTCGACGGAGGTGTACGCACCGTCGGGGCCCTTCTGGCCGTCCTTGCCGTTCAACAGGTCGATCCGGCCGAAGAGGAAGTCCTCGAACTCGTTGTTGAGCCGGTTCAGATGCAGGCCGGCGCGGAAGACCTGGGCGTCCCGTTCGGCGAGCGCGCCGGGGGTACCGACCTGGCCCCGCTTGGCGGCGTCGTTCATCAGGAACTCCGCCTCGTGGATCTTCTCCTCGAGACGGCGGTACACCCGGTCGAGATGGACCTGCTCGATCGCGATCTCGCGGTCCCTCACCGAGTCGGCAGCGGAGCCGATCACGGGGTCGACAACGGAATCGACGCGATCGACGGAATCAACCGATTCAGCGGCATCCTGCGCGGCCACCGAGGCCCCCTTCTGACGTGCACTGGGCAGCCGTCAACCGTACGCCAAGGGGGGCGGACATTGCACCTGTCCGGGCCGCGCCCGGGACAGCAGTATGTCCCGGGCGTCCGCCGGGCGGGCCAGGGGGCCGGTAAATCAGGGCAGGACATCCCTAGGCATCGACCTCGACCAGGCGCCTGCCGTCGAAGGTGCGCACCTCGAAGTGGTCGATGTCGTTGCGGTCCATCGACGCGCCGCCGTGCACGTACAGCGGGTTCTTGGCCGCCTTGTCCGGGCTGTCGGGGATGCCGTAGCCCCACTTCGGGACGGCCCAGGACGTCACGACCTCCTGCTCGCCCGTCTTGGAGACGGCGATCAGGTTGCACTTCAGGGGGCCCTTGACGTTCTTCAGCTCCAGGACGGTGTGGGTGCCCCAGCCCTTGCGCTCCATGCCGACGGCCGCGGTGACCTTGGTCGTCGCGTCCGTGGCCTGCACCTTCTCCTCCATGTGGTTGAAGAAGGCGTCCTCGGCGGGGCTGGTCGGTTGCGGTTCGACGGCCTGGTTGCCGGTGGTGTCGTCGGCCGTGACGACGACCGCGACGGCCGGACCGCCGATGATCAGCGCGGCCGCTGCCGCGAGGAGGTACATCCCGCGCCGGCGCTTGGCGGCGCGACCGGCCGCCACCTCGTTGAGCAGCCCGTCGAGCACGCGGGGGCTGGGTGAGGTGGGCACGACGGGGACGGGCCGCGGCGGCGGGAAGTCGGTGCGGCCCGGCATGCCGGGCAGGCTGTGCACGTTCTGCGGCGCGGGTGCCTCGGCCAGCATCGCCAGCATCGGCTCCATCCCCGAGAACTCCTCGAGGCGGGCTGCGCAGATGTCGCAGCCGGCCAGATGCGCCTCGAAGGCGGAGGCGTCCGCGTCGTCGAGCACGCCGAGCACGTACGCGCCGACGGCGTCGTGTACGGACTCCTGCTCGTACCTGGTCATGCTGAGACCCCCCTCTCCTCCAGAGCGAGCTTCATGGAACGGAGCGCGTAGAACACTCGGGACCGCACGGTCCCACTGGGTATGCCGAGCGTTTCGGCCGCCTCATTGACCGTACGCCCCTTGAAATACGTCTCGACAAGAACTTCCCTGTGGGCGGGCGTCAAATCGTCGAGCGCATCAGAGAGCGTCATCAGCCACAACGCCTTGTCGATCTCGTCCTCCGCGGGCATGACCTCCAGCGGCGACGGATCGACCTCCTGCGGCCGGGCCTGCCGGCTGCGGTGACCGTCGATGACGATACGCCGGGCGACCGTCACCAGCCAGGGTCGGACAGAGCCGGTCGCCCGGTTGAGCTGGCCGGCGTTCTTCCAGGCACGGATGAGCGTCTCCTGCACGACGTCCTCGGCGCGCTGGCGGTCGCCGGCGACGAGACGCAGTACATAGGCGAGCAACGGTCCTGCATGGTCGCGGTAGAGCGCCCGCATCAACTCCTCGTCGGGGACGGAGGCGTCGATGCGTGGTTTCTCTCCCCCGGAGCCCTCCGGGCCCGGGAGGTGCCCTTTGCGATGGCGGGCCCGTTGCGGACGGTCATCGGCCACGGCGGCATCCTTGCGCACCTGAACCTCCCGGTCGAGACCCTGTTTTTCACGGCTGCTGCCAGGCGGACCTCGCGGACGCGGCCTGGTCCCCCTTCACTACGGGGACCACGGAAGGATCATTCAACGCACGGAGAAGAAAATTCAAGATCTTTTATGAATGGGCCGCTGCCCTGCGCCGATGCCGCGCCACCCGCTCCCGGTTGCCGCACACCTCGCTGGAGCACCAGCGCCGCCGCCGGCCGCGGGAGGTGTCCAGATAGACGCGGGCGCAGCTGTCGCCCTCGCAGCGGCGGAGCCGGGAGCGGGCGACGGGGTCGGTGAGCAGGTCGACGGCGTCGCGGGCGACGGCGGCGAGCAGCGCGTCGCGCGCCGGCGCGGTGCTCAACGCCCGCACGAGCGTGCCGTTCTCGTCCCGTACGGCCCGTATGCCGGGCGGCGGCCCTTCGGCGAGGTCGTTGAGCGTCTCCAACGCCGGTCCCGCGGCGCGCCCTTCAAGGGCGGCACCGACCAACTGGGCGATGGAGTCGCGCAGTTCGAGGAACCCGGCGACCCATACGGCGTCGACGGCCCCGAGCCGTGTCCCGGCGGGCACGAGCCCGGCGCCCGTCAGCCAGCAGGCGAGCCTCCCCGGCTCGGCGAGCGGCTCGCCACAGGCGCCTGCCCGGTCCGCCTGTGGTGCCGTGGCCACGAGATCCAGGCAGACGCGCCCGGAGTCGAACCGCCAGTCGTACGAGCCCGTGCCCGCCACCATGCGCCTGCCACCGCCTCGGAGTCCACCACCGCCGCTCCCCACCAGAGTGCCCGCCCCCGCGACCCCCCGAAAGCCCGCGTCCCCCTCTGGAGTTGAACAGGCAGGCACGCAGACGCGCGTACCCGGCCGGATCCAGCACTCCTCACCCGCGCGGGGCGCTGCTGCCCCTCGCGCCCTGTGGAGGGCAGGCCGCCCAGCCCGGGTCCCGGACCGGCTCCAGCCCCGCCGGCGTTCGAGACGTGGGGTGAGGGGCGGAGCTCCGCAGGGCGAGCCGACCGCCTCGCCCCAGCCGGGCTGCCCTGCGGACCCGGCGGGTCCGCGCCCACGTTTCCCTCCCCGCGCCCTGGCCGGGCAACTTCGCGGACCCGGCCGGATCCAGCCCCCGGCGCGGTGGCCCCGGCGCGCACGTGGCCCGCCGGCGATCGAGGCCGGGTTCGGGGAAGCGCCCTCGCGAGACCGCCGCATCACCCCTGGCCCGACCAAACCGGCGCCCCACCGGGTGGAACCCGGGCCTACCGCGTCACGTGGCGGAACGGCCCCTGCCCATGCCCGTGGGCCTGGCGTCCCCCCGCCTACGCCCACGGGCCGACCCGGCAGCGCCCGCCGAGCATCGGCCGGATCCCCGCCCCCCGACTCGGCCCGTCGGCGATCGAGGCACTGGGGCAGGGGCGCAGAGCCACGAGACCTGCTGCCCCCGCCCGCAGGCCGGGGCCGACAACCGCGCGCCGGGCGTCCCGGCCCCGTCGGCAATCGAGGCGCGGGGTCACGGGGTCACGGGAGGGGAGCCCAGTGAGACAGCCGCGGCCCCTGCCCTCAGGCGTCCGCGTACTTCATGTCCGCCGACGGGTCCAGGGCCAGGCGGTAGCCGCGTTTGACCACCGTCTGGATGAGTTTGGGTGCGCCAAGAGCCGTACGCAGGCGCGCCATTGCCGTCTCGACGGCGTGTTCGTCCTTGCCCGTGCCCGGCAGCACCCGCAGCAGGTCGGCCCGGGAGACGACCCAGCCGGGCCGTACCGTCAACGCGCGCAGCAGTGCCATTCCGGCGGGCGGTACGGGGCGCAGCTCCTCGTCGATCAGGACCGCGTGGCCGCGGATCTCGACGCGGTGGCCGGAGACGGGCAGCGTGCGCGCGCGGGCGGGCAGTTCGTTGCCGAGTAGCTGGACGAGCGGGCCGAGCCGGAAGCGTTCGGGCTGGACGGTGGTCACCCCGGCGGCCTGGAGCGGCAGCGCGGTGACGGGGCCCACGCACGCCGCGAGGACGTCGTGGTCGAAGGCCTCCAGCAGCCGGCTCAGCAGTCCGCGGATCTCCGCGCGGGAGAGCAGGGAGGCCGCGGCGGGCGCGCTGGTGAAGGTCACGGCGTCCAGGCTGCGGGCGATCGTCGCGTCGAGGAGCCGGTCGAGCGGGGCAAGGTCCTCGGGCTCCATCCAGCGGTAGACGGGGACGAGGACGACGTCGGCGCCCGCGGCCCGCAGCGACTCGACGAATCCGGGCAGCGGCTCCCCGTGCAGCTGCAGTGCGATCCGGCGGCCCGCGACCCCCTCGTCCAGCAACCGGTCGAGGACCTCCGCCATGGACTCGGACGCCGGGGACCACTCCTCGGTGAGCCCGGCGGCGCGGATCGCGCCCTTCACCTTCGGACCGCGGGCGAGCAGCTCGACGCCGCGCAGCCGTGCGAGCAGGTCCTCGCCGAAGCCCCAGCCGTCGGCGGCCTCGACCCAGCCGCGGAAGCCGATGGCGGTCGTGGCGACGACCACGTCGGGCGCCTGGTCGATGAGTTCCTTGGTGGCGGCGAGCAGCTCCGCGTCGTCGGCGAGCGGAACGATGCGCAGCGCCGGGGCGTGCATGACGGCCGCGCCCCGCCGTCGCAGCAGGGCGCCGAGCTCGTCGGCGCGGCGTGCGGCGGTGACGCCGACGGTGAAGCCCGCGAGCGGGCCGGGAGGTTGGCCGTGGTCGTGCATCTCGGTCGTCCCTACTGGATGTGCCCCTGGATGTACCCCATTGGACTGCTGAACTGGCGGCCGAGCCTGTCAAAGGCGCGTGACAGGCCCGGATCGCTCAGATTTCGTGGTTGTTACACCCCAGGTCGGTTCACACCCTGGCGTAGGCCGGCTCGGACTCCGTCTCGGTTGCCGCGGTGCGGGCGGGGAC
Organism: Streptomyces sp. NPDC018833; assembly: GCF_044390825.1. Lineage (NCBI taxonomy): Bacteria > Bacillati > Actinomycetota > Actinomycetes > Kitasatosporales > Streptomycetaceae > Streptomyces > Streptomyces sp. NPDC018833. The sequence goes on along the minus strand of NZ_JBIRZM010000001.1, from coordinate 67,260 downwards.
GACGACGGGCCGGCGAAGGTATACCGCCCAGGTCACGACGAGGCACACCGCGTAGAAGGCGAGGAAGCCGACGAAGGCGCCGGTGCCGGTGCCCGCCGTCTGGAATGACTGACGGAAGGCGAGGTTGATGGCGAGGCCGCCGAGCGCGCCCACAGCCCCGATGAGCCCCATGGAGGCGCCGGACAGCCGGCGCCCGTAGGCGGCCGCTGCCTCGCCGGTCATGCCCATGGCCAGCGCCTTGTTCTGGAAGATGCCGGGGATCATCTTGTAGGTCGAGCCGTTGCCGAGGCCGCTCAGGACGAACAGGGAGATGAAGCCGACGAGGAAGACTCCCAGGGACTCCTGGACGGACGCGGCGACCACGACACCGGTCGCGGCGGCCATGCCGGCGAAGTTCCACAGGGTGATGCGGGCACCGCCGAAGCGGTCGGCGAGCGCTCCGCCGACGGGCCGGATGAGCGAGCCGAGCAGCGGGCCGATGAAGGTGAGCGACGCGGCCTGCAGCGGGGTCCGGCCGAACTGGGTCTGGAGTACGAGACCGAAGGCGAAGCTGTAGCCGATGAACGAGCCGAAGGTGCCGATGTACAGGAAGGCCATGATCCAGGTGTGCGGGGCCTTGGCGGCGTCCTTCGCGGCCCCGGTGTCGTTCTTGACCGGTGCCAGGTTGTCCATCCACAGGGCCGCACACACGGCGGCGACCACGATGAACGGCACGTAGATGCCGAGCACGAGGCGGGGGTGCGCCGCGCCCGCGGTGCCGATGATCAGCAGGGAGACGAGCTGGATGACGGGGACACCGATGTTGCCGCCGCCCGCGTTCAGGCCCAGCGCCCACCCCTTCTTCCGCAGCGGGAAGAAGGCGTTGATGTTGGTCATCGACGAGGCGAAGTTGCCGCCGCCGACGCCGGTGAGGGCGGCGACCGCGAGGAACGTGCCGTACGAGGTGCCGGGCTCCATCACCACGTAGGCCGCGCCCGTCGGCAGGAGCAGCAGCAGTGCGCTGAAGATCGTCCAGTTGCGTCCGCCGAACCGCGCGACGGCGAAGGTGTAGGGCACCCGGATCACGGCCCCGACGACCGTCGCGGTGGCGATCAGGAAGAACTTCCCGGCCGGGTCGACGCCGTATTCCGGTCCCATGAACAGGACCATCACGGACCACAGGCTCCAAATGGAGAACCCGATGTGTTCACTGAGTACGGAGAAGAGGAGATTGCGCCGAGCGATCCGTTCCCCCTTCGTCTGCCAGAAGGTCTCGTCCTCGGGGTCCCACTGTTCGATCCACCGGCCTGCCATCGCGTGCCTCCACCTGGGTCTGGTCCTGGACAAGACGTTATGGACGGCGCGTTTCAGGCCGGTGCCGCGAGGTGACCGGTGCGAAACCTTGCTCTCACGTCCGCCGGCACGGCTCGGTGAGGCCGCGGCCGTGGCCGTAGGGCTGCGGTGGACACCACACCGCCGGACGGCGGGCTCAGGAGCCGGTGGATGCGGCACACCGGACGGGGGGCTCAGGAGGCCACACCCATCAAGGACGCGTCCCGCTCGGGCAGCCAGGCGGCGGGGTCCCGCTCCAGCCAGCCCCCCTGCGCGGCGAGCTCGGCCGCGGCCCGGCGCAGCGCGTCCAGACCGGGGTGGTGCAGCCCCTTGCGCCACACCAGGGAGAGCGGCGACAGCGGTACGGGATCGGCGAGCGGCCGCGGTACGGTGCCGGGCAGCGCGGCGAAGTCGACGACGACGAGCACCGGGTTGCCGAACTTCTCCATCACCCGCCGGAACTCCTCCTCGCCCACAGCCAGCGGCGCGGGCGGCGCGACGGTGATGCCCCGCCCGGCGAACAGCCGGCGCGCCAGGTCGGTCCACTCCGGTGTCCGGGGGTTGCCGTCACCGGCGTACACGCTCTCGCCGGCCAGCGCGCTCAGCGGGACGCGCTCCAGCGCCGTGAGCGGATGGTGCTCGGGCAGCAGGACCGCCATCGGCTCCAGCCGTACGGGCTGCTGGGCCAGCTGCGCCCGCACGGAGGGCTCGAGTCCGGCGTAGCGCCCGAAGGACACGTCGAGCCGGCCGGCCACGATCTCCGCCGCGGCGTGGGTGAGTCCGCTCTCGTAGCGGGCCATCAGCTCGCAGTCCGGGGCGAGTTCGCGGGCGCGGGCGAGGACGCGTGCGGAGGTCATGGTGGCACCCGGGCTGTTGAGATCGACCAGCAGCGGGCGGGCGGCCCCGGTGGCGGCGGCGAGCAGCTCGTCGTGGGCGGCGAGCACCCGCCGGGCGTACGGCAGCAGCCGCTCGCCGTCCATGGTGAGCGTCACCTGGCGGGTGGTCCGTACGAAGAGCTCGGTGCCCAGTTCCCGTTCGAGTCGCCGGACGTCACGGCTGAGCGCCTGCTGGGCGATGTAGAGCCGGGCGGCGGCGCGGGTGAAGTGGAGTTCTTGGGCGACGGCGGCGAAGGCGCGCAGCAGCCGGGGTTCCAGGTCTCGGGACACGCTGCATTGAACAACACTTTCCACAACACAGGTGCGTGAATAGCCGTCGAACAGGTGTTGGACGGGTCACGGCACCGGCCGTGAGGGTGGAGGCATGCCGCAGCCCTCCCGGCCGTACCAGGCCGTTCGCCTTTCCCTGCCCGCTTCCCCGCCCGCGATCACGCCCGGGGCGCCCGCCTTCGTGCCACGGTTCGACGACGTTCCCGGACGCGTCCGGCGACGCAGACCGCCGGGGCCCTACCGGCGGCTGTTCGCCACCCCGGGCACCCGCGCCTTCACGACCGGAACCCTGATCGCCCGGCTGCCCATGGGCATGTTCAGCATCAGCGCCGTCATCATGATCGCCGGCTCGCGCGGGTCGTACGCCCTCGCCGGCGCCGTCACCGCGACCGGGCTCGCCGCCACCGCGCTGGTCGCGCCGTGGACGGCGCGGCTCGTCGACCGGTACGGACAGGCCCGTGTCGCCGTGCCCGCCACCGCGCTCGCCGTACTCGGCTCGCTCGCCCTGCTGCTGTGCGTACGCCTCGACGCCCCCGACTGGACGCTTTTCGCCGCCTACGCGGCGACCGCCACCACCCCCAACACCGGGGGCATGTCCCGGGCCCGGTGGGCCCACCTGCACCGGGGCGACGCGGCCGCCCTGCACACGGCGAACTCCTTCGAGCAGGCGGCCGACGAGCTCTGCTTCATGCTCGGCCCCGTCCTCGCGGCGTTCCTGTGCGCGGCGCTGTTCCCGGAGGCGGGCACGCTGATCGGCGCGATCCTGCTGCTCGGCGGCGTCCTCGTCTTCGCCGCCCAGCGTTCCACCGAGCCGCCCGCCGCCCCGCGCGCCTCCGCGAGCTCGCCGCTGCGCGCCCCCGGCATGCCCGCCCTCCTCGTCGTCTTCCTGGTCACGGGAGCGGTCTTCGGCGCCATGGAGGTCGTCACGCTCGCCTTCGTCGACGGTCCGGCCGCCGGGGCGGTGCTCGCCCTCCAGGCCGGCGGCTCGTGCGCCGCCGGCCTGGTGTACGGCCGGGTCGGGCGGAGCGCCGGGCTGGTGACCACGCTCTCCGCGATGACCGTCCTGATGTGTCTCCCACTGCTGGCCGCGGGCACCGGCTCCGTCCTCGCCGTGGCGGGCGCCCTGCTGCTCGCCGGCATGGCGACGGCGCCGACGATGGTGACGGGGATGACCACGGTCCAGCGTCTGACCCCGCCGGGCCAGAGCAACGAGGGCATGACCCTGGCCGTCACCGCGCTGCTCGGGGGCATCGCGGCCGGCTCGGCGAGCGGCGGCTGGGTGGTGGAGAACATGAGCCCGGCGACCGGGTACGCCGTCCCGGTGTGCGCGGCGGCGACGGCACTGGCGGTGGCGGGCATGACGAAGGCCCGGCAACCGTAGCTGCCGGGCCTTGTCCACATGGGATGCGGGGATCCGGAGGCGTAACACCTCCGGGATCTCCATCGGTGGAGATGGCGGGAATCGAACCCGCGTCCAACGGTGCAGAACCAGGGCTTCTCCGAGTGCAGTTCGCTGCGTTTTTCTCGGCCCCGGAGATCACGCGAACAAGTCTCCGACGGGCTCAGTCACTGTTTGATTTCCCTCCGTACCCCGTGACCGGGTTCGGAGGTTTAGTTCCCTAGTCGATGCCAGGATCCGGGTCGGGAACAGCCCCGGGCTGACACTCCGCAGAGTCTTCGCTAGCTGCTAATTAGGCAGCGAGGGCGAAGGCGGAGGAATCGCGCTTGGAAGTGGCGATTATTGTTTGCGACATATGGTTTACGAGATCATTGCCGCTTCCTCGACTCGCTTCCCCTGCTTCGACATCCGCTGTCGAAACCGATCATCCCCATGTTGATTTATCAAGGTGGTGCACACCCCGTCTCCGGGGTGCGGGTGCCATCGTACGTGAACAGCGCACGAGCGTGCCAGCCTATTCCCGCCGGTCACCGATAGCCGGTCGCCGGTCGGGTGCGGCGGGTCAGGCCCGCTGGCGCCGCTTCGCCGCCGACACCGCCCGCTCCGCCTCGCGCCGGTCCTGCTTCTCCCGCAGCGTCTGCCGCTTGTCGTACTCCTTCTTGCCCTTCGCCAGCGCGATCTCGACCTTGGCCCGGCCGTCCTTGAAGTACAGGACGAGGGGCACGATCGTGTGACCGGTCTCCTGGGACTTCGACTCCAGCTTGTCGATCTCCGCCCGGTGCATCAGCAGCTTGCGCTTGCGGCGCGCGCTGTGGTTGGTCCAGGTGCCCTGGCTGTACTCCGGGACGTGCACATTGTGCAGCCAGGCCTCGTGCCCGTCGATCTGGACGAAGCCGTCCACCAGCGAGGCCCGCCCCTGACGGAGCGACTTCACCTCGGTCCCCATCAGCACGAGACCGCACTCGTAGGTGTCGAGGATGTGGTAGTCGTGCCGCGCCTTCTTGTTCTGCGCGATCAGCTTGCGCCCTTTTTCCTTTGCCATAGTGCAGTCATTTTCGCACTACGAGGCCCCCCTGAGGCCACTCAATACCGACTTCGCACGCTGCTCGGCCCCTTCGCCGGCCGTGAGGTCGGGGGTGATGCCCCGGCCGTCGACGCTGTGACCCGCCGGAGTGCGGTAGTGGCCCACCGTGAGCTCGGCCACCGAGCCGTCGGGAAGCCGGCTCGGCATCTGCACCGACCCCTTGCCGAAGGTGCGCGAGCCGACGGTGATCGCCCTGCCGCGGTCCTTCAGCGCGCCCGTGACCAGCTCCGCGGCACTCATCGTGCCAGCGTCGACCAGCGCGACGAGGGGCCGGTCGGTGTCGCCGCCGCCCTCCGCGTAGAGCGCCTGCTGCTCGCCGCGCACGTCGTACGTGGCGACCAGGCCGCCGTCGAGGAAGGCGGACGCGGCCGTGACGGCCTCGGAGACCAGGCCGCCCGCGTTGCCCCGCAGGTCCAGGAGGACGCCCGCACCCTCGGGGGCCCGGCGCACCGCGTCCCGCACCCGTGCGCCCGAGCCCTTGGTGAACGAGGCCACCCTGATCACGACGGTGTCCTCGCCGAGGTGCCGGACGGTGACGGTCTCGGTGGTCAGCAGGGTGCGGGTCAGGGTCTCGGACCAGCGCCGGCCGTCCCGCTCCAGTCCGAGGACGACGTCCGTGCCGTCCGCCCCGCGCAGCAGTGCCACGACGTCGGTGACCGGACGCCGGGCGACCTCCTGCCCGTCCACGGTCCGCAGCCGGTCGCCGGGCCGGATTCCGGCCCGGTCCGCGGGGCCGCCCTTCTGGACCTCGGCGACCTCCGTGCGGCCGCCGCTGCGCCGGGTCCGCAGGCCCACGCCGGTGTACTCGCCGTCGAGGGCGTTCTCGAACTCCTCGTACTCCTCGCTGTCGTACACCGCGCTCCAGCGGTCGCCGCTGCGGCTGACGAACTGCTCCGCCGCCTCGGTACCCGACTTGCCGTCCGCTATTGCCTCGGCGGCGGCCCGGGCGACCGCGTCGCGGTCCACGGTCGCGGCCGCCGCACGGACGGAGAGTCTGCGCGATGTCTCGTGCTCCTCGCTCGGCAGACCGCCGGTGGCGGCGGCGGTGGCGAGGACGGCTCCGAAGACCAAGGTCAGGGCTGCCCCGCGGCGGATGCCGTGGGGCCGGGGACTGAACTCGGGGTCCGACATGGCGTCGAGTCTAGGACAAGCGAAAGGCGCCGTACGGCTGTTGACCGTACGGCGCCCAGGGCGCTTGTCACACCTTGAGATACTTGCGCAATGCGATGAAAGCCGCCACGGCGGGCATCAGCAGACCGATCACCAGGATCAGGGGCAGCATGGCGAACACCGAGTCCCAGCCGATGAAGTTGACCAACTGCATCTTGTCGGCGAGCGCCAGACCGTTGTCGATCAGGAAGTACCGGCCGACGAGCAGCATCACGCAGGCGACGGCACCGCCCAGCGCACCGGCGACCGCGGCCTCCATGATGAACGGCGTCTGGATGTAGAAGCTGGAGGCTCCCACCAGGCGCATGATGCCGGTTTCACGCCGACGGCTGAACGCGGAGACACGCACGGTGTTGACGATCAGCATCATCGCGATCACCAGCATGAGGCCCATCACGCACAGCGCGGCGATGCGCATGCCGTTCATCAGGTCGAAGAGGTTCTGCAGGATGTTGCGCTGGTCCTGGACGGACTGCACACCGTCCCGCCCCGCGAAGGCGGTCGCGACCACCTTGTACTTCTCGGGGTCGTGCAGCTTGACCCGGAACGATTCCTGCATCTGGTCCGGCGTGATGGTGGAGGCGATGGGGGTGTCGCCGTACTGCTCCTTGTAGTGCTTGTACGCCTGCTCCGCCGTCTCATGGTCGACGGTGTCGACGACGTTCATCTTCTTCAGATCGGACTGGATCTGTTCCTTCTGCGCACTGGTGACGGCGCCCTTGGCGCACTGCGGCGAGGTGGCCGCGTCGTTCTTGTTGCACAGGAAGATGGAGACGTTGACCTTGTCGTACCAGAAGTCCTTCATGGTGTTGACCTGTTCGCGCATGAGCAGCGCGCCGCCGAACAGGGCGAGGGACAGGGCGACGGAGACGATCACGGCGAACGTCATCGTGAGGTTGCGACGGAGACCGACACCGATCTCCGACATGACGAACTGGGCGCGCATGGCGTGCTTTCAGCCTTTCAGTCTGTCCGGGCTCAGTGCTGGTAGCCGTAGACGCCGCGTGCCTGGTCGCGTACGAGACGGCCCTTCTCGAGCTCGATGACGCGCTTGCGCATCTGGTCGACGATGTTCTGGTCGTGAGTCGCCATCACCACGGTCGTACCGGTGCGGTTGATCCGGTCGAGCAGCTTCATGATGCCGACCGACGTCTGCGGGTCGAGGTTTCCGGTCGGTTCGTCGGCGATCAGCAGCATCGGTCGGTTGACGAAGGCACGGGCGATCGCCACGCGCTGCTGCTCACCGCCGGAGAGCTCACCGGGCATCCGGTCCTCCTTGCCGCCGAGTCCGACGAGGTCGAGGACCTGGGGCACGGCCTTGCGGATCTCACCGCGCGGCTTTCCGATGACCTCCTGGGCGAACGCCACGTTCTCCGCGACGGTCTTGTTGGGCAGGAGGCGGAAGTCCTGGAAGACGGTGCCCAGCTGGCGCCGCATGTGCGGCACTTTCCAGTTGGACAGGCGGGCCAGGTCCTTGCCGAGGACATGGACCATGCCCTGGCTGGCGCGCTCCTCTCGAAGGAGGAGCCGCAGGAACGTGGACTTGCCGGAACCGGACGACCCCACGAGGAAGACGAACTCGCCCTTCTCGATTTCGAGGGAGACGTCGCGCAGGGCAGGTCGGTTCTGCTTGGGGTAGCTCTTGGAGACGTTGTCGAATCGGATCACGGGTGCACCACGGTCGGCCGGGAGTAGGTGAGCGCGACCTTACGCGAACCGGCCCGCGCCGCGCAGTCACCGCCCGGACATGTCTGTTATGTCCGGTTACGGATCGGGGGTAATCCGGCGGGGCGCGCCGAAAAGCGCGCGAGCTGGCACAGTGGTAGGGGAACAGTGGCGTTTCCCAGTGCGTTGTCGGGAGAGAAATGTGCTGAACGGTCCGCGCCTGCGGCTCCGGTGCGCGGGAGGAGGAAAGCGCATGACCTACGACCGATTGGTGTGCGCCAACTGCGCGGCACCCGTCGCAGAGGGCCGTTGCCCGGTCTGCCGGGCCAATCGCGAGCGCCTCCAGCAGGAGGGCCCCTTCGGTGGCGTGAGCCCCGTGATGCTGCTGGCGCTGCTGGTGGCTCTGATAACGACGGTGGCGATGCTGGCGGCCTACAGGACCGCGTAGCTCCTCTCCGAGGACACAGGAGGGCCCGGGTGCTCGGCACCCGGGCCCTCCTGCGCGCTATACGCTCGTTACGTTACGTGTCGCTCAGACAGCAGCGCGTCCGCCACCGACGAGGCGCGGCAGCATACGGAAGCCGATGCCACCGGCGATCATCGTCGCGGCACCCAGCAGCAGGAACGTGGTCTCGGCGGCGCCGGTCTCGGCCAGCTCCTCCTTGGCCTTGCCCTGCTCGACCGGCTGCGAGCCGGCGCTGTCGGTGTCGGTGCCGCCGGTCACCGGGGCGTCGCCGTCGATCACGCCGCCGTTCGGGTCGGTGTCGTTGCCACCGGTGCCGCCGCCGTTGTCACCGCCGCCGTTGCCGCCGCCGCCGTTGCCACCGGTGTTGCCGCCGGTGCCGTTGCCACCGGTGTTGCCGCCGCCGTTGTCTCCACCACCGGTGTTGCCGCCACCGGTCGTGCCGCCGGTCGTGTCACCGCCGGTGGTCCCACCCGTGGTGGTGTCACCGCCGGTCGTACCGCCGGTCGTACCGCCGGTGGTACCGCCGGTGGTACCGCCGGTCGTACCGCCGGTCGTACCGCCAGTCGTACCGCCAGTCGCACCGCCGGTGGTACCGCCAGTCGCACCGCCGGTCGTACCACCCGTGGTGGTGTCACCGCCAGTCGTACCGCCGGTCGTACCGCCAGTCGCACCGCCGGTCGTACCACCCGTGGTGGTGTCACCGCCAGTCGTACCGCCGGTCGTACCACCCGTGGTGGTGTCACCGCCGGTCGTACCGCCGCTCTCGCAGATCAACGGGTTGAGCTCACAGTCGTCGTTGATGCCGGCCTGGACCTCGACACCGCCGACCTCGACCGAGGCGCCGAGGTCGAAGGCCTGTGCCGCACCCGCGGCGGTCAGCGACGCACCGGCGGCGATCACCGCGCCCGCGGCTATGCGCGCGACACGAACCCGCGTCTTGTTCGTCATATGTTTGCTACCCCCAGTAGCTCATCGTCATCAGGACAGCGTCCGTGGCAGCCGGACCAGGGGTTCGTACCGCTCCCCCGTTCACACGCGCCTCGGGAACACGCATGCCGCGCGCCAGCTTTCCCAGTTTTCGCAACACCGTCAAGGTCGTTGCGGGCGCGATGCCCGAAATGCTGTCAGTTGACTGACGTGCGGGGATGCAACTGTGACATAAAAGGGAACTGCCGCCTCGGGGGCGGCAGTTCCCTTGTCGACAAAGCGCTGTTCTACTTCTCCCGCTGCTTGCGCCAGCGAATTCCGGCTTCCAGGAAGCCGTCGATCTCGCCGTCGAGCACCGACTGCGGGTTGCCCACCTCGAACTCGGTGCGCAGGTCCTTGACCATCTGGTACGGGTGCAGGACGTAGGAACGCATCTGGTTTCCCCAGGAGCTGCCGCCGTCGCCCTTGAGGGCGTCCATCTTGGCGCGCTCCTCCTGGCGTTGACGCTCCAGCAGCTTCGCCTGAAGGACGTTCATCGCGCTCGCCTTGTTCTGGATCTGGGAGCGCTCGTTCTGGCAGGAGACCACGATGCCGGTCGGGAGGTGCGTGATGCGCACCGCGGAGTCCGTCGTGTTGACGCCCTGGCCGCCGGGGCCGGACGCGCGGTAGACGTCGATGCGCAGCTCGGACTCGTCGACCTCGACGTGGTCGGACTGTTCGACGACCGGGAGGATCTCGACGCCCGCGAAGGACGTCTGGCGCCGACCCTGGTTGTCGAAGGGCGAGATGCGCACCAGACGGTGCGTGCCTTGCTCGACGGAGAGGGTGCCGTAGGCGTACGGAGCCTTGACGACGAACGTGGTCGACTTGATGCCGGCCTCTTCCGCGTACGACGTCTCGTAGATCTCGGTGCCGTAGCCGTGCCGCTCGGCCCAGCGCAGATACATCCGCTGCAGCTGTTCGGCGAAGTCGGCGGCGTCGACGCCGCCGGCCTCGGCGCGGATGTTGACCAGCGCCTCGCGCTCGTCGTACTCGCCGGACAGGAGGGTGCGGACCTCCATCTCGTCCAGCGCCTTCCGCACGGACTCCAGCTCCACCTCGGCCTCGGCGCGGGTGTCCGGGTCGTCCTCGGCCTCGGCGAGCTCGAAGAGCACTTCGAGGTCGTCTATACGGCTGCGGAGCGCCTCGGTCTTGCGGACCTCCGCCTGGAGGTGCGAGAGCTTGCTGGTGATCTTCTGCGCCGCCTCGGGGTCGTCCCAGAGGGACGGTGCCGCCGCCTGCTCCTCGAGCACGGCGATATCTGCCCTCATCCTGTCGAGGTCCAGAACGGCCTCGATCGACCCCATGGTCGAGGAAAGGGACTTCAGCTCTTCGGATACATCGACGACTGCCACGGGTCCAGCGTAACGGCTGAGCGGCCGAACCCGTGCTGGCCCCGGTTCCGCCCCCTCCCCCAGGGCCCGCGGGCCCTGGGAAACGGGACGGATCTCAGGGCTCCGAGGGGGCGGACTGCCGGCTGTCGCGCGGCAACGGCTCGTTCTCGTCGCCGTCGGTGGCCAGCCAGCCGCCGACGCCCACGGCCGCCGCCACGACGACGGCGGCCACGCCGAGCGTGATACGGCGCTTGCGCACCGAGGCCGACCTGTTGCGGGCGGAGCCGGGACGGCGCTGGCCAGGGGCGCGCGGCGCACGCGCGGTGCCGTGGGCGCCTCCCGCGAGCTCGTCCGGGGCGGGGACCCGCATCGAGGTGTGGGTGTCGCGGTTGGAGTCGGCCGGGGTGGAGCCCGGGACGAGCGGGACAGCGCCGCGGCGGCGGGGCTCGCCCCGGACAGCCGGCGCGACGTCCTCGTACGGCTCCGGCGCGGGCTCCGCGTCGGGCTCGTCGACGTCCAGCGGCGGCATGCCCGCAAGCGTCGGCAGCAGGTCGTGCAGCCGGTGCGCCAGCTCCGAGGCGCGCAGCCGGGAGGCGGGCGCCTTGGCCAGGCACTGGACGATCAGCTGCCACAGCTCGTCGGGGATGCCCGGCAGCGGGACCACGGTCTCGGTGACATGACGGCGCAGGACCGCTCCCGGGTGGCCGCCGCCGAAGGGCGTGAACCCGGCCAGGAGCTCGTACAGGACGGTGGCCAGCGCGTAGATGTCGACCGCCGCGCGCGGCGGCAGGCCCTCGACGATCTCGGGCGCGATGTAGTCGGGGGTGCCGATGATCCCCGAGGGGTTGGGGGCGTTGCCGCCCGTGGGGCGCAGGGCCTTGGTGCGGCGCGGGGTGTCGATCAGCTTGGCGACGCCGAAGTCGGTCAGCAGCGCCGGGTGCGAGCCGGCGGGACCGAGCGGACCCTCCATGTCGAGCAGGATGTTCTCCGGCTTGACGTCCCGGTGCACGACCCCGGCCGCGTGGGCGGCGGCCAGGCCGTCGGCGACGTCCGCGGTGATCGCGACCGCGGCCTCGGGTGCGAGCCGGCGCTCGCGGTCCAGCCGGGTGCGCAGGTCGGTCCCGCGGACGAGGTCCATGACCAGCGCGAGGTCGTTGCCGTCGACGACGAGGTCGCGGACGCCGACGATCCTTGGGTGGTCGAGCCCGAGCAGGGCCGTGCGCTCCTGGACGAAGCGGCCGACCAGCTCCTGGTCACAGGCCAGGTCCTCGCGCAACAGCTTGACGGCGACGGGCCCTTCGGGTCCTTCGCCGAGCCACACCGTGCCGGCGCTTCCCCGCCCCAGGATCTGATGGGCCGTGTACCGGCTGCCGATATTCCGTGCCAAGACTGCTCCCTCAGCGGCTGGCGTTGCCCCTTAACGTACGCGGGAGTCGGGGGCCTGTGTGCCCTGGATGACACCAACTTCCACTTCTGAGGAACAAATCAGCCCGCAGAAGTCGACAAAACGACAGGGTTGCCGCTGTTACTGCTGGTTCGGGATCTGGTCGGCTGTGTCCTTCGCCTCGCCGATGGTCGAGATCCAGTCGGTGACGGTCGAGATGCCGTCGCCGAGCGCGTCCCAGTAGCTCTTGCCCTCCGCGATCCAGTCCTGGAGCGGAGTGAGCTCCCAGATCAGCCAGCCGCCGATGAAGAACAGCACGACCATGACCAGGCAGCCCTTGAGGCAGCCGAGCCCGGGGATGCGGACCGGGTTGGCACTGCGCCGGCGCGGCTCGCGCGGCGGACGCGGGATCGGCTGCTGGGGCGGCGGCGCGTACGGCTGGGGCTGGGGCGCGTACGGCTGGGGCTGGGGGCGCTGTGGCTGCTGGGCGTACGGCTGGGGCTGCGGAGGCCGCTGCTGGCGCTGGGGCGCCTGGCGCTGGGGGCGGCGGCGCAGGGGGTCCTGGTTCGGGTCCAGGTACTGCACCTGGGTCTGCTCGTTGCGGTCGCGGGCGGCCCGCAGCTGCGACTGCCACGGGTGCGGCTCCTCGGGCCGCGGCGTGTCGCCCGGCGGGACAGGAGGCATCACGGAGGTCGGGTCGGCCCCGCCACCGGGCGGGCCCGTCTGCGACATGACGCTCGTCGCGGCGGACGGGTCGTACGACGGGCCGCCCGTGTTCGGCAGGACCTGCGTCGGGTCCGCGGCGCCGGGCGTCTGGGGGACGGGCGCCGGGGCCGGGTCGGGCGCGAGCAGCGCGGCGACGCCGAGGGCGGCGTCGACCTGGGCCGCGTTCGCGTGCACGCCGATGCCGGCGGCGACCGTGCGCAGGCCGCGTGCGAGGTTCTCGGCGCTGGGCCGCTCGCCGGGCTCCTTGCGCAGGCAGCGCTCTATGACCGTCCACAGCGGCTCGGGCACGGTGGTGGGGCGGCGGGGCTCCTCGCTGAGATGCCGGTGGAGCACCTCCAGCGCCGTACCGCCCGCGAACGGGGGACGGCCGGTGACGAGCTCGTACAACAGGATGCCGGCCCCGTAGACGTCGACCGCGGAGGTCTGCGGGCGGCCCTCGGCCGACTCGGGCGCGACGTACGCCGGGGTGCCGACGAACTCGTGCGTGCGGGTCAGGCCGGGGGAATCGGCGAGACGCGCGATGCCGAAGTCCGTCAGCATCGGGTGCATCTGGCCGTCGCCGTCGGTCTTCAGCAGGACGTTCGCCGGCTTGAGGTCGCGGTGGACGACGCCGTCGGCATGGCTGGCCGCGAGGGCGTCGGCGATCTGCGCGGTCATCAAAGAGGCGGCGACCGGGGAGAGCGGGCCGTTGTCGCGCAGGTAGCGGTGGAGATCGGGGCCGTCGACCAGGTCCATGACCAGGGCGAGGAGATCACCCTCGACCACCAGGTCGCGCGTGCGGACGATGTTCGGGTGGGTGAGCCGCAGGAGGACCGAGCGCTCCCTCAGGAAACGCATCACCACGTCCGCGTCGTTCGCGAGCTCCTCCTTGAGGACCTTGATCGCGACGGTCTCGCCGGGCTGTCCCGCGACGGCGGCCTCGGCGCCCGCGGTCTCCCGCTGACGGGCTCGCCAGACGGTGCCCGTGGCGCCGCGCCCGAGCGGCTCCTCGAGCAGGTATTTGCTGCCTACCGGCCGCACGTCATGCGCTCCCTGCTGGTCGGTCCTCTGGAACCCGGGCCTGCCGATGATCCTGCGGGCCGCCGGGGTGTCCGACCCACTGTAATGGTGCCGAACGGATCACCGGCGGCGCTCGTCCCGATGCCTTCCGTTCGAAGACAGACGCGGGCATCGTACGGATGGTTGCCGCCCGGAAGTGCAGCGAACCTCACGATCTCTCGCCCGGCCGTTCCGGATCCTGTCCCAACCAGGCACTTTTGCGCCCAGAGCCGACCATTCAAGATCACTTATGGCCGGGGCCCGGGCGCGTTGTCGGCGACAGGTGCGAGGATGCCCTCAGCACATGGCCGTGGGAGGGAGCCCGTGGCCCGTGCCGACCTGCCGGGCGGGGGGCGATCAGGGCGACTCCCCTGCCGGGTGCCCCGCGCAGAAGGGATTGCTGACGGCGATGCAGATCCGGCTGACTGTGCTTGCGCCGCGCGGGGGATCGTCCGCGACCGCGGGGCGCCCTTGCGATGTGCTGGTCACCGCGCCCGCGGGGACCGCGCTGGCCGCGGTGGCCTCCGGTCTGGCCGCCGCCGTCTCCGGCCCGGAGACCTCGGGCACCGTCGTGCTCTACGCGGGGCAGGAGCGGCTCGATCCGCAGCGGCGCACGCTCGGCGAGCCGCCGCTGGTGGACGGCGCCGTCCTCGCCCTCCAGTCCCCTGTCGACGACGACTCGCACGGTGTCCAGGCGCCGGCCAGGCTCCATGTCGTGGCCGGGCCGGACGCGGGCGGCGTCCATCTGCTGCACGGCGGCCGGATAGGCGTCGGCCGCTCGGCCGACGCCGATGTGCCGCTGGACGACCCGGACGTCTCCCGGCTGCACTGCGCGGTCACCGTGACGGACGACGGCCGCGTGACGGTCGCGGACCTGGGCTCGACGAACGGTACGACGGTCGACGGCGCATCCGTCGACACGCGCCCGGTCCGTCTCCCGGCGGGAGCACTGCTGCGCCTGGGCGAGTCGACGCTGCGCCTGACGGCCGCGCCGCCGCCGGGCCCGCTGCCGACGACGCCGGACGGCGAGGGCCACCTGCGGGTGTCCCGCCCGTCCGACCCCCGCCCTCCGGCGGACGGCCCGTCCGGTACGGGGTCGCCCACCGGCGGGCCCGCATCCGCCGCGGGCGCCCCGCCAGGGGGCGGGGCCAAGGATGTACGCATCGCGGGCGCGCAGGGCGCAGGTCCGCTGGTCCCCGGCGGCGCCGACGGCGCCGACGGCGCCCAGGCTGCGGATGGGCAGGGCGCGGGCGGTCGCAGGCCGCGGTGGGCCGGACAGGCCGACTCCTACGGAGCGACCGGGGCGTACACAGAGGAGGCAGGCCCCCCAGAAGCGACCACTGCCCGCCGGGACACGTGGCCCGAGGCACCGGGCTCGCGAGGGCCTCGCGGCTCCGGTGCGGGCAGCGAGGGGGCCGAGGACGCGCGAGGCGCGGGTTCGCACGGGCCGGGCAGCGCGGACACGACGGGCATGGGCGGCCGCAGGCCCGGGTGGGTCGGCCGGCCGGACTCGTACGGACTCGGCGCAGACGCGGAGCGCGCGGGCGCTCAGGACCCGAGCGGCCACCGGCCCCAGTGGGCCACTGACCCGCACGGCACCGGCGACACCGATGGCTCCGGCACCCGCCGCAGCCGGTCCGGCCCGCACGCACAGGACGAGGGCGGACCGCACTGGCCGGACCCGGCGGACCCGCACGGGCGGCGGGGAGCCGACGACACCGGCAGCCGCGCAAGCGCGTGGCCCGAGGCGACCGACCCTCGACGGTCGAGCGGCGCAGATGCGGGCAGCAGCGCCGGCGGGTGGCCCGAGCCCGCCGGCCCGCACGGGCAGGGCGACGCACACGGTGCAGGCGGCGACGACGCGTGGGGTGGTCCGCACCGGGACAGCAGCGCAGGCAGCCGTTCTCGGGCGGCCGGACCGGGCGAAGGGCCCGGGCAGTTCGGCCAGCGCGGCGGGTCACAGACCTTCCGTGCCGACGGAGGCGGGGCCGAGGCGCGAGGGTCGCAGACTTACCGCGCCGACGCCACGAGCCCACGCGTACCCGCGCAGTACGACCCCATGGGCGGCCACACCCACGCACGGGCGCTCGACGCCTCGGGTGGGGAGCCGGTCCGCAGCCGGGCCCCCGAGGGGGCCACGGCCCGGCGCCGCGGCATCGGGGCCTGGGCCCGTCGACTGACCGGCGGCCGCGACGCGCGCATGGTCGAGCAGTCCCGGCCGGGCGGGGCCGCCGTCGCCGCGGGGCCGCCCGTCGTGGAGGCATGGCCCGACCCCGCGACCGTGCTGCTCACCGCGCTCGGGCCCGGCCCGCGGCTGTGGGAGCGCGGCTCCGAGCACCCCGAGTCCCTCGTCATCCGGCTCGGTACGACGGACCGCGCCGAGCTGCCCGCCGTGCCGGTGACCGTCGCGCTGCGCGAGGCGGGCTCCCTCGGGCTGGCCGGTCCGCGGGCGCGGCTGGCCGGACTCGCGCGCTCCGCCGTCGCCCAGCTCGCCGCGCTGCACTCCCCGTCCGATCTGGAGATCGTGCTGATCAGCACGGACCGATCCCGCAGCCTTCCGGAGCGCCTGGGCGAGTGGGCGTGGCTCGGCTGGCTGCCCCATCTGCGCCCCGCGCACGGCCAGGACTGCCGGCTCCTGCTTGCCTACGACCGCGATCAGGCCACCGCCCGCGCCGCCGAGCTGACGCGCAGGCTGGACGAGGGGCCGCTCGGTCAGGGCTGGCCGAGCGCCGACCACCGGGCCGTCGCGGACGCGGCCGACCGGCACACGGGCCCTCGTACGGTCGTGATCGTCGACGGCGACCCGGGGTCCGCCGCGCTTCGTGAGACCACCGCGCGGCTCGCCGGAGCGGGCCCGGCCGCGGGAATCCATCTGATCTGTCTGGCCGAGACCCCGGCCGCCTCCCCTCTGTCTCCCGTGGCGGCGACCTACGAGTCCGCGTGCGCGGCGTCGCCGGCGTTCCGCGAGTGCGGTGGGGTCGCGATGCTCAGCGGTGACGTGGCGACAGCGCTGCGGCTGATGCGGGTGGCCGGCGGCCGGCCCGTCGGCCATGGCACGGTCGGCGCGGTGGACGCGGTGTCACCGGCGTGGGCCGAGCGTTTCGCGCGCGCACTCGCGCCTCTGCGCTCCGCGGGTGATTCGACGCATCCGGGACGAGTCGCGGCCCTGCCGCAGTCGGCCCGACTGCTGGACGAGTTGGAGCTCGCCCGGGCCACGCCGGCCTCGCTGATGGCGCGTTGGGCGACGGCGGGCGAGGGCACGGTGGTCCTCGGTGCCGGGCCCCGCGGCCCGCTCGTCGTCGATCTCACCGCGGAGGGCCCGCACTTGTTGATCGAGGGCCCGGCGGGCAGTGGCCGCACGGAGCTGCTGCGCGCGGTCGCCGCGTCTCTGGCCGCCGCCGCCCGCCCGGACCGGCTCGGTCTGCTGCTGGTCGACGGTACGGGCGGCGAGCGCGGCGAGGGCCTGGCTGCGTGCACGGAGCTGCCGCATGTCACCGAGCACCTGGTGGCGAGCGATCCGGTCCGGATGAGGGTGTTCGCGCAGGCTCTGGGCGCCGAGCTGAAGCGTCGCACGGAGCTCCTGGACGGGTCGGACTTCGCCGAGTGGCAGGCGCGGCGCGAGGCCGCGGGCCGAATAGTCGGCCAGCGCGTCCCGAGCCCCGCCGAGCAACGCGGCGATCTGGAGTCGCCGCCCTCCGGGACACTTCGGCTGCGCCCCGGCGGGCGTACGCAGAGCGAGGAGCCGGACCCACTGCCCCGGCTCGTGGTGCTGGTGGACGACTTCGACGCGCTGGTGGCCCCCGCGCTCGGCAGCCCCGGCCGGCCGGCGGCCGGTTCGGTCGTACGGGCCCTGGAGGCGGTGGCCAAGGACGGCGAGCGACTCGGAGTGCATCTGGTGGCGACGTCCTCACGGCCGGACCGGACGGCGGACACGCGGCTTGCGGAGGGCGCGCGGCTCCGTGTGGTGCTTCAGGCACCGCCCGTGGCCCCGGGGCCGGACGATCCGGCGCCCGGCCGGGGCAGGCTTGGGCATCCGGACGGCCGGGTGACACCGTTCCAGAGCGGCCGTGTCACAGGTCGCATACCGCGGACGGCGACTCTGCGGCCCACGGTCGTCCCGCTGGAGTGGGAGCGGATGGGCGATCCCCCGACCCGCCGCCCCGTCCGCGAACTGGGCAACGGGCCGACGGATCTGGCCCTGCTCGCGAGCGCGCTACAACGCGCCGCCCAGTCGGTCAACGCAGGCCCGGTCCCGCCCCTCACCCCGGCCCAGAGCTGACCCACGTTCACTTCTCACCGCGGCAAAGACCTGACCCACGTTCACTTCTCTTCCCGGCAAAGACCTGACGGGCGCGCACTCCTCACCCCGGCGCAGGGCCGGCCAGCGCCCGCCGCGCCGCCCGACACCGACCGTGGGCCATACGCCTGACATCGCGTCACAAGGGCATCACGAAAGGTCGATGGTCACCGGGGGCGGTATTGCGACACCCGCAGCTCGGGCGTAGACCTGGCTGTCACGGGACAGCAGCGCACGGGAGAGACGGGGCAGCAATGCGCACAACTCTTCGTACGAGCAGGGCCGCGGTGACGCTCGCCGCCATCGGCGCGCTCACCCTCGCCGGATGCGGCGCCGACAGTGACGCCGGAGAGCCGAAGGGGAAGCAGACCACCGAGGCGCCGACGACCGTCCAACTGCCCAAGCTGGATGGCGAGAGCATCCAGGTCGCGGCCGTCTGGAGCGGCCCGGAGCAGGAGAACTTCACCAAGGTCCTCAACGAGTTCGAGAAGCGCACGGGCGCGAACGTCACTTTCGTGCCCGCCCAGGACCCGATCGTCAACTTCCTCGGAACGAAGATCGCGGGCGGCAGCCCGCCGGACGTGGCGATGCTGCCGCAGGTCGGCGCGATCCAGCAGGCCGTGCAGCGCAAGTGGGCCGAGCCGGTCGGCCCGGAGGCCAAGGAGCAGCTCGCGAAGAACTACTCGAAGGGCTGGCAGGACCTGGGCGCGGTGGACGGCACTCAGTACGGCGTGTACTACAAGGCCGCCAACAAGTCCCTCATCTGGTACAACAACGCGGTCTTCGAGAACGCCGGTGCAAGTGTGCCGAAGACGTGGAAGGATTTCATGGCGACGGCGGAGACGATCTCCGCCTCGGGTGTCACCCCGGTCTCGATCGCGGGCGCGGACGGCTGGACCCTCACCGACTGGTTCGAGAACGTGTATCTCTCGCAGGCCGGGCCGGAGAAGTACGACCAGCTGGCGAAGCACGAGATCAAGTGGACCGACCCTTCGGTCAAGGACGCGCTCACCACGCTCGGCGAGCTGTTCGGCAAGCCGTCGCTGATCGCGGGCGGCGCGGACGGGGCGCTGCAGACGGAGTTCCCGGCCTCCGTCACGCAGACCTTCAGCGGTGGCGACCAGCCCAAGGCGGCGATGGTCTTCGAGGGCGACTTCGTGACGGTCAACATCGCCCAGACGGACGCGAAGATCGGTACCGAGGCGAAGGTCTTCCCGTTCCCCGCGGTCGGCGAGAAGGCGCCCGTGGTGACGGGCGGTGACGCGGCCGTGGCGCTGAAGGACAGCAAGGGCGCGCAGGCGCTGCTGACGTTCCTCGCCTCGCCCGACGCGGCGGCGATCTCGGCGGCGGCGGGCGGCTTCATCTCTCCCAACAAGGCCCTTGATCTGTCCGCGTACCCGAACGATGTACAGCGCGACATCGCCAAGGCGCTGATCGCGGCGGGCGACGACTTCCGTTTCGACATGTCGGACCAGATGCCGCAGTCGTTCGGCGGTACGCCGGGCAAGGGCGAGTGGAAGGCGCTCCAGGACTTCCTGAAGAACCCGAAGGACGTCGCGGGCATCCAGCAGAGGCTGGAGGCCGATGCGGCCAAGGCGTACAAGAGCTGAAGTCGTGGCGGCCGCGACCGCGGGAGGGCCGGCCCGTCCGGTGCCCCCCGCCGACAAACGGAAGAGTGTGACAGGCACACGTAAAGTCGTGGCGGCGGGATTCCTGCTGCCGGCTCTCGTGCTGCTGGGCGCGCTCGTGGTCTACCCGATCGGGTACTCGTTCTACCGGTCCTTCTTCGACCAGCCCGGCACCGGTTTCGCCGGGCTGGACAACTATGTCGAGATCTTCACCGACGACACCATCCTGACCGCGGTGAAGAACAACGCGATCTGGGTGGTCGTCGCGCCGACGGTCTCCACCGCGCTGGGTCTGATCTTCGCGGTGCTCACGGAGAGGATCCGCTGGGGCACGGCGTTCAAGCTGGTCGTCTTCATGCCGATGGCGATCTCGATGCTCGCCGCTGGCATCATCTTCCGGCTGGTGTACGAGCAGGACCCGGAGCGCGGCGTCGCCAACGCGGTCTGGGTGGGCGTGCACGACACGTTCAGCGAGTCGGCCGGCTTCCCCCAGGCGCATCCCCTGCCCGTGCATCCGCTGAAGGCGGGCGGCGGCGGTTCGTTCGTCACCAAGGAGCCGGTCACGGCCGGGGAGACCGTGCAGTTGCCGCTGGTCGGGGTGGCTCCCGCGAAGATGCCGTCGGACGCGGAGCCCGCGAAGGCGCCGTTGGCCGAGCCAGGCGAGATCACCGGCACGGCGTGGCTGGACTTCACCCGGGGCGGCGGCGGCAAGCCGAACACCGTCGACCCCAAGGAGCTCGGGCTCAAGGGCATCAAGGTGGAGGCGGTCAAGGACGGCAAGGTCGTCGCGGAGGCGCGGGCCGGCGCGGACGGGCGGTTCACCCTGCCCGACTCGGCGGACGGCGCGCTGCTGCGGCTGCCGGCGGAGAACTTCCGTGAGCCGTACAACGGCGTGAACTGGCTCGGTCCGAACCTGGTCACACCCGCGATCATCGGCAGCTATGTGTGGATGTGGGCCGGCTTCGCGATGGTGCTGATCGCCGCGGGGCTGGCGAGCGTGCCGCGCGAACTGCTGGAGGCGGCACGCGTGGACGGCGCGAACGAGTGGCAGGTGTTCCGCAAGGTGACCGTGCCGCTGCTGGCGCCCGTCCTCGCGGTGGTGCTGGTGACGTTGATGATCAATGTGCTCAAGATCTTCGACCTGGTGTTCATCATCGCGCCGGGCTCGGCCCAGGACGACGCTAACGTGCTCGCGCTCCAGCTGTACCGCTCGTCGTTCGGCACCGACGCGAATCTCGGACTCGGCAGCGCGATCGCGGTGCTGCTGCTTCTGCTGGTACTGCCGGTGATGTTCTTCAACATCAGGCGGATGCGGAAGGAGGCAGGGCGATGACGTCTCGCCGCACCACGCCCGCCCCCCGCCGGGGGGCGTGGGATCGCCCCCCGGGCCGACACAGCAGCATCAGGCGGATGCGGAAGGAGGCGGCACGATGAGCACCGTGAGCAGCACGACCGGCACCAGCACCGTGCCCGTCAAGGCGAAGCAGTCCCTCGCCGCCCGCGTCGCCGCCCGCACCGGCGGCGGCGTGCTGCGCGTCTTCCTCGTTCTCGCCGCCCTCTTCTGGCTGATGCCGACCGTCGGTCTGCTGCTCTCCTCCCTCCGCGGCCCCGGTGACATCGCCGAGAGCGGCTGGTGGGAGGTCCTGACCGCACCCGCCGAACTCACCACCGAGAACTACTCCCGCCTCCTCCAGAACGAGGCGATCACCGACTCCCTCCTGTCCACCGTCCTGATCACCGTTCCGGCCACCGTGCTCGTCGTGGTGATCGGCGCGCTCGCCGGGTACGCCTTCGCGTGGATGGAGTTCCCGGGCCGCGACTGGTGGTTCATGGTCGTCGTCGGCCTCCTCGTCGTCCCCGTGCAGGTCGCGCTCGTCCCGGTGTCCGAACTGTTCGGCCTGATCGGCATCTTCGAGACGACGATCGGCGTGATCCTGTTTCACGTCGCCTTCGGGCTGCCCTTCGCGATCTTCCTGCTGCGCAACTTCTTCGCGGAGATCCCCAGGGAGCTGCTGGAGGCGGCCCGGCTCGACGGGGCGGGCGAGATCCGTCTGTTCACCCGCGTCGTGATGCCGCTGGGCGGACCGGCGATCGCCTCGCTGGGCATTTTCCAGTTCCTGTGGGTGTGGAACGACATGCTGGTCGCGCTGATCTTCGCGGACTCCGAGTCCGCGCCGATCACGGTCGCACTCCAGCGCCAGGTACGGCAGTTCGGCAACAACATCGACGTGCTCGCGCCCGGCGCGTTCGTGTCGATGATCATCCCGCTGATCGTGTTCTTCGCCTTCCAGCGGCAGTTCGTCTCCGGCGTCATGGCAGGCGCCGTCAAGTGACCGTACGGACGCGTGAGGCGGCCCGGTTCCCGTGACCGGGCCGCCTCACGCGTTCGTCCCCCGTATGCCACGTGCGGCGTAACCAAGTCACCCCATTGGCCGTTCTCGGGCCATCTGTCCGCGCCGACCCATGGATGTGCCGTGCCCCGGTTCAGCGTCATCGTGCCCGCGTTCAAGGTCCAGGCCTACCTGCATGAATGCCTGGATTCGGTGCTGGCTCAAAGCTTCGGCGACTTCGAGCTGATCGCCGTCGACGACTGCTCCCCCGACGCCTGCGGTGCGATCATCGACGAGGTCGCGGCGCGCGATCCGCGCGTGCGGGCCGTGCACCTGCCGCGGAACGTGGGCCTGGGCCAGGCACGCAATGCCGGACTCGCCCGCGCCGCCGGCGAGTACATCGTCTTCCTCGACAGCGACGACACCCTCGTGCCCGGCGCGCTCCAGGCGATCGCCGACCGCCTCGAGCACACGGACGAGCCCGACCTCCTGGTCTACGACTACGCCCGCACCTACTGGACGGGCGAGAGCCGTCGCAACAAGGGCGCCGGGCTGCTGACCGAGCAGGGCCCCCCGACGTTCCGCCTGGCGGACCGGCCCGGGCTGCTGAAACTGCTGATGGTGGTCTGGAACAAGGCGTACAAGCGCGAGTTCGTCGAGCGCGAGGGCCTCGCCTTTCCGCCGGGCTACTACGAGGACACCCCGTGGACGTATCCGGCGCTGCTCACGGCGTCCACGATCGCCGCGCTGGACCGGGTGTGCGTGCACTACCGCCAGCGCAGGCAGGGCGGCAACATCCTCGCCACCACGAGCCGGAGGCACTTCGACATCTTCGACCAGTACGACCGCGTCTTCGCGTTCCTCGACGCACGGCCCGAACTCGCACGCTGGCGGCCGGTCCTCTTCTGCCGCATGGTCGACCACTTCTCGACGCTGGCGACCACCCGCGGCCGGCTCCCCCGTGGCAGCCACGCCGAGTTCTTCCGCCGCGCCCGTGCGCACTGCGCCCGCTACCGTGCGCCGGGAGTGCGTCCCTCCCTGCGCGGGCGACTGCGGCATGTGCTGATGCGGTACGGCTGCCACCGGACCTACCGGCTGCTGTGGACGACGGACCTGCTGCGCGCGCGGGCCCGTGGCGCGGCGGGGGCGGGCCAACGCGTGCTGCACACCGCCGCGGTGCGGCTGCACTACCGCATCCAGCTGCGGCTGCCCGTGCGCCGGGACCTGGCTGTGTTCTCCGCGTACTGGAACCGCGGCTACGCGTGCAATCCGGCCGCGATCGAGGCGAAGGTCCGCGAACTCGCCCCGCACATGCGCACCGCCTGGATCGCGGACCAGGCCCACCGGCACACGCTGCCGGCGCAGACCCGGTGGCTGCGCCCCGGCTCGTTCGCACACTGGTCGGCGCTCGCGCGCGCCAAGTACCTCGTCAACAACGTGAACTTCGACCGTCGGATGGTCAAGCGCCCCGCCCAGATCATGCTCCAGACCCATCACGGCACCCCGCTGAAGACCATGGGCATCGATCTTCAGGAACACCCGGCCGCGGCCCGTGACATGGACTTCGAGCAACTGCTCGCGAACGCCGACAAATGGGACTACTCGCTGTCCGCCAACCGGCATTCGACGCTCGTCTGGGAGCGCGCCTACCCCTCGGTCTGCACCGTCCTCGAATACGGCTATCCCCGCAACGACGTCTTCCACCACGCCAAGCCCGCCGACGTGGCGCGGCTGCGCGCCTCGCTCGGTGTGCCGGAGGGCACCACCGCGATCCTGTACGCCCCGACCCATCGCGACTACCGCCGCGCCCAGCATCCGTCCCTGGACCTGGCGCGGTTCGCGGCCGCGCTCGGCGACCGCTTCGTCGTGCTCGCCCGCGCGCACTACTTCGCCGACGCCGGCGCCTTCGGCGCGGCTCACCGGGTCGTCGACGTCTCCGCGCATCCGAGCGTCGAGTCCCTCGCACTCGCCTCGGACGCTCTGGTCACCGACTACTCGTCCCTGATGTTCGACTACGCGGGCCTGGACCGCCCGATCGTGCTGCACACGTCCGACTGGGAGGCGTACCAGGCGGCCCGCGGCACCTACTTCGACGTGCGCACATGCCCGCCCGGCGCGGTGGCCCGCACGGAGGACGAATTGATCGGCATCTTCACCAAGGGCCAGTGGCGCGGCTCGCGCTCGGCGCAGCTGCGGGCCGCGTTCCGGGAACGGTTCTGCCCGTACGACGACGGACATGCGGCGGAGCGGATCGTACGGCGGGTCTTCCTGAACGAGACCGGCGGGCTGCCCGCCTTCGTCCCGCCGGCCGAGCGGACTCCGGTCCCCGCGGCCGGGCCCGTACCGCAGCTCCCCATCGCGCGACGCCCCGTCGACGACCCGCTCTCCGTCCGTCCCCTCTGACCGGGGTGCCGGCCCGGCGGGCCGGCGCCCCGTGCACCTGTCCATGTACGAGAAAGAGTGTCCATGCCCCGCCTGAGCATTGTCGTCCCTGTCCGTCGCGTGCGCGGAAGTCTGCGCGCGTGCCTGGAATCGGTGCTGGCCCAGTCGTTCGCCGATATCGAGATCATCGGGGTCGCCGACGGATCGCCGGACGGCTCGGGGCAGTTGCTCGACGAGATCGCCGCACGTGATTCCCGCGTCCGCGCCGTGCACCTCGCCGAACCGGCGGGCTCGGACGGCCGCCGCACTGCGGGCGCCGAGCGTGCGACGGGCGACTACCTGCTGTTCCTGGAGGGCTCCCATGTCCTGCTGCCCGGTGCGCTGCAGCGGATCGCGGACCGGCTGGATGCGGCGAAGGACCCGGATGTGCTGCTGTTCGGGCATGTCCGCAGGCCGTTCCGGGGCCTGCCGCAGGAGAGCCGTTCACTGCGACTGCTGACGGCGCTGGGCGGCACGGACCTGTGCACGCTCGCGGAGCGTCCGGAGCTGCTCGGGGTCGCGGCCGTGTGCTGGAACCGCGCGGTCCGCCGCGACTTCCACGAGAGTGGCCAGGTGCCCTTCGCCCCTGGGGTGTACGGGGACCGGATGTACGCGCTCGGCATGCTCGTGACGGCGGAGACGATCGCGGCGCTGCCCGTCCCCTGCGTCGAGCACCGTCAGCAGCGCTTCCTGCCCGGGCTCGACGACCCCGAGGACACGGTCCGGCCGCACGACGTCGTCGAGCAGTTCAGCGAGCTGTTCGGCACTCTCCAGGGGGCGGGGCGTTTCGACGCCGTACACTCCCCGCTGTTCGAGCTGGCCTCGCAGCAGCTGCTGGAGACGTACGCGGAGGTCTCGCGCGGCCGGCGGGCCTATGTGCGGGCCGTGGCCGCCTTCCACCGGGAGTACCGGCCGCGCGGGCACCGTCCGCCCGCCGGCATCGCCGCGCTGCGGCTGCGGCTTCTCGGCCGCGGCCGGCCGGCCGCACTGCGCGGCTTCGACGCGGCGCTTGCGGTGCGGCGCAGGCTGCTGGAGGCGGCGGCCGGGGCGCGGGCCGGGCTGGCGCGCAGGGTACTCCCCGTGCTGTACCGGCTGCACCGGCTGCGTCCGCTGGACCGCAGGCTCGCCGTGTACAGCGCGTACTGGAACCGCGGCATGAGCTGCAATCCGGCAGCGATCTATCACAAGGCCGCCGAACTGGCGCCCGGCGTACGCGGGGTGTGGGTGGTGTCGCACAAGGCGGCCGCCTCCCTCCCGCCCGGCGTGGACCACGTCGTGCCGGGCTCACGCCGCTACTGGACGGTGATGGCCCGTGCCACGTACTTCATCAGCAACGTCAACTTCCCCAACCAGGTCGTCAAGCGCCGCGGTCAGGTCCATGTGATGACCCATCACGGCACACCGCTGAAGGTGATGGGCATGGGCCAGTACCCCTACCCGGCGGCCGCCCAGGGCCTCAACTTCAAGGACCTGCTGCACCGGGTGGACCGCTGGGACGTCAGCCTCTCGTCCAATCCGCACTCCACCGAGGCGTGGACGAGCGCCTATCCGAGCGCGGTGCGCCACCTGGAGACCGGCTATCCCCGCAACGACGTCCTGGTGAACGCCACGCCCGAGCAGGTCGCCGCCGCCCGTGCCTCGCTGGGCATCCGCCCGGAGCAGCGCGCCGTGCTCTACGCCCCGACGTTCCGCGACCACGAGCGCGGCTACACCTGTCGGCTCGACCTCGCCCGGCTCGCGCGGGAGCTGGGCGGGGACACCGTGCTGCTGATCCGGGCCCACTACTTCCACGACGGCAGCGGCCTCGGCACGCAGCCGGGCATCGTGGACGTCTCCGGCCATCCGAGCACCGAGGAGCTGTGCCTGGCGGCGGACGCCCTGGTCACGGACTACTCCTCCGTGATGTTCGACTACGCCAACCTGGACCGGCCCATCGTGATCCACGCCCCCGACTGGGAGGTCTACCGCGCGGTGCGGGGCGTCTGCTTCGACCTGCTGTCCGGGGAGCCGGGGGACACCCCCGGCGCGGTGACCCGCAGCACCGACGAGCTGATCCAAGTCCTCACCGACGGCACCTGGAACAGCGCGGCGAACGCCGGACTGCGCGCCGCCTTCCGGGCCCGGTTCTGCCCGTTCGACGACGGCCGGGCGGCCGAGCGCGTGGTGCGGCATGTGCTGCTGGGTGAGCGCGAGCTGCTGCCGGTGGCGGCGCCGGAGGAGCGGGGCGGCGCGGTGGCGCTGCCCCGCCAGGCGGCGCAGCAGAAGGAGGAGCCCCAGGCAGGAGATGCAGGAGACGCAGGAAGCGGCGGGCACGGCGGTGCAGGCGCCTCGGTCGCTCGCCTGTGACCGGCAGGGGCACGGCGGTGCAGGCGCCCCGGCCGCTCGCCTGAGACCGACAGGGGCACGGCAGTGCAGGCGCCCCGGCCGCTCGCCTGAGACCGACAGGGGCACGGCAGTGCAGGCGCCCCGGCCGCTCGCCTGAGACCGGCAGCGGCACGGCTCCGGGCCTCGGCCGGAGCCGCGCCGCCCACCGCTCCCGCAGCCGGTCAGCTCTGTCCCGCCATCACCGTGACCAGGCCGGCCACCACCATCAGCGAGCCGCCCCACGTCCACAGCGACGTCCGCTCGTGCAGCACGGTGGAGCTCGCGAGCACGATCAGCAGATACCCCAGTGCGTTGAAGGGGTACGCGATGTTCAGCGGCACCCGCGCCAGGGTCGACATCCAGGCCACGGCCGAGACAGCGAAGACGACCAGCCCGATGACGACCCACGGGGTCGTGGCGGCCCGCATCACCAGCGAGCCGCCGCCGTGCTGGGCGGCCGCGGCGGCGGAGCGCATGCCGTGCTTGAGCATGATCTGCCCGCCCGCCGACGAGAACACCGCGAAAAGCAGCAGCAACAGGCTGGACAGCGTCAAGATCTTCCTCCTGCGACGCGGCGGCCCGGGCTCCGGCTCAGATCGCGGCACCCACGCGACCGGCCGGCTCGGCGGGGACGTACTGGCGGTTGAGAATGTCTTGGACATCGACGTGCTCCCCGGCGATGATCGTCTGTGCCGCATGCGGCGTGAGCACTGCGACGTACTGGTAGCCGAAGAGCGTCGGCCGTACACGGGTCAGCAGCCGGGAGGCCCGGCCCAGGGTCCTGGCCACGAGCCCCCCACCGAGCACGGACCAGAACGGCGCCCCCGTGGCGGTCAGCCGCAGTTCGTCGTAGCCGGCCGCGCGCACCGTGCGGCGCAGGCTGGCGCGGGTGAAGAAGCGCAGATGCGTCTCGTCGAGGATGCCGCGCCGGTCGTAGCCGAAGGCCCCGAAGGCGACGCGCAGCCGTGCGTACCAGTGGCTGAAGTTCGGTACGGACAAAAGGAGATGCCCGCCGGGGCGCAGGACGTCCCGCAGTTCGCACAGGACGCGTTCGGGCCGGGAGAGGTGCTCGATGACGTCTCCGGCGACCACGTAGTCGTAGTCGGCGGCGATGCCGGCGGGCATGCCCTCCTCCAGGTCGGCGAGGAGGAAGTGCGTGCAGCGCTCCCGCACTCCCGGCACCTCGACGAAGTCGAGTCCGGTCACGGTGTGGCCGAGCGCTTCGAGGCGCTCGGCGAACAGTCCGCCGGAACAGCCGACGTCGAGGACGCGGCCGGGCGGCATCGTGCGCATGAGGCGCAGGATCGCCGCGTGCGAGGAACCGTCGCCCTCCTTGAAGGCGTACTCGACGGGCTTGGGGATCCACGGGCAGGTGCCGAAGCCCTTGAGCGCGAGCCGGTATTCGAGGACGTCCTTGACCACGTCCTTGGCGTAGCGCATGCCGTTGACGTAGCAGATCTCGTCTCCGTAGTACGTGGGGATGGGGATCTCCCGGATCCGCATGCCCGCGTCGATCATCTGGACGATGATCTGCGTGTCGAAGTCGAAGGCGTCGGTGTTGCGGTCGATGGGCAGCCGGCGCAGCGCGGCGACGCTGTAGGCGCGGTAGCCGGAGTGGAACTCACTGAGCCGGGAACCCAGCAGCGCGTTCTCGAAACGGGTGAGGACACGGTTGCCGAGCCACTTGTAGAACGGCATGCCGCCCCGCAGGGCGCTGCCCGGGTCCATCATCCGGGAGCCGAACACGGCCTCGCACTCGCCGCTCTCGATGGGGGCGATCATCTCGGGCAGCAGTTCTGGGGCGTACTGGCCGTCGCCGTGCAGCAGGACGACGATGTCGAGTCCGCGCGCGGCGGCCAGGGCGTAGCCCGCCTTCTGGTTGCCTCCGTAGCCGAGGTTCTTGGTGTGCCGCATGACGACGGTCGGCGGCATGCCCTCCAGCTGGGACCAGCGGCAGCCCGCGGTGAACGTCTCGTCGCTGCTCGCGTCGTCGAGGATGAGGATCTCGGCGATGCGGGACCGGAAGTCCTTCGGGATGCGGTCGAGCGTCTTCTCCAGCGTGGCCTCGGCGTTGTACGCCACCACCAGGACGCCGATCCGGGGCCCCGGGCCGGACGGCGGGCCGTCCACGGGGACGGTCGGCGAGCTCTCCAGCGTGCTCTCCATCACCAGCGCTTCTCTCCTCTCCGTGGGTTCACTGTTGATTGACAGGGGATGAGGGGGCGGCCGGTGTCCTCGCCCGGGGGCCCACGAGGGGCAGCGTGCGGTCCGGGGACGCCAGGGGCGTCTCGGCGAGCGTGCGGCGCAGACCGGTGACGATCCCGGCGGCGAGCAGCAGCCAGCCGAGAGCGGCGAGGTTCAGGGCCCAGTCGTTCCAGCGCACGGCGCTGGCCCCGGAGTAGACAAGGACGGTGACCACGCCGATGAGGACGCCGAACGCGGCACCCTCCCAGAGGCCGAACAGGCAGAGGCCGACGACCGGCCAGGCGAGGTACTGGACGGCCGAGCCGGTACTGAGCAGGAGCAGCAGCGTGAGGGACAGGGCGACCGCGTACGCGGGAGCGGTGGGACGCACCCAGGCGACCCAGGCGCCTGCCGCCATGCACACCAGCACGAACACGAGGTGGAAGTCGCTGTGCAGCGCGGCGATGAACTCGTCGGACGCGCCCATCCAGTCCGCGAACCGTACGAAGCCCCACAGCCGGGCCCGGCCGCCCTCGTATTCGAGGACCTTCTCCCGCAGCGGCTCCGGCACGGTCATCAGCACCGGTCCCCACAGCGCCAGCAGTACGGCCCCGAGGCCGGCACCGAAGCGTACGAGAGCGGGTCGCCCGGCCCGGAACGCTGTCACGGTCAGGGCGGGGATCGCCACGACGGGGATGAGCTTGATGCTCACCGCCACGGCCGCCGCGACACCGGCGGCGAGGGGGGCGCGGCGGTCGACGAGGAGAAAGGCGGCGAGGACGGCGAACATGACGGCGACCGAATCGGTGTTGCCGTGATATCCGGACGTGGTGAAGAGAACGGGGCTCAGGGCGCAGACGAGGGCGCACGCCATGGCCGCTGCGGTGGACCTGCGGCGGCGGAGAATTTCGAAGACGAGCAGGGCCGATACGAAATCGGCGAGGCAGGCGGGCGCGCGGATCAGACTGCCGAACGGAATTCCCAGCCGCTCCAGTTCGTCGAGCCCGAGAAGCATCCAGCTCGCGAGCGGCGGATGGTTGTAGACGGGCAGACGCGGCATCGGGTGTTCGTAGATACGCACGGGCCCGACCTGGGCGATCGCGCGCGCGAACGCGTTGAAGATACGGACGTCGGCGGGACCGCGCGACTGAGCGGCGTAGATCATCTTGGCGACGAAGGCGAGTGCGGACACGGCGATGACGACGGCTCTCGCCCGGCGTACGTCGAGCGTTCCCGTTTTCGTTCGCATTCGCAGGTCCATGGCCGCCGAACGTAGCAATCGTCAACGTCGACGGCTCGCACCGATAAACACACTTAAACGCTGCACAGTTGACTGCGCTGCGATCTTTGGCAAAGTTCCGGCACGCGAATCACCCGTAAGGTCCATGCCGGGGTGCACCGAACGATGCCGGCACCGGTTTCCACCGACCTTTTCGAACCGCCGCACCCTGGTCCTCTCGACGGTCAGGCCCCGGCCTCCTCCAGGATGCGGTCGGCGACCGTGACGGCGGCGTTCGCGTCGTCGAGATCGCAGAACACCTGGCGGAAGGCCGCGTACGCCTTCTCGTGGCCGGCGGTCGCCGCGGCGGGGTCGCGCAGCGCCGCGATCAGCTCGGCGCCGTCGGGGACGAGCGGTCCCGGTGCCTGCTTCTCGAAGTCGAAGCAGAAGCCGCGCAGGGTGTCCCGGTAGTGCTCCAGGTCATAGGTGTGGAACAGCATGGGGCGGCCGGTGTGCGCGAAGTCGAACATCAGCGAGGAGTAGTCCGTGACCAGCACGTCGCTGACGAGCATCAGCTCGGCGACATCGGGGTAGCGCGAGACGTCACGGGCGAAGCCGCCGGTGCCGGGCAGCCGGTCGTTCACCAGGTAGTGACGGCGGACGAGCAGCACATGACTGTCGCCGAGGGCGGCGCGTGCCGCCTCCAGGTCGAGCCGGAGGTCGAGGGCGTAGCGGCCGCCGCCCCCCGGACGGTCCTCGCGCCAGGTCGGGGCGTACAGCACGACGGTCCGATCCTCCGGGATGCCGAGGTGCTCGCGGACGCTCGCGGCCACCTTGGCCCGGTCCCCGGCGTACAGCAGGGCGTTGCGCGGATACCCGCACTCGACGACCTCGCCGTCGTATCCGAAGGCGCGGCGCAGGATCGGGGTGGAGAAGCGGTTGGGCGAGACCAGCACGCTCCACTGCGCGGCACGGGCGGGCAGGGACTCGATGTAGGGCCGGTTGGCCTGGGAGGTGCCCATCAGGTCCCGGCCGATGCGCTTGAGTGGTGTGCCGTGCCAGGTCTGCACCACGAACTGGCCGGTGCCGCGCTCGAACCACTCCGGCAGCTGAGTATTGGTCACCACCGCCCGGGCGGTGGCCAGGGCCTCGTGCCACTCCGCGCCGCCGTACGGGATCGCCCGCACCCCTGCGGGCAGCCTCGCCTGCTGGTCGCGCACGACCCACACAGGCTCCAGCGGGCTCTCACGGCGCAGCAGTTCCTCATGGACGGCGCGCGGCGAGTCGGAGAACTGGCGTCCGTCGAAGCTGCTGAACAGCACCGTGTCGCGGCGCGGACCGACGCGCAGGGTGGCGGCGTGCTCGCGCATGCGCCGCTCGGCCACGCCGCCGCGCTCGTGGGCGGCCAGGACCGGACCCGACTCCAGGAGGAGCTGGTCGTGATAGCGGCGGTCGAGCGCGAAATCGCGTCCGTTCACGTGCTCCACGGCGGGTACGGCAGCGTGCTCGGCGGGCGCGAGGCGCAACGGTGTGTAGCGCGCCGGGTCGTTCTCGCCGCGCTCGCGGAGGAACAGGAACCACCGGCCCTCGGCGAGCGGCAGTTCACCGCCGGGCCCGTCGACCGCGGCGGGCGCGATCACGGCACGGAAGCGGCCGTCGCGCAGCTCGTGGGCACAGACGGCCTCCTCCTGGCAGCCGCTGTGCTGGAGCACCAGCTCGGGCCGGCGAAGGGCGTGCTGGGGGAAGGTGCCCTCGATGACGAGTTCGCCGGAGATCGCCCACGCGAAGGTGTCGACGAAGGGCTGCGGGATCTGGTCGTTGAGTACGAGGTTGCCGGAGGCGCCCCGGGTGACGGCGAGTTCACGGGCCGGACCGCCCAGCCGGTACCGCCCGGGAGCGGTCGTCCGGGACACGGCCACGGGCACGCGGCTGCCGTCGGCGCGGACGAGGCGGACGGTCCAGGCCGAGGTGCGCGGCGCGTCCGCTGGGCCGCTCCCGAGGACGATGTCGGCTGCGAATCCGCCCGAAGGCCCGGCCACGACGGGGACTTCGCGCTGCTCCTGCGTGTGGCGGTTGTGCAGCCGCAGCAGCGTCGGGGCCGGGCCGGTCGTGGTCCCCTCGATCCGCACGCCGTCGTCCGTGGCCCGGTGGGCGGTGAGCCGGGCCGCGACCCGTTCCGCCTTCAGACGCAGCTTGTTTCCGGACAGTTGGGGCACGATGCGCAGGTCGTCGCGCACGTCGTGGACGGCAGGGGCCGCCCGGTTGCCGAGCAGGCGCAGGGGGCCGCGGCGGAACATCCCGCCCGCGAGGATGCCGACCTCGAGGTTCCACGTGCCGGTCCGCAGCCGCGCCGGGTCGACGACGGTCTCGAACCCCGCCCGTTCGTAGGAGTGCAGGCTCTGACGCGAGTCGGCGCTCGCCTCGGGCACGTCCGCGGGGCGCAGTCGCAGCGGGATCACGCGCCTGCGCCCGGACCGCAACCAGCCGAACGTACGTGGCCGTTGCTCGCCGGCCGGGTGGTTGCGGACGTACGCGTACCCCTTGAGGTGCAGCTTTCCGTCCCGCCACACCGCCTCGGTGAGGTCGGACACGACCGGTAGGTCGGCGGGGGCGGGCCGGTCGACACCGCGCGGGAGCGGTGCGGTGAGCGGCGGGTACACGGCGCGGCGTGCGCGCGGGCCCTGGACGCGGAACGCGTCCCGGCCCTCCTTCTTCTGGAAGGCGAGGAAGGCCAGCAGCTCGGCGAGGCGCCGCTCGCGCACGAGCTGCCACGCGACGCGCAGATGCAGCGCGAGCCCGTCCAGGACGTGCCGCGGCACGCCGTTCACGAACTCCCCGGCGTGCCGCAGGAAGGCGTCGTGGTACGCGTCGTCGCCGTCGGGGAGGGCTTCCATGAAGAGCATCAGGTCGCTGGCGAGCACGCTCGACTCGTAGCGCTGCCGCGCCTCGCCGCCGAGGAGGTCGCGCGCCGCGGTGACGGAGGCGACCCGGTCCCGCACAGCCGCGGGCCGGGCCCTGCGGGTGGTGATCGACCCGTCGCGGTCGCGCCACAGGTAGACCGTGTCGTGCAGGACGTCGACGGAGCGGGCGAGGACGTGCGCGGGGACGATGACGGGGATGTCCTCGAAGAGGACGCCTTCGGGGAAGGCGAAGCAGTGCCGGTCCCAGAACTCCCTGCGGAAGACCTTGTTGCAGGCGATGCGGTCGTACAGCAGCGCCCAGTGCCTGGTGACGTGGGTGGCGATACGGGACGTGGCCATCGGTTCGCGGAACATGGGCGACTGCTGCGTCCGGCCGCCGGCCCGCAGCCGGTGGACGTTGCCGGTGGCGAAGTCCGACCCCGAGGCGTCGAGTGAGCCGACCATCTTCTCGTACGCATCGCGGGGCACGACGTCGTCGCTGTCGACGAACGCGAGGAACTCGCCGGACGCCCGCCTGGTCCCGGCGTTGCGCGCGGCCCCGAGGCCCGCGTTCTCCTGCGAGACCAGCGTGAAGCGCTGATCTTCCGCGACGAAGCGCCGGGCGATGCCACCACTGCCGTCGGTGGAGCCGTCGTCGACCATGACGACCTCGATGTCCCTCAGACTCTGCTCGGCGAGGGAGCGCAGACACTCCTCGAGATAGTCCTCCACGTTGTGGACGGGGACGACGACGCTGAGCCGAATCGGCATGGTGGGCACGTCCGTTCAAGAGCGCATGGTTGCTGCGGAGCACAACCGGCCCACCGCCCGGGGGTCACCACGCCATGGGCCGAACGAGTGATCTCGGGGGCGCGCACAGGTTGGCGCGCGCCGACGGCGGACGCGTCTCCGCGCCGCGTACCCCCGCGCCGCGCACTGCCACGCACCCCGCCCAACGCACCGCGGGCACCATGCACCGCCACGCACCACGCAGCCCCGCGCCACGCACCGCGGGCACCATGCACCGCCACGCACCACGCAGCCCCGCGCCACGCACCTCCGCGCGCACCTGCCGCGGTGTCAGGACTTGAGCGCCGCCACCGCCGCTCGCGCCAGCCCGTCCAGGTATCCCTTCGGCAGCCCGCCCCGTACCACCGCCAGCCGCCAGTACAGCGGCCCCACGATCAGATCCAGCGCCCTGTCGGGGTCCGTGTCCCGCGGGAGTTCTCCCCGGGCGACCGCCTCGCGGACGACCACGGCCGCCACCCCTTGCTGGCTGTCCAGCAGCGCCGCCTTGATCGCGTCCGAGATCTCGGGGTTGCGCGCCGACTCCACCAGCAGATCCGGGATCACCTGCGACGCCACCGGGTGGCGCAGTGCGTGCGCCGCGACCTCCAGCAGCGCCCGTACGTCCCCGTGCAGCGATCCCGTCGACGGCGCAGGCATGCCCTGGACCGCGACGGCCGAGACCAGGTCCAGCACGAGCGACAGCTTCGACTTCCAGCGCCGGTAGACCGCCGTCTTGCCGACGCCCGCCCGCCGGGCAATCCCTTCGATGGACATGCGCGCGAAGCCGACGGCCGCCAGTTCCTCGAAGACGGCCTTGCGGATCGCGTCGGTCACGTCCTCGCGGAGCACGGCGGCTCCTGCGGGGGCGCGGCGCGGGGTTCCGGAGTCCGTAGGCATGGGCGGAATCATACCCGTGACGACGAAACGGTTGCGTTCCGACGCGCGGTCGTCCTACCCTCGCCGTAGCGACGATACGGTCCCGTTCCGTCGAAGCTGCTTTCCGCCGTCACCACGAAAGCGACCCCCGCGTGACCACAGCCACCGCCTCGCGGCCTCCCGCCGACGCCCCTGCCGCCGCCCCGCCCACTGACCTGGCCGCGCTCGCCGCCCGCCACGGCCTCACGGTCAGCGGCGCCCGCCCCGCCCTCGGCGCGTACGTCCGTCAACTCTGGTCCCGGCGGCACTTCATCACCGCCTTCGCCACCGCCAAGCTCACCGCCCAGTACAGCCAGGCCCGCCTCGGCCAGGTCTGGCAGCTCGCGACCCCCCTGCTCAACGCAGCCGTCTACTACCTGATCTTCGGCAAGCTGCTCGGCACCGGCGACGACGTGCCCGACTTCGTGCCGTTCCTCGTCACGGGCGTGTTCATCTGGACGTTCACAGCCAACTCGATCACGGCCGGCACCCGCGCGATCTCCGGCAACATCGGACTCGTCCGCGCACTGCACTTCCCCCGCGCCGCCCTGCCCATCGCGCTCGCCCTCCAGCAGCTCCAGCAGCTGCTCTTCTCGCTCGGCGCCCTCGTCGCCATCCTGTTCTGCTTCGGCGAGTTCCCGGGGCCCTCCTGGCTGCTGGCGGTCCCCGCTCTCGTCCTCCAGGCCGTGTTCAACACCGGCCTGTCGATGGCCATGGCCCGGATCGCCGCCCGCACCCCCGACGTCGCGCAGCTCATGCCGTTCGTCCTGCGCACCTGGATGTACGCGTCCGGCGTGATGTGGTCCATCGACAAGGTCCTCGGCAGCGACCGGGTGCCCCACCTCGTGGCCGCCGTGATCCGCTACAACCCGGCCGCGCTCTACATCGACCTCGTCCGCTTCGCGTTCATCGAGTCCTTCACCGCCGACCGGCTGCCCCCGCACGTGTGGGCCGCCGCCCTGCTGTGGGCCGTGGTCCTCGGCGTCGGCGGTTTCGTGTACTTCTGGAAGGCAGAGGAGCAGTACGGCCGTGGCTGACCCCAAGGAGCCCGTCCCCACCGTCGTCGTCGACGGCGTCCACATCACCTACAAGGTCAACGGCGCCCGCACCGGCCGGGGCAGCGCCACCTCCGCCCTCAGCCGGCTCGTCTCCCGGCGCGCCACGCCCGGCGTACGCGAGGTGCACGCGGTCAAGGGCGTCAGCTTCGCCGCGTACAAGGGCGAGGCGATCGGCCTCATCGGCTCCAACGGCTCAGGCAAGTCCACCCTGCTCAAGGCCATCGCCGGTCTCCTGCCCACCGCCGAGGGCAAGGTCTGGACCCACGGCCAGCCGTCCCTCCTCGGCGTCAACGCGGCCCTCATGTCCGACCTGACCGGCGAGCGCAATGTGGTCCTCGGCGGTCTCGCGATGGGCATGACCCGCGAGCAGATCCGCGAACGGTACGACGACATCGTGGACTTCTCCGGCATCAACGACAAGGGCGACTTCATCTCGCTGCCGATGCGCACGTACTCCTCCGGCATGGGTGCCCGGCTGCGCTTCTCCATCGCCGCCGCCAAGAGCCACGACGTGCTGCTGATCGACGAGGCCCTGTCCACCGGCGACGCCCGCTTCCGGCGCCGCAGCCGGCAGCGCATCGACGAGCTGCGCGAGGAGGCGGGCACGGTCTTCCTGGTCAGCCACAGCAACTCGACGATCACCGAGACCTGCGACCGCGCGATCTGGCTGGAGGCGGGCGTCCTGCGGATGGACGGGCCGGCGAAGGAAGTCGTGGCGGCGTACGAGGAGTTCACGGGCGGGAGGAAGTGACGCCACCGGGGTAGGCTCCCCTGCCGTCGGCTAGGGGGTCGGGATGGGTGGCACACGGGGGCCGGAGCCGTTGCGGGACGAGGATCCGCGCCGGATCGCGGGGTACGCCCTGCGGGCGCGGATCGGCGAAGGCGGCATGGGCACGGTGTTCCTGACGCGCACGCGTGGTGACGCCCTGCCCGTCGCGCTGAAGCTGATCCGCCGCGAACACGCGGAGAACGAGAGGTTCCGGCGCCGTTTCGCCCGTGAGGTCCAGGCGGCGCGCACGGTGCAGGGCCGCCATCTGGTGCCAGTCGTGGACCACGACGCGGAGGCGGAACGGCCGTGGCTGGCCACCCGTTACGTGCCGGGGCTGCCGCTCGACGAGGCGCTGCGCGAGTTCGGCCCGCTGCCGCTCGCCTGCGTCCTGCAACTGACGGCCTGCGCGGCGCACGCGCTGAGTGCGGTGCACGCGGCCGGGTTGATCCACCGGGACGTGAAGCCCGCCAACCTGCTGCTGACGGCACAGGGGCCCTGGCTGCTCGACTTCGGCATTGCGCGCGCCGCCGACGGCACGTCGGCGCTGACCACGGTGGGGCGGATGGTCGGTACGCCGAAGTACATGTCCCCCGAGCACGCGCTGGGCCGCGACCTCACGCCCGCGTCGGATGTGTTCACGCTCGGCCTCATCGCCGCGGAGGCGGCGACGGGACGCCATCCGTACGGCGAGGGCGGCGGCCTGGTCGTCGCAACCCGCATAGCGGGCACGGTCCACGAACCCCCCGACCTGAGCGCTCACCCCGAACCCCTGCGCCGCCTCCTGTCGGCGACGCTCTCCCCCCGCCCGGAGGACCGCCCGTCGACGAACGAACTGGCATCGCTGTGCACGCCGAAGCACAACCTCTCGACCTGGCTCCCACCGGCAGTGTCGACGGCCGTCACGTCGGTGGAACGAGCCTCCGTCCTCCCGGACCCGCGCGCTTCCCGCTGGCCGTGACGGCTCCACGGCGGGCGGCTGCCGGCACGTTCAAGCCCCGGCAGCAGCCGGGGAACGGCACGCGGCCGCCTGGCGTCAGTCCGGCCACGCCCCCGCGACACAAAGCCGCCGCCCGGAACACACCCCGCGGCGCAAAGCCGCCGCCCGGAGCACACCCCGCGGCGCAAAGCCGCCGCTCCGGCGGACACGGCACCCAGCCACTTCAGCAGGCAAGGCACGCCGGACCACCAAGCCACCACTCCAGGAACTGACACGCTCCCGGCACGAGCCGTCGCCCCGGGGCGTCAGCCCCCGTTGCGTTCTTGCGCGGTCCTGCAAGAGGGCTGCTGGCCTCCGGGCCCGGCATGACTGTTGCACCCTGTCGATCGGATGACCTGGGGTGGTGTCACCGGGCCCGTGGGTGCCGTCGGAGACACTGATCAGAGGTCCGACCACCGCCGCGTCGGGCCGGGCGGCCCGGGGCCCGGGTCACCCGGCCGGGCGCAACACCCGGCATCCCCGCGGGCGGCACCCCGCAGGGCCGGACATCAGCGGCACGAGACCACACCGCCGGGCCGGGCAAGTCCATGGCGCGAAGCCGCCGCTCGGGGGTCCGGGGTGTCAGCACCCTCACCCAGGGGCCCGGGGCGCAGCCCGGGCTACGGGAAGGGGCGGGGTGGGGAAACAACCCCACCCCGCCCCACACGACCGTCAGCTGTGCGCCCGCAGCAACTGCCGCATCGTCCGCATCGCCACCGACAGATTCGCCAGATCGAACGTGTCCGAGCCCTGGATCTCGTCCAGCGTCGACCGCGCACGCCCCAGCAGCGCCGCGTTCTTCTGCTCCCAGGACTTGAAGCGCTCCTCCGGCGTCGCGCTGCCGTTGCCCACCGACAGGACGTCCGCCGTCAGCGCAGCGTGCGCCGCGTACAGGTCCTCGCGGATCGAGGCGCGGGCCATCGACTGCCAGCGGTCAGCCCGCGGCAGCTCGATGATCCGGTCCATCAGCTGCGTGATGGAGAGCCGGTCCGCGAGGTCGTAGTACACCTCGGCGACCGCCAGCGGCTCCTGCCCCGTACGGTCCGCGATCGCGACGATGTCCAGTGTCGGGAACGCCGACGAGAACCCGGCCACCCTCAGCGCGAGCTCCTCGGGCACGCCCGCCCCGGTGAGCTCGTCCAGGATGCCCTGGTACCACTCGAGGTCCGCGCCGCGCAGCATCTTCGGCAGCGAGGCCCACACCTCCTCCACCCGCTCGGAGAAGAACTCGATGGTCTCCGCGAGCTCCAGCGGCTGCGGCCGGTTGCCCAGCAGCCAGCGCGTGCCGCGCTCGACGAGCCGGCGCGAGTGCAGCCGGATACGCGTCTGGACGTCGGCCGCGACCTGGTTGTCCAGCGCCTCCACGGCGTCCCACACCTCGCTCAGACCGAAGATCACGCGCGCCGCGGTCTGCGCCCGCACGATCTCCTCGATCGACGCGCCGGTCTCCTCCCGCAGACGGTGCAGGAAGGTCGAGCCACCGGTGTTCACCGTGTCGTTGACCAGCACGGTCGTGACGATCTCGCGCCGCAGGGCGTGCGCGTCGATCGCGTCGGGGAACTGCTCGCGCAGCGGCTTGGGGAAGTACGCGTGTAGCAGCCTGCGCAGGTAGGGGTCGTCCGGCAGCGACGTGCGGATCA
Organism: Streptomyces sp. NPDC018833; assembly: GCF_044390825.1. NCBI lineage: Bacteria > Bacillati > Actinomycetota > Actinomycetes > Kitasatosporales > Streptomycetaceae > Streptomyces > Streptomyces sp. NPDC018833. Next base: position 28,061 of record NZ_JBIRZM010000001.1, on the reverse strand, counting down.
GCTCGTCGGCCACCGTGATCTTGGTGTACGCCAACAGGACGGCCAGCTCCGGCTGGCTGAGCCCCTTGCCGGCGTTCAGCAGCTCACGGATCTGCCGGTCGTTGGGCAGGAACTCCAGCGCCCGGTCCAGGTGCCCGTCCCGCCCGAGGCGCCGCATGAAGCGCTGGTGGGCGTGGAGCAGGGACGGCGACTGGGTGACCGCGTTGGCGAGGGCGGTGTTCTGCGCGTAGTTGTTGCGCAGGACGAGCGCGCCGACCTCGTCGGTCATCTTCGCGAGCAGCTGGTTGCGCTGCTTGACGGTCATGTCGCCGTCCGCGACCAGCCCGTTGAGCAGGATCTTGATGTTCACCTCGTGGTCGGAGGTGTCCACACCGGCGCTGTTGTCGATCGCGTCCGTGTTGACCTTGCCGCCGTGGCGGTCGAACTCGATACGGCCAAGCTGGGTCAGACCCAGATTGCCGCCCTCGCCGACGACGCGGACGCGGAGGTCCTCGCCGTTGACGCGGATCGCGTCGTTGGCCTTGTCGCCGACGTCGGCGTGCGACTCGGTGGACGCCTTGACGTACGTACCGATGCCGCCGTTCCACAACAGGTCGACCGGGGCCTTGAGGATGGCCTTCATCAGCTCGGCGGGGGTCACCTTGGAGGTGCCCGGCTCGATGCCGAGGGCCTCGCGCATCGCCGCGTTGAGGGGGATCGACTTGGCGGTGCGCGGGTGGATGCCGCCGCCGTGGGACAGCAGCTCCGTGTTGTAGTCGGCCCACGACGAGCGCGGCAGCTCGAAGAGCCGGCGGCGCTCGGCGTACGAGACGGCCGCATCGGGCGTCGGGTCGATGAAGATGTGGCGGTGGTCGAAGGCAGCGACGAGCCGGATGTGCTCGCTGAGCAGCATGCCGTTGCCGAACACGTCGCCGGACATGTCTCCGACGCCGACGACGGTGAAGTCCTGGGTCTGGGTGTCGTGGCCCAGCTCGCGGAAGTGCCGCTTGACCGACTCCCATGCGCCGCGGGCCGTGATGCCCATGCCCTTGTGGTCGTAACCGGCCGAGCCGCCGGAGGCGAAGGCGTCGCCCAGCCAGAAGTTGTAGGCGACGGCCACCTCGTTGGCGATGTCGGAGAAGGACGCGGTGCCCTTGTCCGCCGCGACGACCAGGTAGGTGTCGTCCTCGTCGTGCCGGACGACCTGGGCCGGCGGAACGACCTCGCCCGCGACCATGTTGTCGGTGATGTCGAGCAGCGCGGAGATGAAGGTCCGGTAGCAGGCGATGCCCTCGGCGAGCCAGGCGTCGCGGTCCACGGACGGGTCCGGGAGCTGCTTGGCGACGAAGCCGCCCTTCGCGCCCACCGGCACGATCACCGTGTTCTTGACCATCTGCGCCTTGACCAGGCCGAGGATCTCCGTACGGAAGTCCTCGCGCCGGTCGGACCAGCGCAGACCGCCTCGCGCGACCTTGCCGAAGCGCAGGTGCACGCCCTCGACGCGGGGCGAGTACACCCAGATCTCGAAGGCGGGGCGGGGGGCCGGCAGGTCGGGGATGGCCTGCGGGTCGAACTTCATCGACACGTAGCCGTGCTGCTTGCCGCTCTCCGCGGCCTGGAAGAAGTTGGTGCGCAGCGTCGCCTTGATGACGGTGAGGAACGACCGCAGGATGCGGTCCTCGTCCAGGCTGGCGACCTGGTCGAGCGCGCCGTCGACCTCCTCGAGGAGGCCGTCGATCAGCTCGGTGCCCGCCCGCTGGCGGTCCGGCGACATCCGGGCCTCGAAGAGGGAGACGAGCAGGCGGGTGGTGTGGACGTTGTTGCGGAGGGTGTCCTCCATGTAGTCCTGGCTGAACGTCGACCCGGCCTGGCGCAGGTACTTGGCGTACGCACGCAGCACCATCGCCTCACGCCAGTTGAGCCCGGCGCCGAGGACCAGCGAGTTGAAGCCGTCGTTCTCGGCCTCGCCCGTCCACACGGCGGCGAAGGCGTCCTGGAACCGCTCGCGTGCGTCGTCGGCGAGGTAGTCGCCGTTGCCGCCGGAGCGTGGCATGCGCAGACCGAAGTCGTAGATCCAGGCGTGCGTACGGTCGGCGCAGCGCAGCTCGTACGGACGCTCGTCGACGACCTCGCAGCCGAGGCGCTGCAGGACCGGCAGCACAGCGGACAGGGAGACCTGCTCGCCGGTCCGGTAGATCTTGAAGCGGCGCTCGCCCGGGACCGCGCCGACCGGCTCGTACAGCGAGAGGGCGAAGTCCTTTTCGGAGTGGGTGACCTCCTCCATGCGGACCAGGTCGGCCACGGCGGACCGCGGTGTGTGGTCGGCCTTGTAGCCCTCGGGGAAGGCGTTCCCGTAGCGGCGCAGCAGCTCGGCGGCGTGCTCCTCGCCGAATTCGGCGTTCAGCGCCTCGCCGAAGCCGTCGGCCCAGGAGCGGGCCGCCTCGACCAGCCGGGCCTCGATGCGCTCGGTGTCGGCGTCGGTCAGGTCGGGCAGCACGGTGCCGGCCGGGACGCGGACGACGAAGTGGAGCCGGGACAGGATCGACTCGGTGTTCCACGCGGTGAAGTCGACGCTGGTGCCGCCGAGCTCCTCCTTGAGGATGTCGATCAGACGCAGGCGGACGCCGGTGGTGTAGCGGTCGCGCGGCAGGTAGATCAGGGCGGAGTAGTAGCGCCCGTACTCGTCCTGGCGCAGGTACAGCCGAAGCCGTCGGCGCTCCTGGAGGTAGAGCACGCTGGTGACGATCGACCGGAGCTGGTCGACGGGCGTCTGGAACAGCTCGTCGCGCGGGTACGTCTCCAGGATCTGCAGCAGGTCGCGGCCGTCGTGGCTGTTCGGCGAGAAGCCGGCGCCCTCGAGGACCTCGTCCACCTTCCGGCGGATGACGGGCACGCGGCGCACGGACTCGGTGTACGCGGCGGAGGAGAACAGACCGAGGAAGCGGCGCTCGCCGACGACGTTGCCCTCGGCGTCGAACTTCTTGACGCCGACGTAGTCGAGGTAGGAGGGCCGGTGCACGGTGGCGCGGCTGTTGGCCTTCGTCAGCACGAGCAGCTTGTGCTCGCGGGCCTTGGCGCGGGCATCGGCGGGCAGCCTGCTGAAGGACGGGCTGACCGGGTGCGCCTCGTCCTCGGTGTGGTGCGGGTCGGAGCGCAGTATGCCGAGGCCGGTGCCGGGGACGGCGGCGAGCGCGTCTCCGTTGACCAGCTCGTACTCGCGGTAGCCGAGGAATGTGAAGTGGTCGGCTGCGAGCCAGCGCAGCAGCTCGCGGGCCTCGTCGACCTCCTGCTCGCGCAGGTCGTCGGCGGTGGGCTCGTTCGGGAGCTCGTCGGCGATGCGCAGCGCGCTGTCACGCATCTTCTCCCAGTCCTCGACCGCCTCGCGGACGTCGGACAGGACACGCAGCAGGTCGGCGGTGATCTGCTTGAGGTCGGCGCGGTCGGTCTCGCGGTCCATCTCGACATGGATCCAGGACTCGACGAACGCGTCGTGCGGCAGGTCCTTGGCGCTCGCCTCGACCGGCAGCACCTCGATGAGCCGACCGGTCACATCACGGCGGACGACGACCTGCGGGTGGATCACGACATGGATGCCGCGGCCCTGCCGGGAGAGCTCACTGGTGACCGAGTCGACCAGGAAGGGCATGTCGTCGGTGACGACCTCGACGACTGAGTGGCTGCATGTCCACCCGTTCTCCTCCACGGTCGGGGTGTGCACGCGGACGTTCGCCGTGCCCTGCGGGCGGTTTTCGGCGAGCCGGTAGTGGGAAAGTGCAGCACCGAAGACGTCGACCGGGTCACGGTCGGCGAGGTCCTCCGGAGCGGTGTGCAGGTAGTAGCGCTGGAGGAACTTGAGCAGGGTGTCCCGGTCGGGACGTTTTCCCTGCTCGTCCCCAGTCGGAAGGTGCCCCCCGACCGGGCTGTTCTCAGCTACCCGGGCGGCCCGTGCGAGCAGCTCGGCCTTGGCTTCGTCCAGCTTGGTCTGCATGTCCTCTGGCTCCTGTCGCGCGCCGTTGCGTGACGTAGGTGAAAGATGCTGCGACGCAACGCCACGACGCGGGGTGTCCGGTCGCAGTCGACGTTATGCCGCGATGAGAGAAGTCCGGTCCGATATCAGCCGAATAAGGCGGGAAGGCCGGACAGAGAAGATCAGGTACCGCCCGGGCACTGTGGCGCTCCGGGCGCAGGCCGGGGGCTTCGCTGCCCCCACGGCGTATCGCGCTGATCACGCCCCCAGGCTATCGCCCCTGACCCCCGAACCGTCATGAGCCGTATGTGTACAAAAGAGTGCCCCGAAGTTTGACACTCTGGACAGCGACACAGGCCCTTCTGGCAACCACTCACCGGGAGCTGCCATGACCACGAAGATCCTCATCGTCACCGGGGACGCCGCCGAATCGCTGGAGGTCCTCTACCCCTACCAGCGGCTGCTGGAGGAGGGGTACGAGGTGCACATCGCGGCACCCACCCGAAAGAAGCTGCAGTTCGTCGTGCACGACTTCGAGCCGGGCTTCGACACGTACACCGAGAAGCCGGGCTACACCTGGCCCGCCGACCTGGCCTTCTCCGAGGTGGACTCGGGGGCGTACGCCGCCGTCGTCGTCCCCGGCGGGCGCGCCCCGGAGTACCTCCGCAATGATGCCGAGCTGCGCAAGATTCTCAAGGCCTTCTTCGACGCGGACAAGCCCGTGGCACAGATCTGTCACGGCCCCCTGCTCACGGCGGCGATCGGCGGCCTGGAGGGCCGCCGGGTGACCGCCTATCCGGCTCTGGAGCTGGACATGCAGGCCGCCGGAGCGTCGTTCAAGGACGCGGAGGCCGTCGTCGACGGCACCCTCGTCTCCTCGCGGGCCTGGCCGGACCATGCGGCGTGGATGCGCGCCTTCCTCAAGGTGCTGCGCGAGAAGGCGCCCTTGGTCAAGGACTGAGCGAAACCCCTGACGGCCGCCCGGCCCGCCCCGAGGCCGGCCGGGCGGCTATGCCGCGGAGACGAGCTCCTCCGCCACGGCCACGGCCTCCTCCAGCGAGTCCACCACCGGTGCCCCCGCCTTCTCCAGACTCCGCCTGCTGTGCGATCCGCCGGTATACAGCACGGCCTTCGCCCCGACGTGCCCCGCCGCCACGGCGTCGTCCGCCGCGTCACCGATGACCACGACCCGGTCGGACGCGACGCCCTCCAGCGCGGACAGGTGGCGCACCATGTGCTCCGCCTTGCCCGTGACCGAGGCGCCGAGCCGCCCGTCCACCCGGACGAACCGCTCCTCGATGCCGTGCCGTCGCACGATCGGTATCAGATGCTCATGGGGTGCCAGCGACAGCAGCGACTGCGTCAGCCCGGACTCCTGCCGCCTTACGAGCAGCTCGGCCGCGCCCGCGGCGAGGCTGCAAGCGTCGGCCCTCGCCCAGTAGTGCCGGTGGAAGGCTGCGTCCATGACGAGCCACTCGTCGTCCGTGGGCAGCCGGCCCATCAGCCGCTCGTAGAAGCGCGGGACCGGCACGCAGTACAGCTCGCGGTAGCGCTCGAGCGTGATCTGCTCGAGGCCGATCTCCGCGAAGGCGACATTGGTCGCCTCGATGACCGCGCCGATGTCGTCGAGCAACGTGCCGTTCCAGTCCCACACCAGGTGGGCGCTGTGATTCCCCGAGATCCCCATGCCGACAAACGGTACCGGCCGCGTACGACAACGCTACCGGCCCGTGCCCCGTGTGCTCAGCCGACGATGTTCGGGATCTCCTGCACGCCGTACCAGAGCAGCTCGTGGTCCTCGGCGCCGTCGACCGTGAAGCGGGCGTCGTCGTCGCCGTGATCGGCGGCCCCGAGCGCGTCCACCGCCGCGGTCACGTCCGCCACGGCGTCATCGGCGTCGACATGGACGGCCGCGGCCTTGGACATCGGCACCGCGGCGCCGATACGGACCTCACCGAGTGCGCTCGCGTCGAGCACGCGGTCGGGATCGGCCACCGCGTCCTCGTCCCGCACATCGACGGCGACGACGACCCGGCGCCGGGCCGCGGACGGAGCGCCCGCCAGCAGGCGCAGGGACGCGGCGGCGGCGCGGCTGAGCGCGGCGTACTCCAGCTCCTCGATGTCGTCGGAGACGTACCACTCGCGCAGTCCCGGGGTGACGGCGTACGCGGACAGCGGGCCGGGACCCAGCTGACCTGTCCTGTGCGCCTCTGCGAGACCGGGAAGGGTCAGGGGGACGTAGACGCGCATGGCTGGCCGCTTTCGTAGTCGGAAATGCGCCCTCAGGATACGTGCGGCGTACCCCTTCGAGCGTGCGCCTGCCCCCTCTCGCACCGTCCACTTCGGTCCCCGCACAGGGCCTGTTCACCGGTCCCGGCAAGGGCCGGGTCACCCGGATAGGTGATTCCCGCCGGGGCGTCCGCGGAGGACAGGGGCTGTTGCAGCCGGTGGACCCGCGCCGTAGAAGTTCCCCGTCGAAGCTACTTCCCGGTACGAAAGCCGGGACAGGCACATCGGGGGCGATCTGCATGGACAGGACCCGGCCCGCAGGCCGACGCGACCAGCGAAGGCCCGCCGCGGTGGCAGCCACGGCACTGGCCCGCGCACGGAGCAGGCAGCACAAACCGCACTACTGGTTCGCCGACCGCCTCCTCGCGGTGCTGAGCGGCCAGCGCCCGGTGCACTGGATGCTCGGGCACACGATCGGCGAAGCGTACGAACAACTGATCCGCCTGGCCCCTGGAGCACCGCTGCGCCCGGCCGACCGGGTGATGCCGGTCGTCCGCCACTGCGGCGAGTTCCACCCGGGCCCGGGCGTGATCGAGGCGTTCGCCCGCATCGGCTCGGGCGACCGGGTCAGGGCGATGGCGTTCCGCCTCGAACAGGGCTCCGACCACCGCTGGCGCTGCGCGGCGGTGGAACTGGGCGGCGAACGCAACCCGGTGGACAGCGGCGCATGAGCCCGCGGGAACGAGCACGGGCACCGCCTCAGCGGGATCCGCGCGTGCGGTGGCATGGTCATCGGGCCCGTGTCCGCCGTCCCGCGCCACAAGGCCGCCGCGGCGGGTCGGCACTGCGGGATCGTGTTCTCCCCCCGCGCCGCATGGCCGCCGCAGCTGAGACCCACTGCGGGCCTGAGCCCCGCCTCCCGCGCCACAAGGGCGCGGCTGAGCACCACGGGCACATCGACGGTGGGCGCGGCTGTCGGCCCCGTGTGGGGCCCCGCTGCGCGGCGGCTACAGGGTCACAGGCGAGGGGCGGCCGGGCCGGTACAGGGCCGACCCGGGCCCGGTACGGGGCCGCTGGGCGCCGGCCTGTGGCCCGCAGGGTTCAGCCGAGCATCGGGCCCAGCCAAGCGAGCCCAGCCACCCGAGCCGCGCCCGCGTGGAAGGTGCCAGGCCCCGCGTGGAAGTCCAGACCCGACCCGGCGGGCAGGTGGTGGCGTCAGGTAACAGCCCACCGAGGCGAGATCATCGGTCGGTGCGGAGCCTGTGAAGCCCCCGGGACGCGCCTAGAAGCCCGCAAGACGTCCCAGAGGTCTTGCACCGTCCTCATATGCGGGCCTCAGGTGACAGCACGCACGCGCTACGGCGCTCCTGGCCAGGGACCCCCGTACCGCCCACCCCCGACCTCCGCAGGGCGCCCTGGCCCGGCGGAGAACGGTGAACCACCGTGCCAGGGCACGGTGCACCACCGTGCCAGGGCGCCCTTGGCCGCCCTACAGCCTCGGCCCGACCGGCCCACACCGCCACACGGGCCTCACCCGCACCGCAACGCGGCCGGGGCCGGACACCATCCTCCATCCTCGGTGTCCGGCCCCGGCCGCGTTGTCCCAGCCCTTACTTCTTGCGGCGGCGACCGCCGCCCTTCGCCGCCTTGCGGCGCTCCGCGCGCGTCATGCCGTCCGTATCCGACCGCGCCTGTCCGCCGTCGTTCTCGAAGTCGCCCTCGACGATGCCGCCCTCGCCGTCCACGGTGGGCGCCGAGAAGTGCAGCCGGTCCGGACGCTGCGGGGCCTCCAGGCCCTTCGCGCGGATCTCCGGGCGCGCGGCACCCGCCGGGACCGCCTCCTCCTTGGCCAGCGAGGGCTTCTCCGCGGCGTCCTGCACCGGGACCTCCTCGACCTGCTGCTCGACCTGGACCTCCAGGTTGAACAGGTAGCCGACGGACTCCTCCTTGATGCCCTCCATCATGGCGGTGAACATGTCGAAGCCTTCGCGCTGGTACTCGACCAGCGGGTCCTTCTGCGCCATGGCGCGCAGGCCGATGCCCTCCTGGAGGTAGTCCATCTCGTAGAGGTGCTCGCGCCACTTGCGGTCCAGCACGGACAGCACGACGCGCCGCTCCAGCTCACGCATGATCTCCGAGCCGAGCTGCTTCTCGCGCTCGTCGTACTGCGCGTGGATGTCTTCCTTGATCGACTCGGCGATGAACTCGGCGGTGATACCGGCCCGGTCGCCCGCCGCGTCCTCCAGCTCCTCGACCGTGATCTTCACGGGGTAGAGCTGCTTGAACGCGCCCCACAGCCGGTCGAGGTCCCACTCCTCGGCGAAGCCCTCGACGGTCTCGGCCTGGATGTAGGCGTCGATGGTGTCGTCCATGAAGTGGCGCACCTGCTCGTGCAGGTCCTCACCCTCCAGGACGCGCCGGCGCTCGCCGTAGATGACCTCGCGCTGGCGGTTGAGCACCTCGTCGTACTTGAGGACGTTCTTACGCGTCTCGAAGTTCTGCTGCTCCACCTGGGACTGCGCGGAGGCGATCGCCCGGGTCACCATCTTGTTCTCGATCGGGACGTCGTCGGGGACGTTCGCCATCGCCATCACGCGCTCGACCATCTGGGCCTTGAACAGACGCATCAGGTCGTCGCCCAGCGACAGGTAGAAGCGGGACTCGCCCGGGTCGCCCTGACGGCCGGAACGGCCGCGCAGCTGGTTGTCGATACGACGCGACTCGTGCCGCTCGGTGCCCAGCACGTACAGGCCGCCGAGCTCCTTGACCTCGTCGTGCTCCGCCTTCACGGCCGCCTCGGCGCGCTCCAGCGCCGCGGGCAGCGCCGCCGCCCACTCCTCGACGTGCTCGACCGGGTCGAGACCGCGCTGACGCAGCTCCGCCTCCGCGAGGTCGTCGGGGTTGCCGCCGAGCTTGATGTCCGTACCGCGGCCGGCCATGTTCGTGGCGACGGTGACGGCGCCGCGGCGGCCGGCCTGGGCGACGATCGTCGCCTCACGGTCGTGCTGCTTGGCGTTGAGCACCTCGTGCTGGATGCCGCGCTTGTTCAGCTGCTGCGAGAGGTACTCGGACTTCTCGACCGAGGTGGTGCCGACGAGGATCGGCTGCCCCTTCTCGTGCTTCTCCGCGATGTCGTCCACGACGGCCGCGAACTTGGCGACCTCTGTCCGGTAGATCAGGTCCGACTGGTCCATGCGGACCATCGGCCTGTTGGTCGGGATCGGGACGACGCCGAGCTTGTAGATCTGGTGGAACTCGGCGGCCTCGGTCATGGCCGTACCGGTCATGCCGGAGAGCTTGTCGTAGAGGCGGAAGAAGTTCTGGAGGGTGATCGTGGCGAGCGTCTGGTTCTCGTCCTTGATGTCCACCCCTTCCTTCGCCTCGATCGCCTGGTGCATGCCCTCGTTGTAGCGGCGGCCGGCGAGGATACGGCCGGTGTGCTCGTCGACGATCATGACTTCGCCGTCGATGACGACGTAGTCCTTGTCCTTCTTGAACAGCTCCTTGGCCTTGATGGCGTTGTTCAGGTAGCCGACGAGGGGTGTGTTGACCGACTCGTAGAGGTTGTCGATGCCCAGCCAGTCCTCGACCTTGGCGACGCCCGCCTCGTGGATGGCGACGGTGCGCTTCTTCTCGTCGACCTCGTAGTCGCCGGTCTCCTCGATGCCCTTGAGCGGGTTGCCCGCCTCGCCCTTGGTGAGACGGGTCACGAGCTTGGCGAAGTCCCCGTACCACTTGGTGGCCTGGTCGGCGGGACCGGAGATGATCAGCGGCGTGCGGGCCTCGTCGACGAGGATCGAGTCGACCTCGTCGACACAGGCGAAGTTGTGGCCGCGCTGAACCAGTTCGTCCTTGGACCACGCCATGTTGTCACGCAGGTAGTCGAAGCCGAACTCGTTGTTCGTGCCGTACGTGATGTCGCAGTTGTACTGCTCGCGGCGCTGCGCGGGCGTCATGTTCGCCAGGATGCAGCCGACGGTCAGGCCGAGGAACTTGTGCACCCGGCCCATCAGCTCCGAGTCGCGCTCGGCGAGGTAGTCGTTGACCGTGATCAGGTGGACACCCTTGCCGGACAGCGCGTTCAGATACGCGGGCAGGGTGCCGACGAGGGTCTTGCCCTCACCGGTCTTCATCTCGGCGACGTATCCGAGGTGAAGGGCGGCGCCGCCCATCAGCTGCACGTCGTAATGGCGCTGGCCGAGGACGCGCTTCGCGGCCTCGCGGACGGTGGCGAACGCCTCGGGAAGCAGGTCGTCCAGGCTCTCACCGTCGGCGTGGCGCTCCTTGTACTCCTCGGTGAGCGCCCGCAACTCGGCGTCGGAGAGGTTGACGAAGTCCTCTTCGATGGAGTTGACCTGGTCCGCGATGCGGTGCAGTTTGCGCAGGATCTTGCCTTCGCCTGCACGCATGAGCTTGTTGAAGACGGACACTGAGGTTGGTCTCCTTGCCGGTCGGGCCTGGCACTGGGTCGTGTGACGGACACTGGCGCGGGCACGGCAGGTGGTCCCCACCGCATCGGCCATCGTAAGCGAGGACACCGCCGCGCCGGGAGGTCCATCGTCACGCGGGCCTGCCGTCCGCCATACAGGAGAACGCGCGGGAAGCGCCGAAGGTGCCGGGAAGCCGCCAAAAGTGCTCGCATCGGGCGGCCGGCGTGACCACAATCCCGGCATGGAGCCGATCACACTCACCACCGAGCGCCTGCTGCTGCGTACGTTCACGGCCGAGGACACCGACGCCGTCTACCAGTCCTGCCAGGACCCGGACATCCAGCGGTGGACGACGGTTCCTTCGCCGTACGAACGCCATCACGCCGTCGAATTCACCGAGCACATCGTCCCGGACGGCTGGCGCAACAGCACCATGTGCACCTTCGCCGTGCTGCCACGCGCAGGCGGGCCGCTCATGGCGTCCGTCGCGGTCACTCTGCGTACCTTCTCGGGCACGTGGGAGATCGGCTTCTGGACCGGCAAGGAGCACCGGGGACGCGGGGTGATGGCCGAGTCCGTCGCAGCCGTGTCGCACTGGGCGTTCATGCGACTCGGCGCCACCCGGCTGGAGTGGCGGGCCGAGGTGGGCAACGAGGGCTCCCGCGCGGTCGCGGAGCAGGCCGGATTCCATATGGAGGGCGAGCTGCGCGCCGCGCTGCTCAACAAGGGCACGCTCCGGGACGTGTGGATCGGCTCACTCCTCCCCTCCGACATCGGGCTCACGAGCCCGCAGCCCTATCTGCCCGCCCGGCGCTGACCTACGGCCTGTCCTGCGGCTGCGTCATGACCTACGGGCGGGCCGCAGGCCCGATCCGAGACCCGGACCCATCCGAGGCCCGGACCGATTGTCAGTGGCGGCCTCTAGGGTGCCCATCATGACCACGCTGCCGCCCGCCTTCGACCTCTCCGCCGACGAAGCGCGCCGCATCGCGCTGCGCGCCCAGGGACTTCTCGGCGCTCCGGACCGGCGCGGCGGCGTCCGCGGCGTGCTGCGCCACCTCGGCTCCGTGCAGCTGGACACGATCTCGGTGCTGGCGCGCTCCCACGAGCTCATTCCGTACGCGCGACTGGGCAGCGTGGGCCGCAGGACCGTCGAGGAGGCGTACTGGACGCAGGGCCACAGCTTCGAGTACTGGTCGCACGCCGCCTGCATCCTCCCCGTCGAGGAATGGCCGCACTTCGCCTTCCGCCGCCGCGCCTACCGCATCCGCCCGCCCTGGTCCCACGACCTGCCCGACGGTGCATACGACACGGTGATCAAGCAGCTGCGGGAAGAAGGCCCGCTCACGGCGACGGAGTTGGGCGGCGCGAAGAACGGCGGCGAGTGGTGGGACTGGTCCGCCTCCAAGGTCGCCGTCGAGCGCGCGCTGATGTACGGCGAGGTGGTGTGCACCGAGCGGCGCAGCTGGAAGCGGGTGTACGACCTCGCCGAGCGGGCGATCCCGGACGCCGTCCTGCACGACGACCTGGATGACACCGAGTGCCTGCGCCGTCTCGTCCGGCTGGCCGGGCAGGCGCTGGGTGTGGGCACACGCGCGGACATCGCGGACTACCACCGTCTCAAGGGCGAGCAGTTCGACGCGGTGGTCGCGGACTCCGGTCTGGTGCCGGTCATCGTCGAGGGATGGACCAAGCCCGCGTGGGCCGATCCGGCCGCTCTCGCGGCACCACCGCGCGGCCGGCACCGGACGACGCTCCTGTCGCCGTTCGACTCGCTCATATGGGAGCGGGCGCGGACCGAGCGCATCTTCGGCTTCACTCACCGGCTGGAGGCGTACGTCCCCAAGCAGAAGAGGGTCCACGGGTACTTTGCGATGCCCCTGCTTGCGGGCGGCCGGCTCCTCGGCCGTGTCGATCCGGCGCGCGAAGGCCGGACACTCGTGGCCCGCCAGGTGTCCCTGGACGGCCCCAAGGCCGTCGCTCCGATGGCGCAGGCCCTGCGGGAGGCCGCGGAGTGGGTGGGCTGCGACTCCGTGCGCGTCGAGCGGATCGACCGTCCCGAACTCACCGCGGACCTGGTCAGGGCGCTGGACTGACGCGCTCCTGAGCGCACAGGTCCCGTTCGACGGCCGCTGAGTGCCCCCTGGATTGCGCCGAGGGCCCTCGTGAGTGCCCGCCCGTCAGCGGATCTCGAGGATCTTCTCCCGCATCGCGTAGACCACGGCCTCCATCCGGGAGTGGAGCTGCAGCTTCTCCAGGATGTTGCGGACGTGGTTCTTCACGGTGTTCTCGGAGATGAACAACTCCTTGGCGATGTCGCGGTTGTTCATGCCCGTGGCGACGAGCTTGAGCACCTCAAGCTCCCGATCGGTCAGCCGGGGCGCGGGCACGAGCCTGCGCTCGTCGGTGCGCTGGATCATCGACTTGAACTCGGTGAGCAGCTTCGAGGCCATCGACGGGCTGATCTGCGACTGCCCGTCGGCGACCGCGCGGATGGCCGTCGCGACCTCGTCCGTGGAGATCTCCTTGAGGAGATAGCCCGTGGCGCCCGCCTTGATCGCGTCGTAGAGGTCGGCCTCCTCGTCGCTGATCGTCAGCATGATGATCTTGGCGCTGGGGGCCACCTCCTTGATCGAGGTGCAGGCCTCGATGCCCCCGCGCTTGGGCATCCGTACGTCCATCAGCACGATGTCGGGCAGCAGGTCCGCCGCCTTGTCCACCGCTTCGGCCCCGTCACCGGCCTCGCCCACGACCTGGATGTCCTCCTCCTGTTTGAGGACGATCTCCAGCCCTCGCCGGAAGAGCGCGTGATCGTCCACCACGAGGACCCGGATCGGCTCGGCCGTGCGGCGGTCGGCCGTCTCCTCCGCCTCGGTGTCGACGTCTGCGGGGTGGCCGCCCGCTTCGCTGTGCACCGGCCCGAAGCTGTCCGCCATCGTTCCTCCCCCTGAAGGCCGTGGCCCGAAGATCATGTCTGGTCTGCCAACCTCGGTGCGAGGCACCTAGGTTGGGCTTGCCACGTCATGCTTTCATGCCCGGACGACAGAGCGGCGATCCTGGGGGCGCACGGTGGTGCCCCTGGGGGCGCACACGGCGCTCCAGGGGCACCACTTCCGCTGACGGGGCTCAGTCAAGCGCCGGGGTCAGCCGCCCAGCGCACCCCCGGCTCCGCCTGCCTCGGACCCGGCCAACGGGTCGGTCTCCAGACGGATGACGCCGTAGTCGTAGGCGTGCCGCCGGTAGACGACACTGGGCTGCTTCGTCTCGGAGTCGACGAAAAGATAGAAGTCGTGGCCGACCAGCTCCATCTCGTAGAGAGCCTGGTCGAGCGTCATCGGGGCTGCCGTGTGCAGCTTCTCGCGGACCACCAGCGGCCCCTCGCCCTGTACTTCGAGCGATCCGATCCTGGTGGTGGGAATCGATTCCGTCGACTCTTCGGCAAGAGACTTTCCATTGGCGTTCCACTCGGCGACGCCGGGCACCACGTCGGCCACCTCTGCCGCCGACAGCCGGCCGGTGCCGCGCCGGGTGTGGCGCTTGTCGTGCTGCTTGCGAAGCCGTGCCTCCAGCTTCCCGGTGGCAAGGTCGAGCGCTGCGTAGGGGTCGGCGGCAGCTGCCTCCGCCCGGATCACCGGCCCGCGCGAGCGGAGCGTGATCTCCACGCGGTCGGAACGGTCTGCCTGCCGCGGGTTGTGCTCCTTGGACACCTCGACGTCGAGGCTGATCACCTTGCCGTCGAGCTTCTGGATCTTCTCCAGCTTCAGCTTCTCGGCCACGTGCTTGCGGAACCGCTCGGGCACCTCGGTCTTGCGGCCCTTGACGACGATGTCCACGCAGAACTCCGTTCCCGGATCACTCCGCCGGCTCACCGGCCGCGGAGCATCTCCCTCTTGCACCAGGCTCCGGTGGTCACCGGGGCCTCGGACTTGGCGACTTTCACCTCCTCCTCCCCAGTCGACAAGATCCCCACCCCACCCATTTCCAGGTGTCCCGGTACCCAATCCCCAGCCTGGGAATTCGGCAGCGCACTCGGCGAGGTTCAGGCATCGCCATTCCTCACAACCGAACATAGCTCGATTGGACGGTTGTCGGCACCCGCTACCTGAAGGTACCTCCGATCAGGCGTTTTTGCCCTCTCACTAGCTGCAACGATGCAAGTTTCTCCTCAGTTCCGGTTTATCCGAAAGACAGCGCCGGAACGGCGACGACCGCTGCGTTCGGCCATTCGGATCCACCGCTGTCACTCACCTGCGCGGCACTCAGTGCCCGCGCCGCTTCCACCAACGAAGCACCGGTCGTCATGAGGTCGTCCACCAGCACTGCTGTACCGCCCTTCAGCAAGCTTCCGGCCCCGGACCGCAGCCGCAGTGCCCCAGAGAGGTTCGCGAGCCTCTCCGGGGCGGTGAGGCCCGCCTGGTCGGCCACGTGGCGGTGCTGGCGCAGTACCGGCAGCACCCGCGCCGGGCGCCCCGTACGCCGCAGCTCCCCCGCCGCCGCCAGCGCGATCCGGCGCAACGGATCATGCCCCCGTGCCCGCACCGCCCTGCGCGCGGACGGAACCGGCACCAGCAGCAAGGGGCCAAGTCCTGCGCCGTGGGCCGGGGCGGACGCCCGCACCGCCCCGGCGAGTGCCCGGCCGAGCGGACGCGCCAGGCCCATCGCACCGCGCTCCTTGTGCGCCAGCAGCAGAGCCCGTACGGCGTCGCCGTACGCGGCGGCGGCATGTACCACGGGCAGGCCCTCCGGCTCCGGCACCGGTCTCGCCCGCCGCGCGGCCCTGCCGTACAGCGCAACCGCGCAGCGCTCGCACAGCTCGGTTCGCGGCCGCCCGCAGCCTCCACAGGCCACCGGCAGCACCAGACCGGAGATCTCCCGCCACCACCCCCGCACGGGAACCACTGTGCCGTTGGCGCCCACGCGTGACCACCCCTGTGGACAACCCACCCCACACCGGCCGGACCGGACGGAATGTCGCCGTCACCCCGGATAGACGGGCGAGGACCCCTTCTTGACCAGCGTCTGCCAGTTGGCACCGGCGGGCAGACGCACGATGCCGTCCTCCTCCGAATACGCGATGAGCGGGCTGCTCTCGTCGTCCGACGCGGCGACCGCCCTGACCTGGTTCAGGCCGGGCAGGATCGCGTTGGGAGAGGTCGAGCCGTCGGTCTGGATGTAGCGCACCTGCTGGACACCGCCGGACTCCTTGCCGACGACCACCAGTCGACTGGGCCCCGCCCAGGAGACCGCGGTGACGGTCTCCAACTGGGGGGCCGCAGGGCGCAGTTCGGTGATGGTCACGGCGAGGTCGTCGCTCGGGTCGTGCCGCTCCACGCGTCCGATCTTCAGGGTCGTCCTGCCGTCCTTGGTCAGGAGCAGTGCCACACGGACACCGTCCGCCGACACCTTCACGCCCTCGATCCGGGCACCGTCCAGGCCCGGCACGATCCTGACGTCCTGAGGGGTCTCCTCGCCGCGGGGAACCCGCATCAGCGCAGGATCGGCGGGGTCGCGGTCCGCGACCCAGAGGTCACCCCTGCCGTCCCAGCTGGGGGCGGACAGGCGGTTGTCGGCGCTCCTGCCACGGCTGGCCACCATCGGGCCGTCCAGCTCCGTGCCGGAGGCGATGGACGCCACGTACAGCCTGCTCCGGTCCTTGGAGACCGCGGCCGCGCTGCGCTCGTCGCGGGCCACCGCGACCGTGCTCATCGGCAGCGTGCCGTCGCCGAACGGCCCCGGCACGTTCTGCGGGGTGCCGACCTCCTTGGTGCCGGCCGCCAACAGCGCGAGGCGGTCCTTCTCGTCGACGAAGTACTGGTTGTCGTACGCCCCCGAGCCGTGGTCCGGGGCGTACTCCTCGGCCTGCCCGGCGGGGAGCACGCACAGCTGACTGCCGTCCGACCGCTGCAGCTCCACCTGCTCGGCGCGCGCGGACGACAGGTCCTTGAGCGTGAAGAGGATCTGAGCCGCCATCTTCGTGCACTGCGTCCTGCCGACGCCGGACGCCTTGGCGTTGAGCGGGACCTTCAGGCCGTTGCCGTCGTCGAACGACAGGGACCTCGTACCGTCCTTCAACGCCGTACCCGTCGGGAAACGGGACTCCACCACCGGCTTGAGCCAGTTCGTCGGGCCTTCCAGCAGCGCGGAGACGGCCTGCGTGACCGGGTCCTGCCGGGTCACCGGGTCCTGCCGCTGCCGGATGTAGACGGGGTCGGCCACCATGACGCTCCGGCCCGAGGCGAAGTAGTACTTGTTTACCGAGACGTAGTTGCGCTCGAAGTCGGACGCGCCGAGCAGCAGCCCGGGAGGCAGGCTGTCGATCCGCCACTCCTTGCCGTCCGGACCGCTCTGCTGCGACAGATGAATGGTCCTGCGGTAGTCCGCCGGCGTCACCGGCTGATACGCGCGCTGGGCGTCGACCGTGGCGATCTGCCGACCGAACAGCGGATAGTTCATGCCCGGGTGGTCCCGGCCGCCGAGGACCGGCGAGCCGGGGACCGGCGCCGCCTCCAGGACGGTCGTGCTCGCCTCGGGCCGCCACTTCTGGGACGTCTCCGGCGTGAGGTACGAGCGTGCCGTGGCGAAGTTCGAGTCGTCACTGGTCATCGCCTCGAGGAAGCCCGTGACGATCTCGTCGGGCGTGGCGCCCTTGCGGGGCTGCACCGCGTACACCCGCACCTGCGAGTCGCCGCGCTGCGACGCCTTCACCGCATGCACGTCGCCGCTGTCGGGCATCGACGCACACCCGGCGAGCAGCACACCGCTCGCACCGAGCAGCGCCGTCATACGCGCCCCACCCGCGCGCCCCTGACGACGGGAATCAGCGCCCACGACCGGTGTCCTCCCGCTCCGTCGAAATCTGTCCCGCCGACTCGTCGCTCCGCTCACCGGCGGGCCGCGCCACGACGCGGGCACCGCTGCCCGGCAGCGCCGCCGGATCGACTCCCCGCGGCGCCGCGCCGCGCATCTGCGCGGGCAGTGGCGAGAAGTCCGCCCCCGACTGCACCGGCACGGACGTCAGCCGGTGCCCGTTCACCGACGAGTCCTCCGAACGGGCACGCTCGCGGTTCTGCCGCGAGTCCGCGGGCTCGAGCGGTATCGGCGAACCGCGCAGCGGCTCGTCCGCCGTACGCGGCAGCGTCAGCCTGAACTGCGAACCGCCACCCGGCTCGCCCCACGCCTGCAGCCAGCCCCCGTGAAGACGGGCGTCCTCGACGGCGATCGACAGGCCCAGGCCGGTCCCGCCGGTGGTGCGGGCACGCGCTGGGTCGGCGCGCCAGAACCGGCTGAACACGCGGGTCGCCTCGCCCGGCTTGAGCCCCACCCCGTAGTCCCGCACGGCGATGGCCACGGCGCCGCCGGCGGCCGCCATGCGCACCACTACGTCCCTGCTCTCGCCGTGCTCCACGGCATTGACGACGAGGTTGCGCAGCACACGCTCCACGCGACGGGCGTCGGCCTCGGCCACGACGGGCTGCTCGTCGCCGACGACCCGTATCCGAGAGCCCTTGCGCTCGGCCAGCGGCTCGGCACCGCCGATGACCCGCCGTACCACCTCACGCAGGTCTATCGGCTCCGCCTCCAGCGCCGCGGCACCGGCGTCGAACCGGCTGATCTCCAGCAGGTCGGACAAAAGCGATTCGAAACGATCAAGCTGGTCGCCGAGGAGCTCGGCGGAACGCGCCGTCACCGGATCGAAGTCGCTGCGCGCCTCATGGATGACATCCGCCGCCATCCGCACCGTCGTCAGCGGTGTCCGCAGCTCGTGCGACACGTCCGACACGAAGCGGCGCTGCATCCGGGACAGCTCCTCGAGCTGCTGGATCTTCAGCTGGAGGTTCTGCGCCATCTTGTTGAAGGCCTCACCGAGCCGGGCGATGTCGTCCTCGCCGGTGACCTTCATACGCTCCTGCAGCCGCCCCGCGGCGAGCCGTTCCGCGATCCCGGCAGCCATACGGACGGGCGTGACGATCTGGCGCACCACGAGCCACGCGATGGCACCGAGGAGCACCACGACGAACAGTCCGGCCGTGGCGAGCGTCCCCCGGACCAGGTTGAGCGACTGCTCCTCCTGGGCCAGCGGGAACAGGTAGTACAGCTCGTACGGCTGCCCCTCGATGTCGTTCAGCCGCGTGCCCACGACCAGCCCGGGCTCCGGCTCGAGGGCGTTGTTCCAGTACTGGATGCTGACGTACGTCTCGTACGTCCCACTGCCCTGGCCCACTGCGTCCCGCAATGCCTGCGGAATGCTCGCGGGATCCACCAGGCCCGACGTACGCGGCGCGCGGCCTGAGCCGTCCCGTTCGGAGTCGGCGCTCAGAGCGACCACGTTGTACGAGCCCTGACCGCCACTGGCGAGCTGCACGACAAGATCGGACCGCCATGAGTTGGCGTTCCTGCCACCCGACGCCGCACCCTCCGGGCCCACGGGTCCGACCGGTGCGCTGGCCTGTTCCCGAGCGACGGCGAAACCGCCGGCCGCCTGACTCTGCGCAGCCTTGCTCTTCGCGTCGAGCAGACCGTTGCGCACCTGCCCGATGACGACGAAACCGAGGAGCAGCACCACACCGAGCGACATCAGCAACGTGGTCACCACGACCCGGAGCTGGATGTTCCGCCGCCACAGCCGGGCAGCGGGCAGCAGCGGACGGCGCAGCCAGCGCATCACGAGCCGAGGCACCGGCCCGCCGGACGCCGCCCCGTCCGGGAGCAGCAGACCCCCCTGGAACAGGCGGCCGAATCGCGCGGGCTTGCGCCCCGGTCCGGCAGCCCGCCCCGTACGGACTCCCGGCTGCCCGGGCTTCGGAGCAACGCTGCCACTGGACATGTCAGCTCGGCCCGGCCTTGTAACCGACACCACGGACGGTCACCACGATTTCCGGCCGCTCCGGGTCCTTCTCGACCTTGGAACGAAGCCGCTGCACATGGACATTGACCAACCGGGTGTCCGCGGCATGCCGGTAGCCCCACACCTGCTCGAGGAGCACCTCACGGGTGAACACCTGCCATGGCTTGCGCGCCAGCGCGACCAGCAGATCGAACTCCAGCGGCGTCAGCGCTATCGACTGCCCGTCCCGCTTCACGGAGTGACCCGCCACGTCGATCACCAGATCGCCGATCGTCAGCTGCTCCGGAGCAGGTTCCTCCGACCTCCGCAGCCGCGCCCGGATACGGGCGACCAGCTCCTTCGGCTTGAACGGCTTGACGATGTAGTCGTCGGCCCCTGACTCGAGGCCCACCACCACATCGACGGTGTCGCTCTTGGCCGTGAGCATCACGATCGGCACGCCGGACTCCGCGCGGATGAGCCGGCACACCTCGATGCCGTCCCTTCCCGGCAGCATCAGATCCAGCAGCACCAGATCCGGCTTGGTCTCCCGGAAGGCTGCAAGTGCCTTGTCACCGTCCGCGACGAACGACGGCTCGAAACCTTCTCCACGCAGCACAATCCCGAGCATCTCGGCCAGCGCGTTGTCGTCATCGACGACAAGGACTCGTCCCTTCATATTCGACATCATCCCATTCTCGTAACAGTGGCAAAGACAGAGGTGAGCTAGGTCACAGGTCCGTGACGATAGTCGTACGTGGCCGTAACTGTCCGCCTTCGTCCGTGGGTGTTGATGTCTATGACAGATGTCGGCTCTGCTGCCGGCGCTCACGTGCCTCAAACCCGGATTCGGGAACGGCGCCCCCTCCATCCCGGTGCCGGCCGACCCTCCACCGGAGACACTGCTTTGACCGCGCAGTCTCGCACTGCGGTCATCTACCACCTGGGCCAGGGCTCTGGGCGCAGCAGCAGCGCTCCAGCGCCGGGACGATCGACCTGGACCCCAAGACGGAGACCTCGAAGGCGCCTCTTCCGCTGCCCGCGCAGTGCATCGCGTTCCATCTCAAGGTTCACCCGCCGATCGTCAAGGCGATCCTTCCTGCGGCGCAGCCGGATCGCGACGAGATGGACATCTACGCCGAGGCACTGGCCCGCGACATCATCGAGAACGTGGAGGCAGCTCGATCGCCAGCTCCGGCAGCCGGCCCGGATCCGGCAGTTGGAGACCGAACGACCGGACTCCGAGGCCTGCTGATGTCGCCGTTGGATGTCACGCCCCTCTGTCTGAGCACCGGTGCAGGGAGGGGCCGTTTCCGTCGAAAAGAGCGACATCATCAGGTGATCGTTACCTGGCGGACCTGGCACACAGCTCGGCTATTCCGGCCCTCGTGACCGGCGACAACACACCTTCCTCGGTGACGACGGCCGTGACCAGATCGGGCGGCGTGACGTCGAACGCAGGGTTGTAGGCCTGGGTTCCGAGCGGTGCCACGGACACCCCACCACCAGCTTCCGCCCCTGACACTCCCACCTGCGGCGACGTTACCTCCGTCACTTCACTGCCGGGCCGCTGCTCCACCTCGATCGAGGCACCGTCCGGGGTGCCGAGATCCACCGTCGTCGTCGGCGCCACGACGATGAACGGCACATGGTGGTACTTCGCGAGCACCGCGAGCGGGTAACTGCCGACCTTGTTGGCCACCGATCCGTCCGCGGCGATCCGATCCGCGCCGATCAGCACCGCGTCCACCTCACCCGCTATGAAGAGTGAGCCCGCCGCGTTGTCCGTCAGCAGGCTGTACGGCATGCCGTTGCGCGAGGCCTCGTACGCCGTGAGACGGGCGCCCTGCAACAGCGGCCTCGTCTCGTCCACCCACAGCCTCCGCAGCTCACCGGCGCGGTGTGCGGCCAGCGCCACCGCAAAGGCCGTGCCTTCGCCGCCCGACACCAGCGCCCCGCTGTTGCAGTGCGTCAGGATCCGGTGCCCGCCGCCGGGCAGGAGCTCCCCCAGCAGCCTCAATCCATGCCCGGCCATCCGGCGGCTCGCCTCAGCGTCCGCGCGGTGCAGTTCCCTTGCCGATGCGAGCACCGCGGCCGCCGCCTCCTCCGCGCCCGCCCCCGCGTCCACAGCGGCCCGGTACGCGGCGGCCGCCAGGCGCACCCCGTACCCCAGGTTCACCGCCGTGGGACGTGCGTTCTCGAGCAGCTCCGTCGCTTCCTCGACGTCATAGCCCCGCGCTGCCGCAAGGGCCACACCGTAGGCCCCTGCGATGCCGAGCAGGGGCGCCCCGCGCACGGCCAGCGTCCGGATCGCCCGGACCAGGACCGGAACATCGGTGCAGACCAGCTCCACCTCGTCGACCGGCAGCCTGGTCTGGTCGAGAAGCACCAGTACGGGACCTTCGGGCGGCTCGTCCCAGCGCAGCACCGGAAGCTTCGGCGGAGCCGTTCCGACCGGGTTTCGTACGTACTGATCAGCCATCCGCCCAGTCTGCACGGTGAGGCTCCCACAATGAAGGTGCGAAGGTGACCGATGCCCCCGCCCACCGGGGGCCGCCGCGTGGCACGATGGCTGCCACAGCCGCCCTCCGGGGCGGACGGGCACCGTGAACACGTCGGCTCTATGAGCCGGCCACGCGACCAATCCATGAGGTGGACCACCGTGAACGACACTCCGGGCTGGGCATCGCCCGGATCGGCTCCCTCCAACGGACAGAACTCCGGCGTGCCGCAACCCGCCGAGCCCGTCGACGGTGCTTCGTCGAAGTGGTCCAAGGATCAGCCGCCCCCCGGGCAGTGGTCCGCACCGACGGGTCCCGGCCCGGTTCCCCCCTCCCCCGGCTGGGGCGGCGGCGGAGCGCACGGCAATTGGGGCCGGCCCCCCGCGGCGAAGCCGGGAGTGATTCCCCTCCGCCCCCTCGGCGTCGGGGAGATCCTCGACGGCGCGGTGTCGACGCTGCGCGCCCACTGGCGCACCGTCCTGGCCGTGACGGTCAGCGTCTCCGTCGTCACCCAGATCGTCAGCATCCTCGTCGAGCGCTATCTGCTGCCCGAGCCGCCGGAGGTCGACCCCAAAGCGACCCCCGAGGAGGCGCTGCAGCAGTCCGTGGAGTCTCTGCAGGCCAGCCTGATCGCCCTGGGTCCGGCGCTGCTCATCACGCTGATCGGCACACTTCTGACCACCGCACTGCTCACCGTGGTGATCAGCCGCTCCGTCCTGGGGCGGTCCGTGAACCTCCCGGAGGCCTGGCGAGAGGCCCGGCCCCGGCTGCCTCACCTGCTCCTCCTGATCCTCCTGCTGCCGGTGGGCAGCGCACTGATCATGTCGGTGGGCATCCTGCCCGGCGTGCTGATCGGTGAAGCTGGAGTGTTCCTCTCCGTCCTCGGCGGCATCGCCGCCATCGTGGTCGTCATCTGGCTGATGATCCGCTTCGCTCTCGCACCGCCCGCGCTCGTACTCGAACGCCAAGGCGTCATCGCCTCGTTGCGCCGCTCCGCCAAACTGGTCCAGGGCGCCTGGTGGCGCATCTTCGGCATCACCCTGCTGACCATCCTGCTGGCCTTCCTGGTGAGCATGGTCATCGCCATCCCGTTCACGATCATCGCGTTCGCCGTGGACGGCGTCGGACTCAGCGACCTCTTCAGTGGAAACGGCCCCGAGTTCGGCTGGCCCTTCCTGATCATCACCGGTATCGGCTCCGTGATCGCCTCCTCGATCACGTACCCGATCTCCGCCGGCGTGACCGCGCTGCTCTACGTCGACCAGCGCATCCGCCGCGAGGCACTCGACCTCGAACTCGCCCGCGCGGCAGGCATCTCCAGCTACGGAGACCAGCCGCCCGGCAACCACTCCGCCGGGGGCTGATGCGGTGCTGAGTTCGGGGGGCGCGACGGCAGCTGAGCCGCTGATCCGAGCGAGCGACGACGTACCGGTGGACATTTCACGTCTCCCTGCCCGCGAGGCGGCGGAACGTGAGCTGTCCAAACCGATGTACCACGAGAACGATCCCAACCTGCTCGAGCGGGCACTGAACAGATTCTGGGACTGGGTCGGCAGCCTCTTCGAGGGCGCCGCCGGCGCGGGCATCGGCGGAACGGCCGGACTGGTCGTGATCGTCCTCGTCGTCATCGCCCTTGCCGCGGCGCTGTGGTGGCGTCTCGGCACACCGCAGCGCACACCCGGTGCGACGGACTCCCTTTTCGAGGACGGCCCGCGCAGCGCCGCCGAACACCGCACCACCGCCGAAGCACATGCCGCAGCAGGACGCTGGAACCAGGCCGTCCAGGAGCGAATGCGCGCCATCGTCCGCTCCCTGGAGGAGCGAACCTTTCTCACCCCCCGCCCGGGACGCACCGCAGACGAGGCCGCGGCTGAGGCCGGCCGCTCCCTTCCGTCCCACGCCGACGAACTACGCGCAGCAGCCAGGATGTTCGACGACATCACATACGGAGGCCGTACCGCGGACCGACGGATGTACGAACGCCTGCGCGACCTGGACGTCGAGCTGGAGCGTGCCAAGCCCCAGCCGGCCGAGGCCGCCCAAGGAGCCGCCGAATGACCGGGGCCGCCACCACGTCCTTGTCCCCCACCGCGCGCCAGGTGTGGACGCGCACCCGCGGCATCCTCGTCGTCATCGCACTGCTCGTCGCCGCGGGCATCACCATGGCCGCCCTGCGCTCCGGTGACCAGCACGGCCGACTCGATCCCCGGTCCGCGGACACGCACGGCAGCCGTGCCGTCGCCGAACTCCTGAAGGACCAGGGTGTGTCCGTCCGGGTCGTCACCAGGCTCGACGCGGCAGTCGCAGCCGCCGGCCCCGACACCACTCTTCTCGTCACCGAACCCGACCTGCTGACCATTGCCCAGCAGGACGCCCTCCACTCGGCAACGTCGCCTTCCGGCGGGCGAACGGTGCTCCTGGCCGCAAGCGATGCCTCCGTCGACACCTTGGCCCCCGGTGTCCGTACCGACGTCCCGGCACGGGTCGCGGCCCGCACCCCGCAGTGCACCTTCCCGCCCGCACGCCGGGCGGGCAACGCCGATGTCGGCGGCGAGCGTTACAGCACCGAGGCCCCGGGCGCCGACAGCTGCTACCCGAGCGACGGGCTGCCGTCCCTTGTCCGTGTCGACACCACGACCGGCGGCGACACCGTCCTTCTCGGCTCCCCGGACATCTTCTACAACGACCGTCTCGACGAGCACGGCAATGCCTCCCTTGCTCTGCAACTCCTCGGGTCGCGGCCCGCGCTGGTCTGGTACATCCCGTCACTCAGTGACCCCTCCACCGACGGCACCGCCGAAGAGAACGACGGCGGCGGAGAGGCCGAGGAAGAAGAAATCGGCTTCCTCGACCTCATTCCGTCCGGCTGGCTCTGGGGCACGCTGCAACTCGCCGTGGCAGCCCTGCTCACCGCCATCTGGCGTGCCCGCCGTCTCGGTCCGCTGGTGACCGAACGGCTCCCCGTCGCCATTCGCGCCTCCGAGGCCACCGAAGGCCGCGCCCGGCTCTACCGCAAGGTCAACGCCCGTGACCGCGCTGCCGCCTCCTTGCGCTCTGCCACCCGCGCCCGCCTGGCCACCGTCCTCGGCCTGCCGCCAGCCGAAGCGCACTCCCCCGATGCGCTGATCTCCGCGGTGTCCGCCCAACTTCCCGATACCGAGCGGGACATCCGCGACCTGCTCTTCGGCCCCGCCCCCGCCGACGACGCCACTCTTGTCCACCTGGCAGATCAACTCGACGCCCTCGAAAGAGAGGTACGCACCTCATGAGCGCCCCGACCCCCGAGACAGCTGAGAACTCGGACCGCGCCCGCACCTCCCTGGAGGCCCTGCGCAACGAGATCGCCAAGGCCGTTGTAGGCCAGGACCCTGCTGTCACCGGGCTCGTCGTGGCCCTGCTCTGCCGCGGCCATGTCCTGCTCGAAGGTGTTCCCGGAGTCGCCAAGACGCTGCTGGTCCGCGCACTTGCCGCCTCGCTCGAACTGGACACCAAGCGCGTCCAGTTCACCCCCGACCTGATGCCGAGTGATGTCACCGGCTCACTGGTCTACGACACCCGTACCTCCGAGTTCTCCTTCCAGCAGGGCCCGGTCTTCACCAACCTCCTTCTCGCCGACGAGATCAACCGGACCCCTCCCAAGACGCAGTCCTCTCTGCTGGAAGCGATGGAGGAACGACAGGTCACGGTCGATGGAACCCCGCGTCTCCTCCCCGAGCCCTTCCTCGTCGCCGCAACGCAGAACCCCGTCGAGTACGAGGGCACCTACCCCCTCCCCGAGGCTCAGCTCGACCGCTTCCTCCTCAAGCTCACCGTCCCCCTCCCGTCCCGCGAGGACGAGATCGACGTCCTCACCCGCCATGCCGAGGGCTTCAACCCTCGTGATCTCGAGGCTGCCGGAGTCCGCCCCGTAGCCGGCCCCGCCGACCTGGCGGCGGCCCGGGCCGCCGTCGCCAAGGTCTCGGTGTCGGCCGAGATCGCCGGCTATGTCGTCGACATCTGCCGCGCCACCCGCGAGTCGCCGTCGCTCACCCTGGGCGCCTCGCCTCGCGGTGCAACGGCCCTGCTGTCCACCGCCCGCGCCTGGGCTTGGCTCACAGGCCGGGACTACGTCATCCCGGACGATGTGAAGGCCCTCGCCCTGCCCACCCTGCGTCATCGGATCCAGCTGCGCCCCGAGGCGGAGATGGAAGGAGTCACCGCCGACTCCGTCATCACCGCGATCCTCGCCCACGTCCCCGTCCCCCGCTGAGGTGCGCCATGGCCCTCACCGGACGGACCGCGCTCCTCGCCACTCTCGGCTCTCTCCCCGTCGGCATCCTCGCCCCCAGCTGGACGGGAATGCTCGCTGTCAATGCGCCTCTGTCACTCGCAATCCTGTGCGACTACGCCCTCGCCGCGCCAGTACGAACCCTCCGATTCACCCGAACCGGTGACACATCAGTTCGACTCGGTGACGCGGCACAGGTCGAGTTGACCGTCACCAATCCGTCCAATCGGCCGCTGCGCGCACTTCTCCGGGACGCCTGGCCGCCCAGCACCTGGGCTACGGGCACCGAGCAAGCATCCAGGCACCCCCTGAAGGTGCCCGCCGGAGAACGCCGGCGAGTCACCACCGTGCTCACCCCGACCCGACGAGGCGATCGTCACGCCGAGCGCGTCACCATCCGTTCCTACGGCCCTCTGGGTCTCGCCGCCCGTCAGGGCAACCACCACGTCCCCTGGACCGTACGCGTACTGCCGCCCTTCGCCAGTCGCAAGCACCTGCCCTCGCGGCTGGCGAGACTTCGCGAACTCGACGGCCGGACCAGCACTCTGATCCGCGGACAGGGCACGGAGTTCGACAGCCTCCGTGATTACGTTCCGGGTGACGACACCCGCTCGATCGACTGGCGTGCCACTGCCCGCAGAGCCACCGTCGCCGTCCGTACATGGCGCCCGGAGCGGGACCGACACATTCTCGTGGTCCTGGACACCGGCCGTACCTCGGCAGGACGCGTTGGCGACGTACCGCGCCTCGACGCCGCCATGGACGCGGCCCTCCTCCTCAGCGCCTTGGCCTCACGTGCCGGTGACCGCGTGGGCCTGCTTGCCTACGATCGGCGGGTACGTGCCCAGGTCCAGGGCCGCTCCGCCGGGGACATCCTGCCCGCCATGGTCAACGCGTTCGCCCCGCTGGAACCGGAACTCATCGAGACCGACGCCCGCGGACTCAGCGCCGCCGCGTTGCAGAACGCACCGCGCGGCTCGCTCGTCGTCCTTCTCACCAGCCTCGACGCGACTCCGATCGAGGAGGGGCTGCTGCCGGTCCTGCCTCAGCTCACCCGTCGGCACACCGTGCTCGTCGCGTCCGTCGCCGACCCTCACGTCGAGCAGATGACCAGTAGGCGCGGAAGCCCCGAAGGCGTCTACGAAGCAGCAGCCGGCACACAGGCCCGCATCCAGCGGCAACGCACAGCTGAACAGCTTCAGCGCCACGGAGTCAGTGTCGTCGACGCGACACCCGACAAGCTCGCACCTGCACTGGCGGATGCGTACCTGGCGTTGAAGGCCGCCGGCCGCCTGTGACCACTGGTCAATGAGGCAGACAACGCGCTCGGCCTGGCCAGTGCTTCAGCCGTAGATCGTGATGGTGACCTTTGCTCGCAGGCGCTGCCTGCGAGGCTTCGCGGCGTGTCGCAGGCATGAGGCGGAGTGCAGCTGTCGACAGACCGGCAGCCTGTGGACCTTGAGACCTATACAGCCCGTACACGAAGCGGGCCGCGTTTCTCCGGCCTGCCGCATGGCCGATCGCCTCCGCTAATAACTGCCCGGAAACGCAGGAAAGCCCCGGAACGAGGTTCCGGGGCTTTCCCACAATGATTGTTCGGCGGCGTCCTACTCTCCCACAGGGTCCCCCCTGCAGTACCATCGGCGCTGAAAGGCTTAGCTTCCGGGTTCGGAATGTAACCGGGCGTTTCCCTAACGCAATGACCACCGAAACTCTATGAAGATGTCCGAACTACCAGCCGACAAGGCGAGTTCGTTACTTCAGAACTAACACAGTGGACGCGAGCAACTGAGGACAAGCCCTCGGCCTATTAGTACCGGTCAACTCCACCAGTTACCTGGCTTCCATATCCGGCCTATCAACC